>NZ_JBSFTU010000012.1:0-149616 GCF_053591435.1 Streptomyces sp. NPDC003027
CCTCGTTGTCTTTCACCGCCCTCGCCCTTTGAGGTTTTTGTTGTTTGGGGGTGCGGGGGTCTCGTCGCGTTTTCGGGTGGGGGGGGGCGCGCGCGCGCCCCCCCACCAGTCTACGTGTCCTTGCCGGCCGGTTCCTTCGGCCGTTTCTCGACCGGGCCCCGGCGCACCGAACCCGGCGCGTTCCAGTCCTGCCGCTTGCGCTCCCGCTTCTTGGCGACCTCGGACGACCGCAGCTGGTAGGGGACGGACGTCACCATCACGCCGGGGGTGAAGAGCAGGCGGCCCTTCAGCCGCAGGGCGCTCTGGTTGTGGAGGAAGTGCTCGTACCAGTGGCCGACGACGTACTCGGGGATGTAGACGGAGACGGCGTCCCGCGGGCTCTCCCGGCGGATGTTCTTCACGTACTCGATGACCGGCCGGGTGATCTCCCGGTACGGCGAGTCCAGGATCTTCAGCGGCACGTTGATGCCCCGCCGCTCCCACTCGGCCTTGAGCGCCTTCGTCTCGGCCGGGTCGACGTTGACGCTCAGCGCCTCCAGCTCGTTGGCGTGCAGCAGCTTGGCGTAGGCGAGGGCGCGCAGCGTCGGCTTGTGCAGCTTGGAGACCAGGACGACGGAACGGACCCGCGACGGGCGTACGTACTCGTCGGGACGCTCCTCGGCGGCCGCGATCTCCTCCGCCACGGAGTCGTAGTGCCTGCGGATCGCGGTCATCGTGCCGTAGAAGATCACCATGCCGAGCAGCGCGACCCAGGCGCCGTGGGTGAACTTGGTGGCGAGGACGACGACGAGGACGAGGCCGGTGAAGAAGGCGCCGAAGGCGTTGATCGCGCGGGAGCGGATCATGCGGCGGCGCTGGACCGGGTCCCTCTCCGTCCTCAGGTGCCGGTTCCAGTGCCGGACCATGCCGATCTGGCTGAGGGTGAAGGAGACGAAGACGCCGACGATGTACAGCTGGATCAGCTTCGTCGAGTCGGCTCCGTAGACCCACACCAGCAGCGCGGCGGCGCCGGCGAGGAGCACGATGCCGTTGGAGAAGGCGAGCCGGTCGCCGCGGGTGTGCAGCTGCCGCGGCAGGTACCGGTCCTGGGCGAGGATCGAGCCGAGGAGCGGGAACCCGTTGTACGCGGTGTTGGCGGCCAGGAAGAGGACGAGCGCCGTGGCCGCGGCGAGGACCACGAAGAAGAAGGTGCCGTCGCCGAAGACGGCGGCCGCGACCTGCGAGATCACCGGGTCCTGGACGTAGTCCTCGCCGACCGGGACGCCGTTGCGCAGCAGGTCGATGGCGGGGTGCTCGGCCATCCGTACGTTGGTGGCCATCGCCAGGAAGATGATGCCGCAGAACATGGTGACGGCCAGGCCGCCCATCAGGGCGAGCGTGGTGGCCGCGTTCTTCGACTTCGGCTTGCGGAAGGCGGGGACGCCGTTGGAGATCGCCTCGACACCGGTGAGCGCGGCGCAGCCGGAGGAGAAGGCGCGCAGCAGGAGGAAGAGCAGGGCGAAGCCGGCCAGACCCTCCTGCTCGGGCTTGATCTCGAAGTCGGCCGTGGGGGCCCTCATGGTCTCGTCGAGGACGATGCCCTGGTACGCGCCCCAGGCGATCATGATGAAGACGCCGGCGACGAAGACGTACGTCGGGATGGCGAAGAGGCTGCCGGACTCCTTCACGCCGCGCAGGTTCATCAGGGTCAGCAGCACGATGACGCCGACCGCGCAGGCGACCTTGTGCTCGACGACGAACGGGATGGCCGAGCCGAGGTTCTCGATGCCGGAGGAGATGGAGACGGCGACGGTCAGGACGTAGTCGACGAGCAGGGCGCTGGCGACGGTCAGTCCGGCCTTCGGGCCGAGGTTGGTGTTGGCGACCTCGTAGTCACCGCCGCCGCTGGGGTAGGCGTGCACGTTCTGCCGGTAGGAGGCGACGACCGTGAACATCAGGACCACGACGGCCAGCGCGATCCACGGACTGAAGTGGTACGCCGACAGGCCCGCGATCGACAGGACGAGCAGCACCTCACCCGGTGCGTACGCCACCGAGGACAGCGGGTCGGAGGCGAAGACGGGGAGTGCGATGCGCTTCGGAAGGAGGGTTTCCCCGAGCCTGTCGCTGCGCAGGGCCCGCCCGATCAGGATCCGTTTGGGCACGTCGGTCAGTTTGGACACGCAGAGGATCGTAAGCGTTCGAAAAGCGCCACGCCCACCTGGCACCCCACGATCCGCACGGAATCTCCGTGGGTACCACCTCGGATGCGGTCCTGGCCATGGTTGACGCATAAGCTCGGACCGGGCAGCACGGCAGGGCGCTGTCCGCCCCAACCCGGGCAAGTCGGGTGAGGAAAGTTGTGAGCAGGGTGTTTTCGCAGGTCGGCAAGGCGATCAGGAGTGCGGGGTAAGGGGACGTGCACATCGTCATCATGGGCTGCGGGCGAGTGGGAGCCGCTCTCGCGCAGACCCTGGAGCAGCAGGGGCACACCGTCGCCGTCGTGGACCAGGACCCGACGGCTTTCCGTCGTCTCGGCTCCGGTTTCGGCGGGCGCCGGGTGACCGGCGTCGGCTTCGACCAGGACACGCTGCGCGAGGCGGGGATCGAGGAGGCGGGTGCCTTCGCCGCGGTGAGCAGCGGCGACAACTCCAACATCATCGCGGCGCGGGTGGCGCGCGAGATGTTCGGCATCGAGAACGTGGCGGCACGGATCTACGACCCCCGCCGCGCCGAGGTCTACCAGCGGCTCGGCATCCCGACCGTCGCGACCGTCCGCTGGACCGCCGACCAGATGCTGCGGCGGCTGCTCCCCTCCGGCGCGGAGCCGCTGTGGACGGACCCGAGCGGCGGCGTGCAGCTCGCCGAGGTGCACACCTCCCCGGCCTGGATCGGCCACAAGGTCAGCAGGCTGCAGGACGAGAC
The DNA here is from genome assembly GCF_053591435.1 of Streptomyces sp. NPDC003027. Classification (NCBI taxonomy): domain Bacteria; kingdom Bacillati; phylum Actinomycetota; class Actinomycetes; order Kitasatosporales; family Streptomycetaceae; genus Streptomyces; species Streptomyces sp. NPDC003027. Next base: position 2,905 of record NZ_JBSFTU010000012.1, read on the forward strand.
GGGCGTGCGCGTGGCGTTCCTCACGCGGCTGGGCGAGGCGGTCATCCCGTCCTCGCAGACGGTGCTGCAGGAGGGCGACCTCGTGCACGTGATGATGCGTACGGACGAGATCGCGAAGGTCGAGGCGGCCTTCGCCGAGGGGCCTGAGGAGGGCGGTCACTGATGCGTGTCGCTATTGCGGGCGCGGGTGCGGTGGGCCGGTCCATCGCGGGCGAGCTCCTGGAGAACGGCCACGAGGTACTGCTCATCGACAAGGCGCCGACCGCCATCTCGGTGGAGCGGGTGCCGCAGGCGGAGTGGCTGCTCGCCGACGCCTGTGAGATCACGTCGCTGGACGAGGCGGCGCTGCAGCGCTGCAACGTGGTGATCGCGGCGACCGGTGACGACAAGGTGAACCTGGTCGTGTCGCTGCTCGCGAAGACCGAGTACGGCGTGCCGCGCGTGGTCGCCCGGGTGAACAACCCGAAGAACGAGTGGCTCTTCAACGAGTCGTGGGGCGTGGACGTCGCCGTGTCGACGCCGCGTCTGATGTCGGCCCTGGTGGAGGAGGCGGTGAGCGTCGGCGACCTGGTGCGGCTGCTGCGCTTCAGCCACGGCGACGCCAACCTCGTGGAGCTGACCCTGCCGCCGGAGTCGGCGATCTCGGGGACGCCGGTGGGCGATGTGGCCTGGCCGCAGGACACCTCCCTGGTGACGATCATCCGCGGCTCGCGGGTGCTCACCCCGAGCGCGGAGGAGACCCTGGAGGCGGGCGACGAGCTCCTCTTCGTGGCCGCCCAGGCGCGCGAGGAGCAGCTGGAGGATCTGCTGTCGGTCCGCCGCGACGAGCCTGCCACGGGCTGACGACGGCCACGCCGGTGAGGCCGGCGCGGAAGCGGTAGGTCCGGTACGCCGGTACGGCCTCGGTCGCGTACGTACGGAGAAGGGCCCGGGACCTCGACAGGTCCCGGGCCCTTCCGCGTACGTACGAGCGGTGCGGACCGCACCGGCCCGGCGAACGACGCGTGCGTGCGACCCGCGTGTGCGTGCCGAGCGGCTACGCCTCCGGGCGCTGCGCCGCTGCCGCCTTGCGGGCCCTCTCGGCCTCCTCCTCCGCCTCCATCTCGGCGAAGACATCGATCGGCGGCGGGGCCTTGGACAGGAAGACCCAGGTCAGGTACACCGCGAGCAGGAAGGGTGGGATCTTCAGCGCGACCAGAACCCAGCCGAACTGCGTCGTGTCCGCCCACCAGTACAGCGGGAAGAGGATCGCGCACTTGCCGAGCAGGATCAGGCCCCACGCCCAGCTCGCCTTGGCGTACGCCTTCTTGCGGCCGGGGTTACGGGTCCGCCAGGAGAGGTTCTCCTTGAACACCGGGCCCAGGATCAGGCCGATCAGCGGCACGCCGGCGAGGGTGGTGATGATGTACGCGAGGGCGAGGCCGAGGGTGTACAGCATGCCCGGGAGGTAGAAGTCCTTGGCGTTGCCGGTCATCATCGCGAAGACCACGCCGAAGGCCACGCCGAAGACGCCGCTGAAGGCGTGCTTGACGGTGTCCCGGCGGATCAGCCGGACGGCGACCAGGACCAGGGAGACCGCGAGCGCGGCGATCGCGGAGAGGTGGAGGTCCTTGTTGATCGTGAAGATCGTGACGAAGAGCAGTCCCGGCACGACCGTCTCGACCATGCCCCGAACGCCGCCGAACGCCTCGAAGAGCGCCGCCTCGGTGACCTCCTTCGGGGCCTGGGCCTGGGGTTCCTGATCCTTCGTCGGCTTGTCGAGGGACGTCACCGGCTACTCCTGTCCGAGCGGTCGGAGCTCGTATTTGGGGTTGAAGAGGACCCGCCGGCCGTGGCTCATGGAGACCCGTCCGGAGGCGATCAGCTTGCGGCCCGGCTCGATGCCCACGATGGACCGCCGGCCCAGCCACACCACGTCCAGCGGGGCGGTGCCGTCGAACAGCTCGGCCTCGAGGGCCGGCACACCGGCCCGCGGGCGCAGGGTGACCGTGCGCAACGTACCAGTCACCTTGACTATCTGGCGGTCGGAGCAGTCGCAGATACGCGTGCACCCCGAGGCCTCGGCGTCCTCCTGGAGCTCGACGGACTCCAGCTCCTCCTGCGAGGTGGACAGCCGGTCGAGCATCCGGCGGAAGCGCCCGGCCGGCTTCCCTGTACGCGGTGCAGCACTCATACCGAAAGCCTACCGGCCCCCACCGACGGCCGAACCGCCCCGGACGGAGCCCGGGAAGCGTCCGGCCCGGTCACGGGACCCGGGGGCGGATCCGCGACCGGGCCGCTGCACGTGCCCGTGGTCGGATCAGTGCTCGAAGCGGTAGCCCATGCCCGGCTCCGTGACGAAGTGCCGCGGGTGCGAGGGGTCGGCCTCCAGCTTGCGCCGCAGCTGCGCCATGTAGACCCGCAGATAGTTCGTCTCGGTGCCGTACGACGGGCCCCACACCTCCTGGAGGAGCTGCTTCTGGCTGACCAGGCGCCCGCTGTTGCGGACGAGCACTTCGAGGAGGTGCCACTCGGTGGGCGTGAGGCGGACGTCCTTCCCGCCCCGGTGCACCTTCTTGGCGGCGAGGTCGACCGTGAAGGTCTCGGTCTCGACGACCACGACCCCGCCGTCGCCGCCGACCGGCTCGGCCCTGCGGACGGCGGCACGCAACCGGGCCAGGAGCTCGTCCATGCCGAAGGGCTTGGTGACGTAGTCGTCGGCGCCCGCGTCCAGCGCCTCGACCTTCTCGTCCGAGGTCTGCCGCGCCGAGAGCACCAGGATCGGCACCCGCGTCCAGCCGCGCAGCCCCCTGATGACCTCGACGCCGTCGATGTCCGGCAGCCCGAGGTCGAGGACGACCACGTCGGGATGGCGCTCGGCGGCGAGCCGGAGGGCGGTGGCGCCGTCGGCCGCCGCGTCCACCTCGTACTTCCGCGCCTTGAGGTTGATCACCAGCGCGCGGACGATCTGCGGCTCGTCGTCGACGACGAGAACCCGGGTCATCGAAGGCATCCTTCTCTCTGCGTGTGTCTCTGGAGGTCTCTCGGCGTGTGTCTCTGGGGTCTCTCTGCGTGTCTCCGGGGGTCTCTCCGGCCGTCGTCCGGACGGGAGAGGGCTTCCGTCAGGAGACGACCCGCGCCGGCGGGCCGGCGGTGGGCGGGGGCGGCGGAAGCCGCTCCGTCACGGCCTTGAGGGTGAGCGTCATGGTGAGCCCGCCGCCGGGCGTGTCCTCGGCGGTGAGGGTGCCGCCCATGGCCTCGACGAAGCCCCGGGCGACGGCGAGCCCGAGGCCGACACCGGAGCCGCGCGGGGCGTCGCCGAAGCGCTGGAACGGCTCGAAGATGCCGTCCTTGCTCTCGTCGGGCACCCCTGGGCCTCGGTCGACGACCCGCAGCTCCACCCGGTCGCCCAGCGCGCTGCCGGCGGCGGTGACCGGCACGCCGGGCGGGCTGTACTTGACCGCGTTCTCGACGATGTTGGCGACGGCGCGTTCCAGGAGCCCCTTGTCGACCTCGACCATCGGCAGGGTCTCGGGAATGTCCAGCCCGACGCTGCCGTCGGGGACGCCGCCGAGCGCCATGGGGACGACCTCGTCCAGGTCGACGGCGCGGAGCAGCGGGGTGACGGTGCCGGTCTGGAGCCGGGACATGTCGAGGAGGTTCCCGACGAGGTGGTCGAGGCGGTCGGAGCCCTCCTCGATGCCGGCGAGGAGTTCCGCCCGGTCCTCCTCGGACCATTCGACGTCGTCGGAGCGGAGTGAGGAGACGGCTGCCTTGATGGCGGCGAGCGGGGTGCGCAGATCGTGGCTGACCGCGGCGAGCAGGGAGGTGCGGATCTTGTTGCCCTCGGCCAGTCTGCGGGCCTCCTCGGCCTCCCCGACGAGCCGCTGCCGGTCCAGCACCACCGCGGCCTGCGCGGCGAACGCGCCGAGTACGCGCCGGTCCTCGGCGGGCAGGGCGCGTCCGATCAGGGCGAGCGCGAGGTGTTCGCCGACGGGCATGTCCACGTCCGCGTCCTCGGGGCGGGCGGCGGGACCCGTGCCGACGCTCGCCGCGCGCCGCCAGGGCCCGATGTCGCTCTCCCGTTCCAGGAGGGCCACCGAGTCCATGGAGAAGGTCTCCCTGACGCGTTCGAGCAGGGCGTCCAGACCCGACTCCCCGCGCAGCACGCCGCCGGCGAGATAGGACAGCACCTCGGACTCGGCGCGCAGCCGTGCGGCCTGGTGGGTGCGGCGGGCCGCGAGGTCGACCACCGACGCCACCGACATGCCGACGCCGAAGAAGACCGCGATCGCGACGATGTTCTTGGGGTCGGCGACGGTGAGGTGGTAAAGGGGCGACGTGAAGAACCAGTTGAGGAGGAAGGAGCCGAAGGTGGCGGAGGCGAGTGCCGGGAACACCCCGCCGAGCAGGGCGGAGGCGACCGTGAGCGCCAGGAACAGCAGCATGTCGTTGGCCAGACCGAGGTCGGCGTCGGCATGGGTGAGGAGCAGGGCCAGCAGCGCGGGACCGCCGACGCCGACGAGCCAGCCCCAGATGATCCGGGAGCGGCCGAGGCGGGCGCCGCGGGCGACGGGGAGACCGCGTCCCTTGGCGGCCTCTTCGTGGGTGACGATGTGGACGTCGAGGTCCGGGCCCGACTCGCGGGCGACGGTCTGGCCGACGCCGGGGCCGAACACGTACTGCCAGGTCTTGCGGCGGCTGGAGCCCAGGACGATCTGGGTGGCGTTGACGCCCCGCGCGAACTCCAGCAGTCCGGAGGGGATGTCGTCGCCTATGACGTGGTGGAACGTTCCGCCGAGGTCTTCGACCAGGGTCCGCTGGAGCGCCAGCTCCTCGGGGGAGGCTGCCGTGAGCCCGTCGCTGCGGGCGATGTAGACGGCGAGCACCTCGCCGCCCGCGCCCTTCTCCGCCAGCCGGGTGGCGCGCCGGATGAGGGTGCGTCCCTCGGGGCCGCCGGTGAGGCCGACGACGATCCGTTCGCGGGCCTGCCAGGTGGAGCGGATGTTGTGCTCGCCCCGGTAGTGCCGGAGGTACTCGTCGACCCGGTCGGCGGTCCACAGCAGCGCCAGTTCCCGCAGCGCGGTCAGGTTGCCGGGCCGGAAGTAGTGGGACAGGGAGGCGTCGATCCGGTCCGGTTTGTAGATGTTGCCGTGGGCCATCCTGCGGCGCAGCGCCTCGGGCGACATGTCGACCAGCTCGATCTGATCGGCGCGGCGGACGACCTCGTCGGGGACGGTCTCGCGCTGCCGCACCCCGGTGATCGTCTCGACGACGTCCCCGAGCGACTCCAGGTGCTGGATGTTGACGGTCGATATGACGTCGATCCCGGCGGCGAGCAGCTCTTCGACGTCCTGCCGGCGCTTGCCGTTGCGGGAGCCGGGGACGTTCGTGTGCGCGAGCTCGTCGACGAGGGCGACGGCGGGCCGCCTGGCGAGGACGGCGTCCACGTCCATCTCGGTGAAGACGGCGTCCCGGTGGACGAGGGAGCGGCGCGGGACCTGCTCCAGGCCGTGCAGCATCGCCTCCGTACGAGGACGGTCGTGGTGCTCGACGAAGGCGACGACGCAGTCGGTACCGCGTTCGACGCGGCGGTGCGCCTCGGAGAGCATGGCGTACGTCTTGCCGACGCCGGGAGCCGCACCGAGGTAGATCCGTAGCTTGCCGCGTCCACCCATGGCTCGACCTTACGTCCAGCGAAACGGACGTTCTGTACGGGTGACACCGCCCTGGGACCGTATTGACGGCATTCTGACGCACCGACGGCCGGTGGGCCGTGTCCCCGTACCTGGTGTACGGGACACGGCCCACCGGCCCTGCCGTGATTCAGCGGACCTCGGTGATCTCCGGTCCGCGCTGGAGCTGGCCCATGCCGCCGGAGAAGCGCGAGCCCTCCTGGTCCTCCTGCTGGATGCCCTCGGGCACCATCTGGGCGTCGTTCGGCAGCTTGAGGACGATGGGGTCGCGCGGAGCCATCGGCCCGTCGCCCCGGACGACCACGGTGTCCCGGAAGATCTGCTCCAGGAGACCGGCCGCCTCGGGCTGCACCGCGCCCTGCCCGGAGATCACTCCGCGCAGGAACCAGCGGGGCCCGTCGACGCCCACGAAGCGCACCAGCTGCACGCCTCCGGTGCCGTCCGGCAGCTGCACCGGGACCTGCGCCCGCAGCTCCCAGCCGAGGGGGCCCTCGACCTCGTCGATGACACCGCCCTGCTGGGTGATGCCGGAGGCGATCTCCTCGCGGACCTCGCCCCAGATGCCTTCCTTCTTCGGCGCCGCGAACGCCTGCAGCTGCACGGCGCTGTCCCGCAGGACGACGGTGGCCGCGACGATCGCGTCGCCCGCCACCTCCACGCGCAGCTCCATGCCTTCGACGCCGGGCACGAAGATGCCGCCCAGGTCCACCCGGCCGTCCTCGGGGCGGGAGACCTCGGAGATGTCCCACGGCCCGTCGGGGCGGGGCGCGGGCGGAAGATTCACCCGACGCGGCCGGCCCGCCGCGTCCTCGCCGTCACGGGGTTCGACCTCGTCGACGACCTGCTCGGCCTCGCCCGCTGCGTCCGCCACGCCGTCAGCGGAACCACTCTTCTTGCGACGTCCGAACACGTCACTGTCCTTCCCGGTCGGATACGACCGAAGCGTATCGATTCCCACCCGTTGTGCCGTCCACGGCGGCGTGACCGCCGGTGGAACCGAAGCCCCCCTCGGCCCGCGCGGAGCCGGGAAGCTCCGCCACCTCGTGGAAGCGCACCTTCTCGACCTGCTGGACGACAAGTTGGGCAATCCGGTCGAACCGCTCGAACCGCACGCTCTCGCGGGGGTCCAGATTGACCACGATCACCTTGATCTCTCCACGGTACCCGGCATCCACCGTCCCCGGGGCATTCACCAGCGCGATACCCAGCCGGGCGGCCAGACCGGAGCGGGGGTGCACGAAGGCGGCGTAGCCGTCGGGCAGGGCGATGGAGATACCGGTGGGGAGCACGATCCGCTCGCCGGGCGCCAGGACGGCCGCCTCGGTGGTCACCAGATCGACCCCCGCGTCACCGGGGTGGCCGTAGGTCGGAATGGGTACGTCCGGATCCACGCGCCGGATGAGTACGTCGACAGGGTTGCGCATCAGGGGTTCACCTCGAAGGCGCGGGCGCGCCGGACCTGGTCGGGGTCGGACATGGCCGCCTGGATCTCCTCCGGCCGGCCGTTGTCGATGAAGTGGTCGACCTTGACCTCGATGAAGAGGGCGTCGGCGCGGACGGCGACGGGGCCCTCGGGCCCGCCGATCCGGCCGGTCGCGGTCGAGTAGATCTTGCGCCCGTGCACGGCGGTGACCTCGGCCTGGAGGTGCAGCACCGTGCCGACGGGGACGGGCCGCGCGAAGTCGGTCTCCAGGCGGCCGGTGACGGCGATGACCCGCAGCAGCCAGTTGAGGGAGCCGAGGGTCTCGTCGAGCGCGGTGGCGAGGACGCCGCCGTGCGCGAGGCCGGGGGCGCCCTGGTGGTCGGGGGTCACGGTGAACTCGGCGGTGACGGTCACGCCCTCGCCGGCCCGTGCCTCCAGGTGCAGACCGTGGGGCTGTCCGCCGCCGCACCCGAAGCAGTGCTCGTAGTGCGCGCCGAGCAGCTCGCCGGGGGCCGGCGCGTCGGGGTGGCGTACCGGCGGTATGGCGTCGGCCGGCGGGGTGAGGGCGGCAGATGTTGCAGTCACAGCCGCAGACCTTACCCGCGCGGGTAGGGGCGGGTCGCGCCGTGCCAAGCTTGGAGGCATGCAGCCTTCCGTACCGTCCTCCGCGCCGCGTTTCGACGAGCGTCTGACCGCTCCCCGCTCCTGGTGGGTGATCGCGGCCCTGCTGGGCCTCTCCGGCGGTCTGGTCATGTTTCCGCTGGGCACGGTCCCGACGCTGTGCGGAGTGATCGGGGCGGGCGCGCTGGCCGCCGTCGCCGTCTCCTCCTACGGCTCCGCCCGCATCCGGGTCGTCGCCGGTTCCCTGGTCGCGGGCGACGCGCGGATCCCGGTGTCGGCGCTGGGGACGCCGGAGGCGCTCGACGCGGAGGAGGCGCGCGCGTGGCGCACGTTCAAGGCCGATCCGCGCGCCTTCATGCTGCTGCGCAGCTACGTCCCGGGGGCGGTCCGGGTCGAGGTCACCGACCCGGCGGACCCGACGCCGTACGTCTATCTGTCCAGCCGTGACCCGCAAGGTCTGGTGGCGGCCCTGGAGGCCGCGAGGGCGCACAGCGAGGACTCCGAGGCGCGGGACGCGCCGGCGCCGGGCGGCACCTCGGCCTAGAAGCCGATCTCCTTGGGGTTGTCGGGCTGTTCCAGCGGGGGCAGTCCCTCCAGGGCGTCCCAGGGGACCTGGCGTCGCCGCAGGTCCTCGCGGACGTGTTCGGCGAGCTTCTTGGTGTCGCGTCGGTTCATCACCGCGCCGACGGCGGCGCCGACCATGAACGGCATCAGGTTGGGCAGATTGCGCACCATGCGCTTCATGATCCGCTGGCGCAGTTCGCGCTTGAGCTGGCCCCCGAGCGCGGCGTTGAGGGTGGTCGGCTTGGTGGGGTCGATGCCCCGCTCCTCCGTCCAGGAGGTCAGATAGGCCGTCGAACGCTGGGTGAGCGTGCCGGGCGGCCGCAGGCCGTACACCTCGTGCAGTTCCGCGATGAGCTTCAGCTCGATCGCCGCGACCCCGGTGATCTCGGCGGCCAGTTCGGCCGGCATGGCGGGGGGCACGGGGAGCATCGCGGCGGCGCCGACGCCCGCGCCGACGGTCGAGCTCGCGTTGGCCGCGCCCGCGACGAGTCTGTCGGCGATCTGTTCGGGGCCGAGGCCCGGGAATTGGCGGCGCAGAGTCGCCAGGTCCCGTACCGGAACGCGCGGGGCGAGCTCGATGACCCGGTCGGCGAGGTAGCCGATCCCGGCCTTGGCGCTCCGGCCGCCACGCTTCACGCCGCGTTTGACGGCGTCGATCCGCGCGCGGTCGAGTTTCATACGGTCGAGCTGGACGCGCGCCGGGTTGGCCACGCGCTTGACGGCGTCGAGGCGCCCGTGGCGCGCCTCCTGCCGCTCCGTCGGTGCCGACCGCGAGGTCGGGGCAGCTTCGAGCGAGGCCGAGGGGCCTCGCCCGTCGTCACGCGCGCCGAAGGAGGGCAGGTGGGCGGTGTGCTCGGCGTCGGGGGCCTGCTGGGCACCCTCTGCCGGGCCGGGGCCGCCCTGATCGGCCTCCGGCTTCCCATGAAGCCGGAAGCGTCGCTTCCGGGACGGTGTGTCGCCTGCCACGGCCGTCCGATCTCAGTCGCAGTCGCGACAGATCGGCTGACCGTTCTTCTCCCGAGCCAGCTGGCTGCGGTGGTGCACGAGGAAGCAGCTCATGCAGGTGAACTCGTCGGCCTGCTTGGGCAGGACCCGGACGGCGAGCTCCTCGTTCGAGAGGTCCGCGCCGGGCAGTTCCAGGCCCTCTGCGGCCTCGAACTCGTCGACGTCGACCGTCGAGGTCGACTTGTCGTTCCGGCGGGCCTTCAGTTCCTCAAGGCTGTCCGAGTCGACGTCGTCGTCGGTCTTGCGTGGGGTGTCGTAATCCGTTGCCATGTCGCTCTCCCCCTCTGGGTGGTTGCGGTGTCTCCAGCGCACGTAACGCGTGAGAGGCCGGGCTTGTGCCCGACCCGAGGCGGAGATTTTGCCTCACATCAAGGTCTGTTACTCAATCGACACCCAGCCCGCCCTCTCACGAGTGATCGGCTTTGGGTGGCGAACGGGACCGTACACGGTCCCTCGGCCGTCCTTCACGGGCGCCACCCCGTGTACTTCCCGTCATCAAGGCCCCCGGAAACCCGGACTTTTCCTGGTTTTCCGATGGAATTCCCGATCACGGAGAGTAGAGAGGCCTGTGTGGTTTCCTGTGATCGATCACACAGGGGCGTCTCAGGAACGGACCCCGGAAATTCCGCGCAAAGCGAACGGAACCCGGCGGGTACTCGAAGTGTGTCAGATCGGGAGAGTGACACGCATCACGAGACCACCGCCCTCCCGGGGCTCCGCGATGATACGCCCGCCGTGGGCGCGCGCCACCGAGCGGGCGATCGACAGGCCGAGCCCGACCCCCTTGTCGCTCCCGGTGCGTTCCTGCCGCAGCCGTCTGAACGGCTCGAAGAGGTTGTCGATCTCGTACGCCGGGACCACGGGTCCCGTGTTCGAGACCACCAGGACCGCCTGGCCGTGCTCGGTCTCGGTGGTCACCTCCACCCAGCCTCCCTCCGGGAGGTTGTACCGCACGGCGTTCTGGACCAGGTTCAGGGCGATCCGCTCCAGCAGGACGCCGTTGCCCTGGACGACGGCCGGCGCACGCTCCCCGCGGATCTCCACGCCCTTGGCCTCGGCCTCCGCGTGCACCTGGTCGATGGCGCGCGACGCGACCTCGGCGAGGTCGACGGGCTTGCGCTCGACGATCTGGTTGTCGCTGCGGGCGAGCAGCAGCAGGCCCTCGACCAGCTGCTCGCTGCGCTCGTTGGTGGCGAGCAGGGTCTTGCCGAGCTGCTGGAGCTCCACCGGGGCTCCGGGATCCGAGAGGTGGACCTCCAGGAGGGTGCGGTTGATCGCCAGCGGGGTGCGCAGTTCGTGCGAGGCGTTGGCGACGAACCGCTGCTGTGCGGTGAAGGCGCGCTCCAGCCGTTCCAGCATCTCGTCGAAGGTGTCCGCCAGCTCCTTCAGCTCGTCGTCGGGGCCGTCCAGCTCGATCCGCCGGGCGAGGTCGGATCCGGCCACCTGGCGGGCGGTCCGGGTGATCCGGCCGAGCGGGGAGAGGACCCGGCCCGCCATGGCGTAGCCGAAGGCGAAGGCGATGATGCTCAGGCCGAGCAGAGCGAACAGGGAGCGGCGCAGGAGGTCGTCCAGAGCCAGGTCCCGCTGGTGCTTCATACAGGCCGTGACGGCCTGGTTGAACTGGTCGCCCGTGCCCGCCTCCGGCAGGTCGCACCACGAGGTGGTGGGCAGCACGTCGCCCTTGACGATCTTGAAGGGCAGTTCGGAGGCGCTGAGGCTCAGGGCCTGGGTGGTGAAGAGGTAGATGATCGACAGCAGCAGGATGCCGGCGATCAGGAACATCCCGCCGTAGAGCAGCGTGAGCCGTATCCGGATGGTCGGTCGCAGCAGGGGTCTGACGGGGTCGCGGGGGTCCCAGGTCGGTTTCGGAGGCGTCTGCAGGGGCGCCGGAGTCGCGGCCACCGGTCAGATCCGGTAGCCGGAGCCGGGGACCGTGACGATGACCGGGGGTTCGCCGAGCTTGCGGCGCAGGGTCATCACCGTGACCCGTACGACGTTGGTGAACGGGTCGGTGTTCTCGTCCCAGGCCTTCTCCAGGAGCTGCTCGGCCGAGACGACCGCGCCCTCGCTGCGCATCAGGACCTCCAGGACGGCGAACTCCTTCGGCGCCAGCTGGACCTCCTTGCCGTCGCGGAAGACCTCACGGCGGTTGGGGTCGAGCTTGATGCCGGCGCGCTCCAGGACGGGCGGCAGCGGCACGGTGGTGCGCCGGCCGAGGGCCCGCACGCGCGCGGTGAGCTCGGTGAAGGCGAAGGGCTTGGGGAGGTAGTCGTCGGCGCCGAGCTCCAGCCCCTCGACGCGGTCGCTGACGTCACCGGACGCGGTGAGCATCAGGACGCGGGTGGGCATGCCGAGCTCGACGATCTTGCGGCAGACGTCGTCGCCGTGGACGAGCGGGAGGTCGCGGTCGAGGACGACCACGTCGTAGTCGTTCACCCCGATGCGCTCCAGCGCGGCGGCACCGTCGTACACGACGTCGACGGCCATGGCCTCCCGGCGCAGTCCGGTGGCCACAGCATCGGCGAGCAGCTGCTCGTCCTCGACGACGAGTACGCGCACGTCGCAATTCCTTCCCGCGAGCTCCGGCCCTCGATGGGGTCGGAGCGGTTCCTGAGCACTGACTGTGCGTGTCCATCCTGCCCGGTACGCGCGTAAACCGGCTGTAAGGCGGGGTGCGGCCGGCTCTCGGCGGGGGGGTTCCGGGCGTCCCGGCCGACCGCGGCCCGGTGGGGGCGCTCAGGGGCGCACCGGTAGGGCGGCCGGGTGGTGCGCGAAGAATTCACCTGAGTCACGGGCCAGTTGAGGTTTCTCTGAGGAACGCTCGGGGGAGGACGTTCTGCACACCCGCGATCACGCCCTGTATGTGGCACGCCACTGACCGCTCTGTCCCCCAGAGGTAGCAGCGTGTGATCCATCCACCCTCGGCACACCCCCGTGCCACCGACCCATGACGAGGGGGCGCACCATGGACGCTTTCACCGCAGGACTGCTGCAGCGCATAAGGAGCGCGCAGACCGACCTCACACGGGCACGCGAGACGGGCGACGACTTCCTCGCGGACGTCGAGCAGGCCGAGCTCGACGACCTGCACCGCCTGGCCGCCGAACACGGCGTGCAGGTCGGCGCCGTCACCGCCTGACCCGCGGACGCGCAGGGGCCCCGGTGTCATCGACACCGGGGCCCCTGCGCGTCCCGGGATCCCCTCCCGCGACACGACCTAGTCGTGCCAGGCGCCGAACTCCTCCAGGAGGCTCTGGAGGGGCTCGAAGACACCTGGGGAGCCCGCCACCGCCAGCTCGCCCGTCGGGGGCTCACCGGGGCGTCCACCGGTCCTGGCGCCCGCCTCGCGGGCGATCAGGTCCCCCGCCGCAAGGTCCCAGGGGTTGAGGCCGCGTTCGTAGTAGGCGTCGAGGCGGCCCGCGGCCACGTCGCAGAGGTCGATCGCGGCCGAGCCGCCGCGGCGGATGTCGCGGACCCGCGGGATGAGGCGCTGGGCCACGTCGGCCTGGTGGGCGCGGACCGTCTGGACGTAGGCGAAGCCGGTGGAGATCAGCGACTGCTCCAGCGGGGCCGCGGGGCGGCACACGAGCCGGCGGTCGCCGGCGTACGCCCCGCCGCCGAGGACCGCCCGGTACGTCTCGCGGCGCATCGGCGCCTCGACCACGCCGACGACGGTCTCGCCGTCCCGTTCGGCGGCGATGGAGACGGCCCAGGTCGGCAGCCCGTAGAGGTAGTTCACGGTGCCGTCGAGCGGGTCGATCACCCAGCGGACACCGCTGGAGCCGGGGCTGGCGGCGCCCTCCTCGCCGAGGAAGCCGTCGTCCGGGCGGTGCTCGCCGAGGAAGCCGGTGATCAGCTTCTCGGCGGCGATGTCCATCTCGGTGACCACGTCGATCGGGCTGGACTTGGTCCGGGCGACGGCCAGGTCGTCCGGCCGTCCGTCGCGCAGCAGCGCGCCGGCCCGCCGGGCGGCCTCCAGGGCGAGACCGAGCAGCTCGCCGAGCAGCGGGTCGGTCGTCGAGGGGCCGGTCGGCAGGGGTTTCACGGGCTCGGTCACAGGCGCTCCTTACGCGTACGGACTGTCGGCACCGGCCGCCGCCGACCGCTCGGCCCGGGCCGGGCAGCAGCCGATCGGGCAGATGTCGTGGGACGGGCCGAGGGCTCCCAGGGCGCAGCGTTCGACCCGTGCCCCGCGCTCGCGCGCGGCACGCTCCAGGACGAGGTCCCGCACGGCCGCGGCGAACCGCGGGTCCGCGCCCACGGTCGCCGAGCGGCGCACCGGCAGGCCCAGCTCCGCGGCCTTGGCGGTGGCCTCGGTGTCGAGGTCGTACAGGACCTCCATGTGGTCCGAGACGAAACCGATCGGGACCATCACGGCGGCCGGGACGCCGGAGCCGTGGAGCTTCTCCAGGTGGTCGCAGATGTCCGGCTCCAGCCACGGGATGTGCGGGGCGCCGCTGCGGGACTGGTAGACGAGCTGCCAGGGGTACGAGACGCCGGTCTCCTCGCGGACGGCCTCGACGATCACCCGGGCCACGTCCAGATGCTGCTTCACATAGGCTCCGCCGCCCCCGTGCTCCTCGACGGGGCCGGAGGTGTCCGCGGCCGATTCCGGGATGGAGTGCGTGGTGAAGGCGAGGTGGGCACCGGCGCGCACCGACTCGTCCAGCTCGGACAGGGAGGCGAGCACGCCCTCGACCATGGGGCCGATGAAGCCGGGGTGGTTGAAGTAGTGCCGGAGCTTGTCGACGCGGGGCAGCGGCAGCCCTTCCGCCTCCAGCGTGGCGAGCGCGTCGGCGAGGTTCTCGCGGTACTGGCGGCAGCCGGAGTACGAGGCGTACGCACTCGTGGCGAGGACGGCGATGTGCCGCCGTCCGTCGGTGATCATCTCCCGCAGGGTGTCGGTGAGGTACGGCGCCCAGTTGCGGTTTCCCCAGTAGACCGGCAGGTCGAGGCCGGCCCCCTCGAAGTCGGCGCGCAGGGCGTCGAGCAGGGCGCGGTTCTGGTCGTTGATCGGGCTGACGCCGCCGAAGAGGAAGTAGTGCTGCCCGACCTCCTTCAGCCGTTCCTTCGGGATGCCTCGGCCGCGGGTCACGTTCTCCAGGAAGGGGACCACGTCGTCCGGGCCTTCGGGGCCGCCGAAGGAGAGCAGCAGCAGGGCGTCGTACGGGGCGGGATCGTGCTGATCGGACATGGCACCGATCCTCCCACCCGCCGGTGACAGCCGATGGCGCGGCCCGGCCGGAAAATGGTGCCCGCCCATCCACTTCAACACCGTAGGCTTTAGCTGTTAACTACACATGCCGGGTGACGGCGTGTGCCGAGTGATGCCGGAGATCCACTTGCCCAGTCCCTACCGCGCGATCTTCGCGGCCCCCGGTACCAAGGCGTTCTCGGTGGCCGGATTCCTCGGCCGGATGCCGCTGTCCATGATGGGCATCGGCATCGTCACGATGATCTCCCAGGTCACCGGGAGGTACGGCCTGGCCGGCGCGCTCTCGGCGACGCTGGCGATGTCAGCGGCGGTGCTGGGCCCCCAGGTCTCCCGGATGGTCGACCGCCACGGCCAGCGCCGGGTCCTGCGCCCGGTGACGGTCGTCTCCCTGGTGGCGGCCGCCGGGCTCCTGCTCTGTGTCCAGCAGGACGCCCCCGACTGGACCCTGTTCGTCTTCACGGCCGTCATCGGCTGTGTGCCGAGCGTCGGCGCCATGACCCGGGCACGGTGGGCGCAGATCTACCACGGTTCGGCGCGCGAGCTGCACACCGCGTACTCGTGGGAGTCGATCGTCGACGAGGTCTGCTTCATCTTCGGCCCCATCGTCTCCATCGGTCTGTCGACCGTCTGGTTCCCGGAGGCCGGCCCGCTGTTCGCCGCCGTCTTCCTGGCCATCGGTGTCTTCTGGCTGACCTCGCAGCGCGCCACCGAGCCCCGGCCGCACCCCCGCGAGGAGCACAGCAGCGGCTCCGCGCTCCGCTCCCCCGGCCTGCAGGTCCTCGCCCTCGCGTTCGTCGCCACCGGAGCCGTCTTCGGTTCGGTCGACGTGGTGACCGTGGCCTTCGCCGAGGAGCAGGGGCACAAGGCCGCCGCCAGTCTCGTCCTCGCCGTCTACGCGCTCGGTTCCTGCCTGGCAGGCGCGGTCTTCGGGCTGCTCCACCTCAAGAGCGAGCCGTCCCGCAGGTGGCTGCTGGGCGTCTGCGCGATGGCCGTGAGTATGATCCCCCTCCTACTGGCCGGGAACCTGCCGTTGCTGGCCGTGGCGCTCTTTGTCGCGGGCCTGTCCATCGCGCCGACGATGGTGACCACCATGGCCCTCGTCGAAGCGCACGTACCGCGCACCAAGCTGACCGAGGGCATGACCTGGACCGGTACCGGGCTCGCGATCGGTGTGGCGCTCGGCTCCTCGGCCGCCGGCTGGGTGGTCGACGCGTCGGGGGCGGAGGCGGCGTACGTGGTGCCCGTGGTCTCGGGCGCGCTCGCGGTCGTGGTGGGTCTCCTGGGGTACCGCCGGCTGCGCAGGCCGGTGCCGACTGGGGAGGGGCAGCGTGAACAGGACGGCGACAGGACGGTCACAGCGGTCGGGGAGCAGCGGGACGGCGAACGGCCCGTGGCGTAACTGGGCGGGGAACGTCACCTCCCGTCCCGTACGGGAGGTGAGCCCCGCCTCGGCCGAGGAGCTCGCCGAGGCGATCCGCAGGGCGGCGGAGGACGGCCTGCGGGTGAAGACGGTCGGCACCGGCCACTCCTTCACCTCGATCGCCGCGACGGACGGCCTGCTCGTGCGCCCGCATCTGCTGGCCGGGATCCGGCGGATCGACCGCGCGGCGATGACCGTCACCGTGGAGTCGGGCACTCCGCTCAAGCGGCTGAACGTGGCGCTGGCCCGGGAGGGCCTCTCGCTCACGAACATGGGCGACATCATGGAGCAGACGGTGGCGGGGGCGACGTCCACCGGTACGCACGGCACGGGCCGCGACTCCGCCTCGATCGCCGCGCAGATCAGGGGGCTCGAACTGGTGACGGCCGACGGACGGCTGATGACCTGTTCCGAGAAGGAGAACCCGGACGTCTTCGCCGCCGCCCGGATCGGGCTCGGCGCGCTCGGCGTGATCACCGCGATCACCTTCGCCGTGGAGCCGGTCTTCCTGCTCACCGCGCGCGAGGAGCCGATGACCTTCGACAAGGTGACCTCGGAGTTCGACGCGCTGCACGCGGAGAACGAGCACTTCGAGTTCTACTGGTTCCCGCACACCGACAACTGCAGCACCAAGCGCAACAACCGCAGCGCGGGCCCGGCCGCCCCGCCCGGAGCGGTCAGCGCCTGGATCGAGGACGAGCTCCTGTCCAACGGCGTGTTCCAGCTGGCGTGCGCGCTGGGCCGCGCGGTGCCTCCGGTCATCCCGTCGCTCGCCAAGGTCGCCAGCCGCGCTCTGTCGGCCCGTACGTACACCGACATCCCGTACAAGGTCTTCACCTCCCCGCGCCGGGTGCGCTTCGTGGAGATGGAGTACGCCCTGCCGCGCGAGGCGGGGGTCGCGGCGCTGCGCGAGGTGAAGGCGATGGTCGAACGCTCCCCGCTGAAGGTGAGCTTCCCGGTGGAGGTACGGACGGCTCCGGCCGACGACATCGCGCTCTCCACCGCCTCGGACCGGGAGACGGTGTACATCGCGGCCCACCTCTACAAGGGAACGCCGCACCGCGGGTACTTCACCGCGGTGGAGCGCATCATGACGGCGCACGGCGGCCGGCCGCACTGGGGCAAGGTGCACACCCGGGACGCGGCGTACCTCTCCGAGGTCTACCCGCGCTTCGCCGAGTTCACGGCCCTGCGTGACCGGCTTGACCCGGACCGGCTGTTCGCCAACGACTATCTGCGGCGGGTCCTGGGCGACTGACGGACCTTCACCCGGCCGTCGTCGGCGGCGGCGCGCCCGGGACGGGGGCGCCGCCGGACGGGCTCCCCGTCGGGGCCGGGGTGGGCGTCGCCGTGGACGGTGTGGGCGTAGGGGTCGGGGCCGGACCGCCACCGGTCGGCTCCGAGGGGGTCGGGGCAGGGTCCGGGGTGCTCCGCCCGGCCTCCGGGGGCCGGCCGCCGCCGCCCTGTTCAGAGTCCTGGCCCTCCTCCTGCTCTGGCTCCTGGTTCCGCCGCCGCTCCGTACCGGACTCCGTACCGGACTCCGCGCCGGGCGTCCGGCCGGTGGCCGGGGCGCCCGGGGAGGAGCCCTGCGCCCCGCGCCCGACCACCGAGCCGAAGGTGGTCGTTCCCCGGGTGCCGCTGAGGTCCTGATCGGAGATCAGTTCGTAGCCGGTGATACCGCCCATGGAGACGAGGAAGACGACCCCGGCGGCGACGGCGGAGCGCTTCCAGCCCCGGACGCGGGTGCCGTGGGTCGTCGGGAGGCCGAACTCCCCGTCGTTCGGCGGCGCGGCGGGCTCACCGGCGGCCGGAGGCACCCGGGTGCGATCGGGCGCGGCGCGGCGGGCGGGCCGGGGTGACGCCTTCACCGGCTCGGCCTGGACGGCGACCACCCGTATCTGTTCACCCGTCCGCTTGAAGAGGTGCTGGAAGACCGAACCGCCACAGGTCGCGATGACACTGATCACACCGGCGCCCAGGATCGTGCCGTACACACCGAGGGTGGAGGCGAGTTTGGCCGCCACGACCGCCGCGATGGCGCTGCCCGAGACTTGAGCCACGCTCAGATCGAGCCGCTTCGCCGTCTCTCCCCCGCCGTTCTCGCCGCCCTTGCCGTCCCTGCCGGCCTTCGCCTGATCCATACCGGGCCCTCGCCTGCTCATCCGTTCAACCATGCACCCAGAAGGGACAAATGGGCGAAGGTATTAGTTCCGCTTCTGGCGATTCTGTGAAGAGCGACACGTGAGGGTGATGTTCGCGAACACTCAACTCCCGTACCGCCGGAGAAGTTGGGCGGCGCGCCGGTCCACCCAGGTGGCCCGAATGGAGTACTGTGGCGAGCCCTGGGTCCGGGCTCCCGCATGGGCGCTCGGGGTCAACGGGAGGGAGCCGAAGGCGGCACTCGAACCGGCGGCGTCGTGGCACCGCACGGGGACCCGCAACACAGCGTGACCGCTGGTCACTCTGCGTTGTAAAGAGGTAACCGTGCCATAACGGCGTTCCAGGGTCCATGCCCGACACGCCGGGCAACTCGGCAAGGTTGTGGCAGGCTGCACCCGGGCAGGCCACACTCGACTAGCGGAAGCAGCGACGCACGTGACGTCGGCAGGCACCACCCGGGAGGTCCCCATGCCCGAACTGCGTGTCGTGGCCGTCTCCAACGACGGCACACGACTGGTGCTGAAGGCTGCTGACAGCACGGAGTACACGCTTCCGATCGACGAGCGGCTGCGCGCCGCCGTACGCAACGACCGGGCGCGGCTCGGTCAGATCGAGATCGAGGTGGAGAGCCACCTCCGCCCCCGGGACATCCAGGCGCGGATACGTGCCGGTGCGTCGGCCGAGGAAGTCGCCCAGCTCGCCGGGATTCCGGTCGACCGCGTGCGGCGCTTCGAGGGACCGGTGCTCGCGGAGCGGGCGTTCATGGCGGAGCGGGCCCGCAAGACGCCCGTACGCCGGCCCGGCGAGAACACCGGACCGCAGCTCGGCGAGGCGGTGCAGGAACGTCTGCTGCTGCGCGGCGCCGAGAAGGACACCGTGCAGTGGGACTCCTGGCGCCGTGACGACGGCACAT
Source organism: Streptomyces sp. NPDC003027 (assembly GCF_053591435.1). Classification (NCBI taxonomy): domain Bacteria; kingdom Bacillati; phylum Actinomycetota; class Actinomycetes; order Kitasatosporales; family Streptomycetaceae; genus Streptomyces; species Streptomyces sp. NPDC003027. The sequence continues at coordinate 21,901 of NZ_JBSFTU010000012.1, forward strand.
GGGAGGTGCTGCTCGTCTACCGCGTGGCGGGCGAGGTGCACACGGCCAGTTGGACGTACGACCCGCCCAGGCGGCTCGTCCAGGCGGTCGACGACGAGGCACGCGCGCTGATCGGCGAGACGGACGACACCATCGCCGCGGCGCCCGAGCCGAGCTTCCCGTTCGTGCCTCGGATCGCCCGGCTGCCGCGGGACAGGCCGCTGGACCGCGCCCTGGACCGTCAGTTGGACCGCCAGCCGGAACGGCCCGCCGCCGCGCTGCCCGGCCCCGAGCCGGAGGAGGAGCGGGACTCCCTGACGAGCCTCCTGGAGGCGGTGCCGAACTTCCGGGGCGACATGGTCGTGCCGGAGCCCGCGGACCCGGAGACCGCAGAGGAACCCGAGGCGGAGGAGCCCCCGGCCCCGGCCGCCTCGGCGGGCGCGGGCTCGGCCTACGCCGACGTCCTGATGCCGCGCGCGGTCTCGGGACACCGCGACCGCCTCACCGGCACCACGGACCGCCAGGCCGAGGCGGACGGCGTCCGTCCTGGTCGGCGGGCGGCGGTGCCGAGCTGGGACGAGATCGTCTTCGGCACCCGCCGGAAGAAGCAGGACTGACGACGGTCGTACGACGACGGCTGCTGTCCGCGAGGCCCCCGCCGACCCCGGCGGGGGCCTCGCGCGTGTGCGGCAGCTCCGGGGCCGTGGGGCGTTTCCGCCCCTCGGCAAGGCGTCAGGGGCCCGGGCTACCGCGGGTCCGGGCCCTTGGCCACCGGCCGGGCGGGATCGGCGGACCACTCCGACCAGGAGCCCGCGTACAGCGCCGCCGGAATGCCCGCGATCTCCAGGGCGAGGACCTCATGGGCGCCGGAGACGCCCGACCCGCAGTAGACCGCGACGTCGGTGCCCTCGGCGGCGCCGAGGGCCGAGAAGCGGGCGGCCAGCGCCTGCGCCGGGAGGAAACGGCCGTCCTCGGCCACGTTCTCCGTCGTCGGGGCCGAGACCGCCCCCGGGATGTGTCCGCCCACCGGGTCGATCGGCTCCACGTCACCCCGGTAGCGCTCCGCCGCCCGAGCGTCGAGCAGCAGCCCCGAGCGGGCCAGCGCCGCCGCGCCGTCCGCGTCGAGCAGCCCGCGCGCCCCCGGCGCCGGCGTGAAGTCACCCGGCCGCGGCCGGGGGGTCTCCTTCGACAGCTCCCCCGTCCACGCGGCGAGCCCCCCGTCCAGCACCCGGACGTCCGTGTGGCCGGTCCAGCGCAGCAGCCACCAGGCGCGGGCCGCGCCCCAGCCGAGTCCGCCGTCGTAGACGACGACCGGGGTGTCCGCCGAGACGCCGGCCCGGCGCATCGCCGCGCCGAAGACCGTCATGTCCGGCAGCGGATGCCTGCCGCCCGCGCCGGGCGGGCCCGCGAGTTCCGTGTCCAGGTCGACATAGACCGCGCCGGGGATGTGCCCGGCCTCGTACTCCGGCAGCCCGGGCGGGCCGCCCAGCTGCCAGCGGACGTCGAGGAGGACAGGAGGCCGGGGTCCGACCGACTCGTTCAGGAGTTCGCTCGCGGAGATGATGGGCTTCATGGGTGCCATCCTCGCGCAGCCCACGCCGAGACAGGGATGAACGGCGGACGGCGGATGGACTGCGGCGGAAAGGGAAGCGACGAACCGGGCAACCTCCTGCGGATTCGCGCCAAAAGCGGCGCGGCCGCGACGCACCGCGCGCCCGGTGGTGCGAGCATCGGCACGGGGCGCGCCGACGAGACGCGAGTACGGCGGACGGACGCCGGGTACGGAAGGGCTACGGCCCTGTTCAACGGGCCCCGGCGGCCCCGTACGACCTCGTGCGTACGCCCTGTCCCCCCCGTACGGCCACGACGATGGTCCGAGGAGAGAGTGACGATGACGGAGGCGACTCGGCGTACACCCGGTACACCCTGTTGGGTGAGCTTGATGGTGCACGGGCTTGACGCGACGCAGGAGTTCTACAACGCCCTCTTCGGCTGGGAGTTCGTACCCGGCCCGCAGCAGCTCGGCCCGTACGTGCGTGCGCTGCTCGACGGCAGGGAGGTGGCGGGCATCGGCCAGCTGCCGCCCGACCGGCATCTGCCGGTCGCCTGGACCACCTATCTGGCGACGGACGACGCCGACGAGGCGGCGGAGACCATCCGCTGCTGCGGCGGCACGGTCGCGGTCGGCCCGCTCGACGCGGGCGAGGCGGACCGGATGGCGATCTGCTCGGACCCCTCGGGCGCCGTCTTCGGGGTCTGGCAGGCCGAGCGGCACCACGGCACGGCCGCCCCCGGCACGCCCGGCACCCCGGTGTGGAACGAGCTTCTGACGTACGAGACGTCGACGGTCGGCAAGTTCTACCGGACGGTCTTCCGCTACGACGTCGAGCCGGTCGTCTCCGCCGACTTCGACTTTCTGACCCTCCGTCTGGACGGACGCCCGGTCGCCTCCTTGCACGGCGTCGGCACCGGCCTCCCCCGCGACCGGGGCGCGCACTGGATGACGTACTTCGAGATCGGCGACACCGACGCGGCCGCCGGGCTGGTCACCGAGCTGGGCGGGCGCCTCCTGCGGCCGCCGTGGGACGACGCCATGGGCCGCCTCGCCCTGGTGGCGGACCCGGAGGGCGCCGTCTTCACGATCGTCCACTCAGCGGCGGGCGGCTGAGAGCAGCGCCCCCAGAAGCCTCCCCGACTCCCGCTGGTCAGCCCCGGGCGCGCCCCAGGCGGCGGAGCCGGGAGGCGGCCCGCGGTGCGTCACCGCCGGGCAGTCCCAGCCGGCCGAGCCGGTCCCGGTCGAAGTAGCGGCCGGTGCTCTGCTCGCCCAGGCCGTCGGCGAGCAGCGCGGCGGTCTCCTCCCGTAGCGAGGGGTGGAGCTTCGGCTGCATGCAGTACCCCACGGCCCTGACGAGCGGGGCGAGCGTCTCGGGGGTCGGGCCGGGTACGGCGGGGTCGGCGCCGGTCTCCAGGTCGGGCACGAGGTGGTCCACGACGGTCAACGGCACCCGGTTGCTGTTCTCGTACGGTGTGAGCCGCTCCAGGATCGTCCCGGTGCCCACACGGGCGACGGGGACGCCGTAGTACACGGCGGCGGTGAGCATCGCCGTGGAGAAGCAGCCGACGACGAGCCGGGGGCGGCAGCGCTCGTAGAAGGTCTCGGCGAGCAGCGGACCGTCGAGGACGGTGAGCCGCACCCCCTCCGCCTCGGCGGCCTCCCGCAGGGCCAGGGAGTAGCGGGCGGGTGCGGTCGGGTGCGGTTTGAAGACCACCGAACGGTGCCCGGCCGCCGCGGCGCCGCGCACCATGCGGACGTGCAGCTCCTCCTCCTCGTCGGCGGTGAGGATGCCGAGGACGGCGAGGTACTGGCCGAGCAGCAGGGCGGTCGGGGCGGCCTCGACCGCCTCCGCCACCAGCCGGTCGCCGTCGGCGGCTTCGGCGATCTCGGTGAGCACCCCGCGGAAGGCGTCGTCCGGCACCAGTTCGGGCTCGACGCCGGTCTCGGCGAGCAGCAGCGGGCGCAGGCCGGGCACGAGGTCGAGGTGGAGCAGGCGCCGGACGCGGCAGCCGATCGACTGCGGCAGCTCGTCGCGGGTCGGGCCGTAGCTCATCAGGCCGTCGGCGTAGACCTCGACGGAGCTCTCGGCGAAGACGGTGGCGAGCGCCTTGGCCGGGTTGACCTGGATGGATTCGACGACGAGCTCGACCGGTCCGTCGCCCAGGCCCCAGGCCGTGCGGAACACCCGCTGCCACAGCGGTGCCTCCTCCGGACGGGGAGCCCAGGTGCCGGGGTGGTGGGGGCGGATGGCGTCGTTCCAGTCGATCGCGGAGTCGAAGCGGGCGGCGATCCGGTCGTAGCCGGTCATGTCCTCCAGCCGCAGGGCGGTCTCCGGGATCTCGGCGTTGTTCGAGACCAGCAGGAGCCTGCGGGCGTCCTCGCGGGCGCCGAACAGGCCGGCGTCGAGGGCGGCGGCCACGGTGGCGGCTCCGTACAACGTCGACACCTGGAAGATCTGCACGGGCTGGCGGGTGCGCGGGTCCATGGGTCAGGCGGTCCTTCCGGTGGCGCGCAGGCCGCGGAGCAGCGTGCCGCGTGCGGTGTCCATCGTCGCCAGGGTCTCGTCGAGCACCCCTTGCGGCATACGGCGCAGGGCGTCCGTCACATCGTGCCGGAGGCGCTTGGCGACCGCGGGTTCGTACTGGTCGGCCTTTCCCATATGAAAGGCGATCATGGCGCAGTAGGTGCGGACGGCTTTCGGGAGAAAGCGGTCGGCCTCGGCGTCGGCGGACACCTCTTCGAGCAGCAGGTCGTACGACGGAATGAAGTCCAGTTGGCGGTTGTCGGTGATCTGGGTCAGGGACGTGGTGACACCACGGCGGTAGAAGACTCCGTGGATACTGAGCGCCGCATAGGACGTCGCTCTCAGATGGAGACGCCAGATCCAGAGCCGGTCCTCGGCGGTGCGCAACGTCGTCTCGAAACGGGAGGCGCCGTCGCGGAAAAGATGACCGGCGTAGATGCCGAACGGGACGAACGGATAGTCCACCATCGTGATCATGTTCGCCGGGGCGATTCCGTCGCGCGGGTCCATCACCGTGTCCCGCCGCTTGGCCGGGGCGTAGCGGACGCTGCGCGACCTGCCGGTCGACTGGACATGGTCGGTGCGGGCGAAGTCGCAGCCCAGCGCCTCGATGCCGCGGACCATGGCGCGCAGATGACCGGGGGCGTACCAGTCGTCGCCGTCGAGGAAGGTCACATGGTCGCCGGTCGCCGCGTCGAGGCCGGTGTTACGGGCCTGCGCCACACCCCGATTGGTCTCGTGACGGATCACGGTGGCATTCGGGATCCGGTTCTTCCAGCGGTCGAGAACGTACGGCGTGTCGTCCGTGGAGCAGTCGTCGATCAGCAGGAACTCGAAATCCGGGTCCGCGTTCTTCGCGAGGCTGCGCATGGTGTCGGGGGCATAGATCCCGACATTGTGGAACGGCACGATGACGGACAGTTTCGGCACACGGAACCCCAAGACTCACACACGGGATACGGGAACACGGGAACAATTCACCTCGGTCATACGGGGATTGCGCACCGTACGAGGACGATCGGTCGGCAGCGTATCGGCGCTCAATTCCGCCCGGCCGAGCCGGGTGTGCACTCCGGGTGAACTCTTTCCGTCCTGCGCGGAAACCGGTGCCGGAATCCGATGGCCGCCAGGCAGAGCAGCGCGACGGCACCGATCGCGCCGCCGGCGCGGAGCCCGGGCGGCCGGAAGACGCAGTGGATCGACGTGGCCGTGCCGTCGAGCGGAACGGCCAGCAGGCCCAGATGGCGCCGGGCGGGCGTGGGCTCCGCGTCCCCCGCCGCGCAGCGCCAGCCGGAGACGCGCGGCACGGCGACGACGGCGGTTCCGGTGCTGCCGGCCGGAAGTTCGGCGGAGAGGGAGTGGCCGGAGGCGCGCACCTCGGTCGCCCCGGTCGCCGTCAGCTGCCGCACGGCCGCGTCGAGCCGCTCCCGGACGAGGCAGCCGACCGGCTCCGGCGGCAGGACCGGTTCGGCGGGGGCGGTGGCGCGCAGGTCGATCCGTACCGTCCCGGACGCCGGTACGGTGCCGAGCGGCCGCATGGGGGCGAGGACGGACGGCAGCTTGCCGGCGAAGTCCACGGGCGGCTGTCCCGCCGACGCCGCCGTGCCGTGGTAGCGCGGGGCCCAGAACCAGAGTTGTGAACCGGCGGGGCAGACGGCCGTGAGCGTGGCCTCGCCGTCGGCGCCGTCCGTCCGCCGCAGGGCCGGCTCCTCGTACACGTCGGCGCCGAGCAGCGACTCCTGGTTGGCGAAGGCGGAGTCGGTGAAGGCGGCCCCGCGCTCATGGAGGCGGATGTCCTCGCGGACGGTGACCAGGGGCGGTACGGGAGTGTCGGTGGAGCTGATCGTGGCCCGGGGCGGCCTGTCGGTGCGCGGGGGCGCCGAGGGCGTGGAGCGCATCCGGGTGCCGATGGAGAAGATCGCGTCGGTGACGGGGTTGTCCAGGCTGACCGGATGGCGCCCCTTGGCGTAGAAGCCGAAGCCGAGGGAGGAGAGCGTACGGGAGGTGATGTCCGCCGTGAGGCTGCTGTAGTGGTCGGCGCCCTGTCCGCCGACGAGGAGGACGTCGTTGCCGCCCGGCACCTCGCCGGGGTCCGTGCGGTACCGCGGCCAGGCGTCCGCCGCCTCGGTCGCCCGTGCCATGTCCGCGTGCCAGGGGCCGAGCCGCGGGGCCCAGGAGACCTTGCTCAGCTGCTGCCGCTCGATCCGGCCACCCGTGATCGCGGTCTCGCCGGCCTGGGCCAGGACCAGGAGCACGACGGCCAGGGCGGGCAGGGCACGGGCACCGGTGCCGTAGCGGCGGGCGGCCAGAACGCCCGCCGCGGCGAGCGCGCCGACGGCGAGAGCGGCGCCGAACACCGGATGGCTCCAGCGGTCGATGACGACGCTGTCCCGGGACGCGGACACCATCGCGGCGAGAAGCGCTCCGGCGCCCAGGAGTGCGGGCGGCCGGGGCAGTCCCCGGGCCGTGGAGAGCCAGGCCGCGATCAGCAACAGCGCGCACAGCACGAAGCTCTGACGGTACGGAATGCCGTTGGGCGAGGCGCCCGCGTGCCACAGCAGATGGGTGGGCCCCCACTGCATCGAGAGCGCGACCAGGCAGATCGCCGCCGTCCAGCCGATACGGACCCTCGGGGCCACCGCGCTGTTGAAGGGCAGCGTCAGCGCCAGCGCCAGGGCGGGGGTGCCGATGAAGAGGGCCGGGGACGCCACACTCGCCGTGGCCGGCAGCAGCCGGGCGAACACCTCCGTCCAGGGCACGGCGGTGAAGGTGACCTCGGGGGTCGGGTCCGCGACCCGGGTGGCCATGAAGATCACCAGGACGAGCGGCGCCGCGAGGCCGATGCCCACGGCCACGCCACGGGCGGCGCGCAGCAGACCGGCCAGGCGCCGGCGTCCGGTGTCGTCCGCGGTGAACAGCCGGACGGTGAGGACGACGGCCGCGCCGACGGTCGCCATGTAGGCGGTGTAGAAGTTGGCGAACCAGGCCAGGGCGACGACGAGCGGGCCGAGTACCGCGTGGCGCCCGGCGCGGGCCCATTCGCCGACCAGACACAGCAGCGGGAACGCCAGCAGCCCGTCCAGCCACATCGGCACGGTGGCGGCGAAGTTGAGGGTCCAGCCGCAGAGCGCGTACGCCGTTCCCAGCACGGCGGCCACCGGCCACGGGCCGGGGCGCAGCTTCAGCAGCAGCACCGCCATCGCCGCACCGGCGGCGCTGATCTTGGCGGCGGTGATGACGTAGAGGGCCAGTTCGACGCGGTCCGCCGGAAAGAGGACGACCATGAGATCGAACGGGCTGGACAGATAGGTGCCGTAGTCGCCGAGGAAGTTCGAGCCGAAGCCGGAGTTCCAGTTCAGGAACAGGTCACCGTCGGTGTCGCCGAGCAGGAGCTTGCGCCAGTACGCGTGGTACGGCAGGTACTGCTGGCCGAGGTCGACGGTGTTGCGGGTGGTGGGGCCGAACGGATGGCTGCCGGCCAGGGCTCCGCCGAGGCAGAAGACGAGGCAGGTCAGCAGGGCCGCGCCGGTCGCCGCCCGCAGACGGACGCTGTGCCGGGCCGCTCGTGTCCACCGCCGCGCCCGGCCGCCGGGCCGCTTCCCGGCGGCCTCGTCCCCCCGGCCGGGCTCCTCGCCCTGGCTCCGTGCGCCCTCGTTCGCGGCTGTCACGGTCTCGGCAGCAGGGGGCACGCGTCCTCCGGGGGTGTGTCGCGCGGCGCGCGGATGTGCGGAGGGTCCGGTTCAGGTCACGGACCGACCGCCATTACCGCCGAGCCGGGCGACCCGAAGCCGATCAGCAGGCGGTGCCCGGGTACACCCGAGGTGAACTCGTGGTGCCGCGCCGGTCTTCGCCGTACAGGAGTACCGCGTACCGCTGTCCCCTTACGACCGGCGGCGGGGCTTGCCGCGCTTGGCGGCCGTGGGGCCGCCGGAGCGGGCCCGGGTGTTCTTCCCGGCCGTCCTGCCGGTCGGCTTACCGGCTGTCTTGCCGGTCGGCTCGGCTTTCTCGGCGCGCTTGCCCTTCGGATCGGCCGTGGCTCCGGCCCGGCCGCGCGTGCTGTTGACGGTCCGGCCCCGGACGATGCCGATGAAGTCCTCGACCCGGTCGGTGGTCGCGTCCTCCCGCCAGGACAGCGCGACCCGCGACTCGGGGACGTCCGTCACCGTCCGGTACGTGAGGTCCTTGCGGTGGTGCAGACGCGCGATCGACTGCGGTACGACGAGCAGTCCGACGCCCGCCGCCACCAGCTCGACGGCGTCCTCCGTGGTGGCCGGACGCTCGATCGCCGGCCGTCCCGGCGGACGCTCCCAGTCCAGGGTGTCGTCCAGGGGGTGCAGCAGGATGTCGTCGGCGAGGTCCTCGGCGGACACTTCGTCGGCGGCGGCCACGAGGTGGTCCTTGGGGACCACGACGACCGTCGTCTCGGTGTAGAGCGGGATCGCGCTGAGGTCCGTCCGGTCGATCGGCAGCCGTACGAACCCGGCGTCGGCGCCGCCGCTCCGCAGGATGCCGGGGGCTTCGGCGGCGGCCACGGGAACGAGGTCCAGCGGGATGTCGGGCAGGCGCTCGTTCCAGATCCGCACCCACTTGCCGGGCGACACCCCCGGGACGTACGCGAGCCGGAACGATGGGGTTTCTTCCGAGCCTGTCACTCCGCCAGGTTACCGGTCGTGGTCGGAGGTAGCGCACATGCTCGATACCCTTGACCTCATGAAGTCGCACCAGAGCCCCCAGACGATGAAGCCCGCCACGGCGGCGAAGAAGCTGGGTGTGTACCTCGAGGCCACCCCCGCCGAGTTCCAGGAGGGTGTCGTCTCCCGTGCCGAGCTGAGTGCGCTGCAGACCGATCCGCCCGAGTGGCTGCGGGACCTGCGGCGCGACGGCCCGCACCCCCGCCCGGTGGTCGCCGCGAAGCTGGGCGTCTCCATCTCGGGCCTCGCCCGCGGCGGAGTGACCGAGCCCCTCACCACGGAGCAGATCGAGGCGCTGAAGACGGAGAACCCCGAGTGGCTCCAGAAGGAGCGCGCCGTCCAGGCCGAGGTCCGCAAGGAGACGGTGCGGATCAAGGAGAAGCAGGCCGAGCGGGCCACCGGCGACGACCAGCGTTCCTGACCTCCGATCCACGGAACGGTGTCGGCCCCTCACCCCGGACGGGGTGAGGGGCCGACGCGTCGTTCGGTGGGGCGGCCGCCGGGCGGCTCAGGCCGGGGTCACCGGCAGTACGTCGGGGGACAGCGCGCCGGCCCGGGCCGTGGCGCTGGTCATGTGGCGACGGTGGTGGCGGCGGCACAGGACCTCGTAGCCGATCTCCTCGGCCGGCCGGTTCACGTCCCCGATGACCACCTGCTCGCCCTCCACGACCATCTCGCCGCCCACCGTACGGGCGTTGTGCGTGGCGCGCGCGCCGCACCAGCACATCGCCTCGACCTGGAGGGTCTCCACGCGGTCGGCGAGCTCGATCAGACGCTGGGAACCAGGGAAGAGCTTGGTACGGAAGTCGGTGGTGATACCGAACGCGAAGACGTCCAGGTTCAGGTCGTCGACGATCCGGGCCAGCTGATCGATCTGGTCCGGAGCCAGGAACTGGGCCTCGTCCACGATCACGTAGTCGACCTTGCCGCCCCGCGACAGCTGGTCCACCACATACCCGTACAGATCCAGACCCGGACCCGCCTCCACCGCATCCGTCACCAGTCCCAGGCGCGACGAGAGCTTTCCCTCACCCGCACGGTCGTCGCGCGTGAAGATCAACCCCTGTAGCCCGCGCGCCGATCGATTGTGCTCGATCTGAAGCGCCAGAGTCGACTTCCCACAGTCCATCGTTCCGGAGAAGAACACGAGCTCGGGCATGGGAGGTTGCGGCCTTTCGGGCTGAGGGGGTGGCGGGAGCGGTGGCTCGGGAACGGCGGTGCGGCAGCGGCGGTTCAGGAACGGACTTCGAGGAGCGGGACGAACTGCTCCGCGGGCGTCATGGACCCGTGCACACCGACCATCGCCGACTCGTGCGGTTCGTTGACGGAGGCGGTGACGATCACGTCGTCACGGGCGGCGGCGACGACATCGCCGATCCTGCCGTAGACCCGCTCGTCGACCGAGTCGCCGAACCAGCCGAGCGCGATGGCCTCGTCCCGGCCCGCCACCCAGAACTGCTCACCGAGCACCTCCCGCCAGCAGGTCAGGACGTCGTTCTCGGCCCCCGGGACGGCGTAGACGTGGCGGGCGCGGCCCTCGCCGCCGAGCAGGGCGACACCGGCGCGCAGCTCCCAGTCCTCGTCGAAGTCGATCCGGGACTGCTCGTCGAAGGGGATGTCGACCATGCCGTGGTCCGCGGTGACGTACAGCGCGGAGCGGGGCGGCAGCTGCTCGGCGAGACGCTGGACGAGCCGGTCGACGAACATCAGCTGACCGCGCCAGGCGTCGGAGTCGATGCCGAAGCGGTGTCCGGCGCCGTCCAGCTCGCTGTAGTACGTGTAGACCAGCGAGCGGTCGCCGGCGGCGAGCTGCTCGGCGGAGAAGTCCATGCGTTCCTCGCCGGAGAGCCGGCCGTGAAACGTTCCGCCGCTCAAGGCGATCTTGGTGAGCGGCGTGTCCTGGAAGATCGGGGAGGAGACCTGGGCGGTGTGGATCCCGGCTTCGTGGGCGAGCTGGAAGACCGTGGGGTACGGCTGCCAGACGTGGGGCGGCGTCCACGGCTTCCAGCGGAGCTGGTTCATCAGCTCGCCGGTGTCGGGGTCGCGGACGGTGTAACCGGGCAGTCCGTGCTCACCGGGGAACCGTCCGGTGCCGACCGAGGCGAGCGAGGCCGCGGTGGTGGCGGGGAATCCGGCGGTCAGGGGGCGTCCGGTGCCGCCGCGCGAGGTGGCGAGTAGCGAGGTGAGGTACGGCGCCTCGTCGGGGTGCTCCTTGATCTGCTCCCAGCCGAGGCCGTCGATCAGGAAGACGCAGTTCCGGTCCGCGGGGGTGAGTTCGGCGATCCGGGCGTCGAAGCCGGGTGCGCCCTGCCCGGCGACGAGGGTGGGGAGGAGGTCGGCGAGCGAGCCGGAGCCGTACTCGGGGACGGGCGCGGAGCCGGGCGCGAGCGCGGCGACGTGCGGGTGTCCCCAGGCCGAGGACGCGGGGACCGGCTCGTCCGGCCAGCCGGAGGCGGTCGTGGTGGGCTGGACCATCAGCGGGTCGCCGCGGTGGCTTCGGAGAGCGACTGGGCGAAGGCGAGGGTCTGGCGGACCGTGTCCGGCCCGTCACCGGCGTCGCTGACGCGCAGGCTGAGGTCGTCGGCGGTGGCGTTGCCGGTGTAGCCGTGGTCGGCGTCGCAGTTGGGGTCGCCGCAGGCGGCGGGCTCCAGGTCGATGCGCGAGACGGCGCCCCAGCCGATGGTGAGGACGACCTCGCGGGGCAGCGTGCCGGGGGTGTACGACTCCGGGTTCGCGACGACGCGGCTGACGACGACCGAGGAGATCCGGTCCAGCTTGACCGACTCGGTGGACGTCGTGGCGTACGGCGTCGGAGAACTGGTGTCGGCGGCCTGTTCGTCGGTGTGGCTGACGATGAAGCGGTTGGCCGTCAGGACGAGGACGGTGACATGGCGGCGGACCTCGTTCGAGTCGAACGTGGTCTCCTGGTGCACCAGGTACGACGCGATCGCCTCGCCACCGACGGCGGCCTCCACCGCCTCGGCCACGAGGGCCGGGTAATAGCCGCTGCGCTCGATCGCCGCGCGCAGCCCCTGGGTCGTCGTACCGGTCTTCGCCATGGACTCCATCCTAATCCGTTGGAAGGGGCGCTCCGGGCCGCTCGGGGCGGGCCTGGCGGTGCGGTCAGTAGCTCGGCAGGCTGCGCGGGCCGAGGTCCGTACGGGGCGGGGGCGGGGCGAGGCGGACCATGGCGCCGAGCACGGAGAGGCCGCGCGCGGCCACGACCACCGGCTCCAGGGTGACCGCGACGACCTCGGGGTGGTCGTCGACGAGCCGGGAGACGCGCAGCAGCAGCTCCTGGAGGGCGGGGGTGTCGACGGGGTCGGAGCCGCGCCAGCCGAAGAGGAGGGGGGCGGTGCGGATGGACCGTACGAGCTCGGCGGCGTCCCGGTCGGTGGCCGGGACCAGCCGGTGGGACATGTCGCCGAGCAGCTCGGAGGCGGCTCCGGCGAGTCCGAAGGAGAGGACGGCGCCGACAGCCGGATCGATGGCGGACCGCACGACGGTGTCGACTCCGCGCGGCACCATCGTCTGGACGACCGGGTGGAGCTCCTCGGGCTTGCCGAGCGAGTCGGTCAATTCGGCGTAGGCGGTACGGAGTTGCCCCTCGGTGGCGAGATCGAGCCGTACGCCGCCGAGGTCCGGGCGGTGGCGCAGATGGGGCGCGGTCGTCTTCAGGGCCACGGGATAGCCGAGGCGGGCGGCGGCCGCGACGGCGGCGTCGGGGGTGGGCGCGGGGAGGGTCGGGAGGACCGTGATGCCGTACCGCGCGAGCAGTTCGCCGGCCGCCTCGGCGTCGAGGGTCACGCCCCGGGCGTCCGCGTCCGGCCCGAGCAGCCGCTCGATCTGTGCGGCGGCCCCCGCTTCGTCGATGTCCTCGTACTCCGGCACCCGCCCGGGCTCGGCGGCCTGCCGCCGCCACTGCCCGTACCGCACGGCCTCCGCCAGCGCCCGCACGGCCCGCTCGGCGGCGGGGTAGGCGGGGATGTTGCCACTGCCGGGCGAGGGCGGGGGCGAGGACGGCAAGGTGCCGGGGCCGACCGTCGTTGGATGCGACGGAGCACCGGGGCCGACCGTCGCCGGGTGCGGTGGAGCACCGGGGCCGACCGTCGTCGAGGGTGTCGACGGGCCCGGAACGGCGGGGGCGGTCGTCCGGGGGGCGGGTGACGGGCGGGTGCTCGTCGCCGCCGAGAGGGCTTCAGCAAGGCCCCCCATCTCGACGTGGACCACCACCACCGGCTTCGCCGGGGCCGGGGCGGAGGCGACGGCCTCGCGGAGGTAGGCCGCGAGGACCTCGCCGTCGCCGGACTCGACGGTGCCGTTCTCGCCGACCCAGGGGATCGCCGTCACGACGACCGCGTCACTGGTGTCGTCCGCGAGCGCCGCCGCCAGCGCCTCGCGGAAGTCCGCCGGGCTCGCCGCCGTCGTGAGGTCGAGCGGCCGCAGCGGACGCAGCCCTTCCGTCAGACAGGCGTCGTAGGTCAGCAGCCCGAGCGACTCGGAGTTGCCGAGGATCCCCACCCGGGGCCCGGTCGGCAGCGGCTGGGCGGCGAGAAGCAGGCCCGCGTCGACCAGTTCGGTGACCGTGTCGACCCGGATGACTCCGGCCTGCCGGAGCAGCGCGGAGACCGTGGCGTGCGGGATGCGGGTGACGGGAACCCGGTGGCCGGGGGGCGCGCTCCCGCTGTGGCGGGCCCCCTTGACCACCACGACCGGCTTGACCGCCGCCGTGCGCCGCGCCAGCCGGGTGAACTTGCGGGGGTTCCCGATCGACTCCAGATAGAGCAGGACGACGTCCGTCTCGGGGTCGTCGTACCAGTGCTGGAGGAGGTCGTTGCCGGAGACGTCCGCGCGGTTGCCCGCCGAGATGAAGGAGGAGAGCCCCGCGCCCCGCCGGTGGAGTCCGGCGAGGAGCGCGATGCCGATCGCCCCGGACTGGGTGAACAGCCCGATCCGCCCGGACGTCGGCATCTGCGGGGCGAGGGAGGCGTTCAGCCGGACACCGGCCGAGGTGTTGATGATCCCGAACGCGTTGGGTCCGATGATCCGCATGCCGTACGAGCGGGCCTGCCGTACCAGTTCCCGCTGGCGTTCCCGTCCCTCCGGGCCGCTCTCGGCGTAACCGGCGGAGAGGACGACCAGGCCCCGCACCCCGTGCTCGCCGCAGTCGGCGACCGCCTCCGGCACCCGCTCGGCGGGGACGGCCAGGATCGCCAGGTCCACCGGCTCGCCGATGTCCCCGACGGAGCGGAAGGCCGGCACGCCGTCGAGCGAGGCCGTCCCCTCGCCGAGGGCCCGGTTCACCGCGTACGTACGTCCGGTGTACCCGGACTCCAGGAGGTTGCGCAGCACGGTCCGGCCGACGCCGCCCGGGGTGCGCCCGGCTCCGACGACGGCGACCGAGCCGGGGGCGAGCAGGCGCTGCACGGAGCGGGCCTCGGCGCGCTGTTCCCGCGCCCGCTGGACGGCGAGCGAGCGGTCGGTGGGCTCCAGGTCGAGGTGGAGCCGTACGGAACCGTCCTCGAAGCTGCGCTTCTGGGTGTACCCGGCGTCCGTGAACACCTTGATCATCTTGGTGTTGGCGGGCAGCACCTCCGCCGCGAACCGCCTGATGTCCCGCTCCCTCGCCACCGCCGCGATGTGTTCGAGGAGCGCGGAGGCGACGCCTCTGCCCTGGTGCGCGTCCTGGACCAGGAAGGCGACCTCGGCCTCGTCGGCCGGGGCGCTCGCGGGGAGGCCCTGGGCGTTGATGCGGTCGTAGCGTACGGTGGCGATGAACTCCCCGCCGACGGTCGCCGCGAGTCCCACCCGGTCCACGAAGTCGTGATGGGTGAAGCGGTGGACGTCCTTGGCGGAGAGACGCGGGTAGGGCGCGAAGAAGCGGTAGTACTTCGACTCGTCCGAGACCTGCTCGTAGAAACTGACCAGCCGGTCGGCGTCGTCGACGGTGATGGGCCTGATGCGCGCGGTGCCGCCGTCACGGAGGACGACGTCCGCTTCCCAGTGGTCGGGGTATGCGTGTTCAGGCTGTTCCGACGCGCTCTGCATGGGCCAAGCGTACGGCCGGGGTACGACACCGGCACCGGTCGTGCACGGCGTGCGTGCCGTGCGGGGTACGGGCAAGGTAGGAAGGCCGAAGGGCCGCCGTGTCCGGGCCGGAGGTCGGTACGAGCATGCGGCCACCCGTGAGAGACTGGTCTAGACAACCCGCTTGAGACTTGAAGGGCAACACCATGGCTGAGCGCCGCGTCAACGTCGGCTGGGCCGAGGGCCTGCACGCCCGCCCCGCCTCCATCTTCGTCCGTGCCGCCACGGCCTCCGGCGTCCCCGTGACGATCGCCAAGGCCGACGGCAACCCGGTGAACGCCGCGTCGATGCTCGCGGTGCTCGGTCTGGGCGCGCAGGGCGGCGAGGAGATCGTGCTCGCTTCGGACGCCGAGGGCGCCGAGGCCGCACTGGACCGTCTCGCCAAGCTGGTTGCCGAGGGTCTCGACGAGCTGCCCGAGACCGTCTGACGACATCTCGCGAAGGAGCCGCGCCCGCCGGAACGACGGCGGGCGCGGCTTCTTCGTTTTCCGCGCGGTCGCTCCGACCGGGAATGTCAGGGGAACGCAAATTCCGGACGACGCGATTTCCGTCGCGGCATTTAAGGCAGCACGAATACAGCCGGAGAATTCCTTCTCTTTGTATACGGCCCCGTCGTTAATTCCGGATGCTCGCGGTGTTTACGACATGTTGCGAAACCCTCACACGCCCTCGCTCGGAGCGCTTGAGCCGGTGCAGGGCCAGCGACCGCTCCGCGTGCAGGGCGGTGAGCGCACGGGCCCGCTCGGCGTCGCCGCGCGCCACGGCGTCGACGATCGCCCCGTGCTCGGCCCATGCCTCCACGGGCTGGGCGGCCGGCTCGACCACGTACATCCAGGCGATCTTGTGCCGGAGCTGGGTGAGCAGCGCTGTGAGCGCCGGGCTGCCGGACGCCTGCGCGAGCGTCTCGTGGAACCAGCCGCCGAGCGAGCGCAGATCCTCGCCCTGGCCGCGTCTGGCCCGCTCCTGCCCCAGCCTGACCAGGCCGCGCAGCACCTTGAGATGGGCCTCGGTGCGGCGCTGTGCGGCGCGGGCGGCGCCGAGCGGCTCAAGGAGCGACCGTACGTCCAGCAGGTCGGCCGCCTCCTGCTCGGTGAGTTCGGCGACATGGGCCCCCGCGTGCCGACGGGTGATCACGAACCCCTCCGACTCCAGGGTCCGCAGCGCCTCGCGGACCGGGACGCGGGAGACTCCGTAGCGGCGGGCGAGCTGCTCCTCGGTCAGCCGGCCGCCGCGCTCGAAGACACCGGAGACGATGTCGTCCCGGATCGCCGTGCATACCGAGTGCGCGGGGATGCGCATGTCCGACCTCCGCCTCAATCCGCGCGAAACCCATCCGATTGACGTCCGTCCGCCGGTTCCTCGCCGGCTGTTCGATGACGGACGACTGTTCGGTGACTCTATTGCAGCGCGGCGGTAATTCCGATGGCTCCGGTGGATCCATGGATATCTTTTGGCCGAGAAAAGCCCCGGCTCAGTACGAGCCGGGGCTTTTCTGACGTGGACGGGCGGGACTGCCCGGCGCGGTCGGGTCAGACGTTCACGCCGCGGGCGCGCAGGTACGCGACCGGGTTGATGTCGGAGCCGTACTCGGCGCTGGTGCGGGCCTCGAAGTGCAGGTGCGGGCCGGTGGAGTTGCCGGTCGAGCCGGAGATGCCGATCCGCTCGCCCGGGGTGACGGTCTGGCCGACCGAGACGGTGATGTCCGCCAGGTGCCCGTACTGGGTGTACGTGCCGTCGTTCATCCGGATGACGACGTTGTTGCCGTACGCGCCGCCCCAGCCGGCCTCGACGACGGTGCCGGCGCCCACGGAGACGACCTTGCTGCCGTAGGCGGCGTGGAAGTCGACTCCGGAGTGGCTGCCGGAGGACCAGAGGGAGCCGCCGGTCTTGTAGCCGGTGGTGACGTACGAACCCGCGATGGGGAGCTGGAAGGAGTTCAGGCGCTTGCGCTCGGCCTCGCGGGCGGCGCGCTCCTTGGCCTCGCGGACCTCCTTGGCACGGGCCTCGGCCTTGCGCTTCGCCTCGGCCTGCGCGCGGGCCTCAGCCTTCGCCTTGGCGAGGGCCTCGACGGCCTCCCGCTCCTGGACGGCGGCCTGGACGTCGATCTGGTCCGCCAGGGACTCGGAGACGACGGCCTGGTTCAGGCCGGTGTCCTCGAGCGAGCGGGGGTCCGTGTCGGCGGCGAGCGCCGGGGAGGCGAGGGTTCCGAGGACGCCGGTGGTGGCGAGGGTGGCGACGCCGGCGATGCCCGCGCTGCGGCGCGCCAGACGGCTCGGACCACGATGCTTCCCGGTGGCACGGGTGAACGCCATGAAGTGGCTGATCCTTTCCTTCCTTCTCGCCTACCGGGTTAGCTGACGGGTTCGGAGCAGGAAGGTCTCCTACGGGCCCCTCCGCGCTCTGGCGAAGGCGTCCGATTCACCCCAGGGACTTCGTGTGGGTCCCCGGCTCCCCAGGCTCGCGCCTGACGGGGACTCGGCGATGACTGCCCGGTGCCGCGGATGCGGCGGGTGCTACTGACGAACAGCCGGACCGACGCTAAGCGGACTGTCTTTCAATCAGCAAACAGACCCGCCTTTTTGTAAGACATGCCACAGGGCAGAGGGGCACCCTCTCCCGCAATACGGACAAAGGCCCGGCAAAGGCGAGGACCCCGACGTACGGTGACGTCGGGGTCCTCGCAGCGGCGCGGGAGCGCCTCGATCAGCCGGTGACGACGGTCACTTCGCCGATGCCGAGCGCGCGCACGGGCTCCTCGATCTGCGCCGCGTCCCCCACGAGCACGGTGACCAGGCGGTCCACCGGGAAGGCGTTGACGACGGCCGCCGTCGCCTCCACCGTGCCGGTCTCGGCCAGCCGCGCGTACAACTGCGCCTGGAAATCGTCCGGAAGGTGCTGCTCGACCTGGTCGGCGAGCGTTCCGGCGACGGAGGCGGCCGTCTCGTACTTCAGCGGCGCCACGCCCACCAGGTTCTGCACCGCGACATCGCGCTCCGCGTCCGTCAGACCCTCGGCGGCGAGCGTGCGCAGCACCTTCCACAGGTCGTCAAGTGCCGGGCCGGTGTTGGGGGTGTCGACGGAACCGCTGATGGCGAGCATCGCGGCGCCGTTGCCCTCGCTGTCGGAGCGGAGCACCTGGCCGAAGGCCCGCACGCCGTAGGTGTAGCCCTTCTCTTCGCGCAGGACACGGTCCAGGCGGGAGGTGAGGGTGCCGCCGAGGCAGTACGTGCCGAGGACCTGGGCAGGCCAGACCCGGTCGTGCCGGTCGGGGCCGACGCGGCCGATCAGGAGCTGCGTCTGGACCGCGCCGGGACGGTCCACGATGACCACGCGGCCGGTGTCGTCGGCCGTGATCGGCGGCATGCGGCGCGGCTCCGCCGTGTCGCCCGTCCAGGCGCCGAGGGTCTCGGCGAGGACCTTGTCCAGGTCGACGTCGGTCAGGTCGCCGACGACCACGGCGGTGGCCGTGCCGGGCCGCACATGCGCGTCGCGGAAGGCGCGAACCGCTGCGGCGTCGATCGCGGCGACCGTCTCCTCGGTGCCCTGGCGCGGCCGGGACATGCGCGAGCCGGCCGGGAAGAGCTCCTTGGAGAGCTGCTTGGCCGCCCTGCGGGCGGGGTTCGCCGTCTCGTGCGGGATCTCGTCCAGCCGGTTGCGCACCAGCCGCTCGATCTCGGTGTCGACGAACGCCGGGGCGATCAGGGCCTCGGAGAGCAGACCGAGCGCCTTGGGCAGCCGGGAGACCGGGACCTCCAGGGAGACCCGTACGCCCGGGTGGTCGGCGTGCGCGTCGAGCGTGGCACCGCAGCGCTCCAGCTCCGCGGCGAACTCCTCCGCCGAGTGCTTGTCCGTCCCTTCGGAGAAGGCCCGCGCCATGATGGTCGCGACGCCGTCGAGACCCTCCGGCTCGGCGTCCAGCGGGGCGTCGAGGAAGAGCTCGACCGCCACCACCTTCTGCCCGGGGCGGTGACAGCGCAGCACCGTCAGGCCGTTGTCCAGCGCACCGCGCTCCGGGGCCGGGAAGGCCCAGGGGCGGGCGACGCCCGGCTTCGGCTGCGGGTGGAACTCCATGCTCGTCAAAGACGCGGCAGCGTCGCTCACTGGTCCGCTCCCTCTTCCTCGTCGCTCTCGCTGTCGCTGTCGCTGTGCTCGGCGGTGACCGGCTCGTAGACGAGCACCGCGCGGTTGTCGGGACGCAGCCGGGCCGCGGCGACCTCGCGCACCTCGTCGGCGGTGACGTCCAGGACGCGGTTCACGGCCGTCAGGGCGAGCTGCGGGTCACCGAAGAGCACCGCGTACCGGCACAGTTCGTCGGCGCGGCCGGCGACCGTGCCGAGCCGGTCCAGCCACTCGCGCTCCAACTGCGCCTGGGCGCGCTCCATCTCCTCGGGCGTCGGGCCCTCGGCGGCGAAGCGGGCCAGCTCCTCGTCGACGGCGGCCTCGATCTCGGGGACCTCGACGCCGCCCGACGTCTTCACGTCCAGCCAGCCCAGCGAGGGCGCGCCGGCCAGGCGCAGCAGGCCGAAGCCGGCCGCGACGGCCGTGCGGTCGCGGCGGACCAGACGGTTGTGCAGCCGGGAGGACTCGCCGCCGCCGAGCACGGTCAGCGCGAGGTCGGCGGCGTCGCACTCGCGCGTGCCGTCGTGCGGAAGGCGGTAGGCGGCCATCAGCGCGCGGGCCGGGACCTCCTCCTCCACGACCTCGCGCAGCTGCTCGCCGATGGTGTCGGGCAGCGTGCCGTCGCGCGGGGGCCGCTTGCCGTCGTGCGACGGGATGGAGCCGAAGTACTTCTCGATCCAGGCGAGCGTCTGCTCCGGGTCGATGTCGCCGACGACCGACAGCACCGCGTTGTTCGGCGCGTAGTACGTCCGGAAGAAGCTCCGCGCGTCCTCCAGCGTGGCCGCGTCCAGGTCCGCCATGGAGCCGATCGGCGTGTGGTGGTACGGGTGGCCCTCGGGGTAGGCGAGGGCGGTCAGCTTCTCGAAGGCCGTGCCGTAGGGCACGTTGTCGTACCGCTGGCGGCGCTCGTTCTTGACGACGTCGCGCTGGTTCTCCATGGACTCGTCGTCCAGAGCGGCGAGGAGCGAGCCCATCCGGTCCGCCTCCAGCCAGAGCGCGAGCTCCAGCTGGTGCGTCGGCATCGTCTCGAAGTAGTTGGTGCGCTCGAAGCTCGTCGTGCCGTTGAGCGAGCCGCCCGCGCCCTGGACCAGCTCGAAGTGGCCGTTTCCGTGGACCTGCTTCGAGCCCTGGAACATCAGGTGCTCGAAGAGGTGCGCGAGACCGGTGCGGCCCGCCACCTCGTGGCGCGAGCCGACGTCGTACCAGAGGCAGACCGCGGCGACCGGGGTCAGGTGGTCCTCGGAGAGCACCACGCGCAGGCCGTTGGCCAGCCGGTGCTCGGTCGCTGTCAGGCCGCCGGAGCCGGCCTCGGCCGTGGCCGTGTGACCCATGGGCATGTACGTCCCTTCGATCGCGATATGGAAAAGTCCTGCCACTGTATGCAAGCGCACCGACACCTGGCGAAGTTCCCGCAGGTTCGCCGCTTCCCTCTTCCGGGTCGCGGGGGTCGCGTACGGCCGACGAAGGGCCCGCGGCGAGGCCCAGCCCCGGGTCGCGGTCGGCGTTGTCGGTGGGACGGTCCACAATGGTCCGCGTCAGATCAACCTTGTTGGTGAAGGAGCCGCAGCCGCGATGGCCCGCCGCAGCACGAAGACACCGCCGCCGGACGACGCGTTCGAGGAGCGAATCCTCGACATCGACGTCGTCGACGAGATGCAGGGCTCCTTCCTCGAGTACGCGTACTCGGTGATCTACTCCCGCGCGCTGCCGGACGCCCGCGACGGCATGAAGCCGGTGCAGCGCCGCATCGTCTACCAGATGAACGAGATGGGGCTGCGTCCCGACCGCGGCTATGTGAAGTGCGCCCGTGTCGTCGGCGAGGTCATGGGCAAGCTGCACCCCCACGGCGACGCGTCGATCTACGACGCGATGGTGCGCATGGCGCAGCCGTTCTCGATGCGGGTCCCGCTCGTGGACGGCCACGGCAACTTCGGCTCCCTCGGCAACGACGACCCGCCGGCCGCCATGCGGTACACCGAGTCCCGGATGGCCCCGGCCGCGCTGCTGATGACCGAGTCGATCGACGAGGACACGGTCGACTTCTCGCCGAACTACGACGGCCAGGAGCGGGAGCCGGTCGCACTGCCGGCGGCGTACCCCAATCTGCTGGTCAACGGAGCCTCCGGCATCGCGGTCGGCATGGCGACCAACATGCCGCCGCACAATCTGGGCGAGGTGATCGCGGCCGCCCGGCACCTGATCCGGCACCCGAACGCCGATCTCGACGCGCTGATGCGGTTCGTGCCCGGCCCCGACCTGCCGACCGGCGGCCGGATCGTCGGCCTGTCCGGCATCAAGGACGCGTACGAGAACGGCCGCGGCACGTTCAAGATCCGCGCCACGGCGACGGTGGAGAACGTGACGGCCCGCCGCAAGGGCATCGTCGTCACCGAGCTGCCCTTCACGGTCGGCCCGGAGAAGGTCATCTCCAAGATCAAGGATCTGGTCGGCTCCAAGAAGCTCCAGGGCATCGCCGACGTCAAGGACCTCACCGACCGCAGCCACGGCCTGCGCCTGGTCATCGAGGTCAAGAACGGCTTCGTGCCCGAGGCGGTCCTGGAGCAGCTCTACAAGCTGACGCCGATGGAGGAGTCCTTCGGCATCAACAACGTGGCGCTGGTCGACGGCCAGCCGCTCACGCTGGGCCTCAAGGAGCTGCTCGAGGTCTACCTCGACCACCGCTTCACCGTCGTGCGCCGCCGCTCCGAGTTCCGCCGGAGCAAGAAGCGCGACCGGCTGCACCTGGTCGAGGGTCTGCTCGTCGCGCTCCTCGACATCGACGAGGTCATCCGTCTCATCCGCTCCAGCGAGAACTCCGCGCAGGCCAAGGAGCGCCTGATCGAGCACTTCTCGCTGAGCGAGATCCAGACGCAGTACATCCTGGACACCCCGCTGCGCCGGCTCACCAAGTTCGACCGGATCGAGCTGGAGTCCGAGCGTGACCGGCTCAACGGCGAGATCGACGAGCTGACCGGGATCCTGGAGTCCGACTCCGAGCTGCGCAAGCTGGTCTCCTCCGAACTCGCCGCGGTGGCGAAGAAGTTCGGCACCGACCGGCGTACGGTCCTGCTGGAGTCGGCGGGCGCGCCGGTCGCGGCCGCGTCCCTGGAGGTCGCGGACGACCCGTGCCGGGTGCTGCTCTCCTCGACCGGTCTGCTGGCCCGCACGGCGACGGCGGAGCTCCCGGGCGCCGAGGAAGGCAGGCGCGTCAAGCACGATGTGATCGTCTCGGCGGTCCCGGCGACCCAGCGCGGTGACGTCGGCGTGGTGACGTCGGCCGGGCGGCTGCTGCGGCTGGCGGTGATCGACCTGCCGCAGCTGCCGGACACCGCCGCCGCTCCGAACCTCGCGGGCGGGGCGCCGCTGGCGGAGTTCCTGACCCTGCGGGACGACGAGACGGTGGTCTGTCTGACCACGCTCGACGAGTCCTCGCCGGGTCTGGCGATCGGCACGCTCCAGGGCGTGGTGAAGCGCGTGGTGCCGGACTATCCGGCGAACAAGGAGGAGCTGGAGGTCATCACCCTCAAGGAGGGTGACCGGATCGTCGGCGCGACCGAGCTGCGCACGGGCGAGGAGGACCTGGTCTTCATCACCTCCGACGCCCAGCTGCTGCGCTACCAGGCCTCGCAGGTACGTCCCCAGGGGCGCCCTGCGGGCGGCATGGCGGGCGTCAAGCTCACGGCGGGCGCCGAGGTGATCTCGTTCACGGCGGTGGACCCGGCCTCGGACGCGGTGGTGTTCACGGTCGCGGGCTCGACGGGCACGCTGGACGGCTCGGCGGCCACGTCGGCGAAGCTGACGCCGTTCGACCAGTACCCCCGCAAGGGGCGCGCGACGGGTGGTGTGCGCTGCCACCGGTTCCTGAAGGGCGAGGACGTGCTCATCCTCGCCTGGGCGGGCGCCGCCCCGGCGCGCGCGGCCCAGCAGAACGGCACGCCGGTGGACCTCCCCGAGATCGACCCGCGCCGGGACGGCTCGGGCACGCCCCTGGCGAAGCCGATCGCGGCCCTGGCGGGCCCGGCGAGCTAGGGTCTTTCGTCCGGCCGGGGCCCGCGAGCCCGGCATGATCCGAACGAGGCCTAGCCGACCGGCCGCTCTTCGGTCTCGTTCCGCGGTACGTACCGCAGGACGCCCCACATGCTGTGTTCGTCGGGGGTGTCCTGCGGGCCGGTGAGCTCGCAGGCGGCGAGCTCCTTGCGCAGCGCTTCGGCGTCGATGCCGGAGCCGATGAGGACGAGTCGGGTCCGGCGCTCCTCGCCCTCCGGCCAGGGCTCGGGGTAGAAGTGCAGGAACCGGCCGACCGCGTGGACGCCGTAGCGGTTGACCGGGTCGGCCTCGCCGAAGTCGACGAAGCCCTTCATGCGGTAGAGGCCGTGGGGGCGGGAGTCGAGGAAGTCCATCAGGCGGCGCGGGTGCAGCGCGGTCCCGGTGGAGAGGGAGAGCGTCTCGTAGGCGGCGTGCGGGTGGGCCGCCGTGTCCTCGTCCGCGTACAGCAGATCCTCGATGGACATCTGTCCCTCGATCTCGTCCTCGGGCACGACCCGGTCGAAGAGGACCTCGGGGTCGATCCGCCCGTGCGCGGCGCGGATCACCGCGGCGCGCCCGGCCAGCCCGGCGACGGTGTCGTGGACGGCCTCCAGCTCCCGCTCCGCCACCCGGTCGGTCTTGTTGACGACGACCAGGTCGGCCAGGGCGAGGTGCCGGTCGGTCTCGGGGTGCCGGGCCCGCGTGGCGGAGAACTCGGCGGCGTCGACGACCTGCACGAGCCCGCCGTACACGATCCGCTCGTTCTCGCTGGCGAGCACCATCCGCACGAGCTCCTGCGGTTCGGCGAGACCGCTCGCCTCGATGACGATCACATCGAGCCGCGCGGAGGGCCTGGTGAGGACCTCCAGGTACTCGTCCAGTTCGCTCGCGTCGACGGCGCAGCACAGGCAGCCGTTGCCGAGCGACACGGTGGAGCCGACCTGCCCGGCGACGGTCATGGCATCGATCCCGATGTCCCCGAAGTCGTTGACCATGACCCCGATGCGGGTTCCTCGGGCGCTGCGGAGCAGATGGTTGAGCAGGGTCGTCTTGCCCGATCCCAGGAAACCGGAGAGGACGATGACGGGGATCTGCTGCGTCTGCTGCGTGCTCAAGGGGAACCCTTCCGGTGTCTCGACGCTCTGACGAAACCCCCAGAATAGGCACCCCGCGGCGGGGCGAGCCGCGCGGCCGGGAGGGCGGCCGCGCGGATGGACGGACGCCCCAGGGCTGGTGCGGCCCCCGCCTCCGGTCGGAATTTCCGGTCGCGCCGCCCCTCCCCGTACCGTTCCCGCATGAGCCCCGCACCGACCACCTCCGCGCGGCCCCCCGTGCGCCGTCGGCGGATCGGCTGGCCGCAGCGGGTCTTCTCGCAGGTCCTCCTCATGCAGCTGGCCATCGCCACCGGCGTGACCGTGCTCGCCACCGGCCTCTTCCTCGCCCCGCTCAGCGCCCAGCTCGACGACCAGGCGATGCGCCGTGCCCTCGCCATCGCCGAGACCACCGCGTCCCCGCAGGTCGCCGCCGCGCTGCGGGACTCATCGCCCTCCGCGTCCGGCCCTGTGCAGACGGAGGCCGAGCGGATCCGGCGATCCACCGGCGCCGAGTACGTCGTCGTCATGGACACCCGGGGCGTGCGCTGGTCGCACACCGATCCCGCGCAGATCGGCAGGATCGTCTCCACCGACCCCAGCTCGGCCCTGGCCGGCCGCGAGGTGATGGAGATCGACAGCGGCACCCTCGGCCGCTCCGCCCGCGGCAAGGCGCCCCTGAGGGGCGCCGACGGGACCATCGTCGGCGCCGTGTCGGTCGGCATCGAGTACGACAGCGTCCATGACCGGCTGCTCGGGGCGATCCCCGGGCTCCTCGCGTACGCGGGCGGCGCCCTGGCGGCCGGAGCCCTCGCGGCGTACCTCATCTCCCGCAGGCTCCAGCGGCAGACCCATGACCTCGCCTTCTCCGACATCTCCGCGCTGCTCGCCGAGCGCGAGGCCATGCTCCACGGCATTCGCGAGGGCGTCGTCGCCCTCGACCGCACCGGCCGGATACGGCTGATGAACGACGAGGCCCAGCGCCTCCTCGGGATCGGCCCCGAGGCCACCGGCCGCCCGCTGGAGGACGTGCTCGGCTCCGGGCGCACCGCCGACGTGCTGGCCGGTCGCGTGACCGGCGAGGACCTGGTGACCGTCCGCGGGCACCGGGTCCTGATCGCCAACCGGATGCCGACCGACGACGGCGGCGCCGTCGCCACCCTGCGCGACCGCACCGAGTTGGAGCGGCTCGGCCGCGAGCTGGACTCGACGCGCGGCCTGATCGACGCGCTGCGGGCCCAGGACCACGAGCACGCCAACCGTCTGCACACCCTCCTCGGTCTCCTGGAGCTGGAGATGCACGAGGAGGCGGTCGAGTTCGTCACCGAGGTCGTCGGCGTCCACCGCGCCACCGCCGAGCAGGTCACGGAGAAGATCCACGACCCGCTGCTCGCCGCCCTCCTCGTCGGCAAGGCCACGGTCGCCGCCGAGCGGGGCGTCTCGCTGCGGATCGCGCACGACTCACTGCTCCCCGACCGCCTGGTCGACCCGCGCGAACTGGTCACCGTCGTCGGCAACCTCGTCGACAACGCCCTGGACGCCGCGGCCGGCACCGCCTGCGCCCGTGTCGAGGTCGCCCTGCGCACGGAGGACCGCACCGTCGTCCTGCGCGTGGCGGACAGCGGCCCCGGCGTCCCGGAGGACCGGCGTGAGCTGATCTTCACGGAGGGCTGGAGCACGAAGGAGCTGCCGTCCCACGGCAAGCGCGGCCTCGGTCTCGCGCTGGTCCGCAGGCTCGCCGAGCGTCAGGGAGGCAGCGCCCGGGTCGGCGAGGGCCCCGACGGAGGCGCCGAGTTCACCGTCGTACTCCCGGAGGCGCTGAGCGAGCCGGAGCGCTCCCTGGCGACGGGTGACCGGCGATGATCGACGTGCTCGTCGTCGACGACGACGTACGGGTCGCACGGATCAACGCGGCCTATGTGGCCAAGGTGCCCGGCTTCCGGGTCGTCGCCACCGCGCACTCGACCGGGGAGGCCCTCTCCCGCCTGGCCGAGGTGCCGGTCGACCTGATCCTTCTGGACCACTACCTGCCGGACGAGAACGGCCTCGCGGTCGTGCGGGAACTGCGCCGGCTGGGCCACCAGACCGATGTGATCATGGTGACGGCCGCCCGTGACGTGGCGACCGTCCAGGCGGCGATGCGGCACGGGGCGCTCCAGTACCTGGTCAAGCCGTTCACCTTCGCCGGGCTGCGTACGAAGCTGGAGGCGTACGCGGCGCTGCGCCACACCCTCGACGGCGGTGGCGAGGCGGAACAGGCGGAGGTGGACCGGATCTTCGGCGCGCTGTCGGTCGGTGGGGCGGATCCCGTCCTGCCCAAGGGCCACTCCCCCACCACCGCCGAGCTGGTGCGCCAGGTGCTGCTCGCCGCCGACGGCGCTCTGTCGACGCAGGAGATCGCCGAGCGGGCGGGGGTGAGCCGGCAGACGGCCCAGCGGTATCTCAAGCTGCTGGAGCGGACGGGACGCGTACGGCTCTCCCTGCGGTACGGCGAGACCGGCCGCCCCGAGCACCGGTACGTGTGGGCCGGTTCGGCGGGCTGAGCCTCACGTCACACCGCCCCGGCGCCGGTCAGCGCCCGGACCTCCGTCTCGGCGTGTTTCGCCGGGTCCGGCGGCTCGTGCGAGGTGACGGTCCCGATCCAGCCGGCCAGGAAGCCCAGCGGGATGGAGACCACTCCGGGGTTCTGCAGCGGGAAGAGGTGGAAGTCGACGCCGGGGAAGAGCGCGTCCGGGCTGCCGGAGACGACCGGGGAGAGGACGACGAGCAGGACCGCCGGCACGAGCCCCCCGTACACCGACCAGACGGCGCCCCGGGTGGTGAAGTTCCGCCAGAACAGCGAGTAGAGGAGCACCGGGAGGTTGGCGGAGGCGGCGACGGCGAAGGCGAGCCCGACCAGGAACGCCACGTTCAGGTCGCGGGCCAGCAGCCCGAGCCCGATCGCCGCCGCGCCGATCCCGGCGGCGGCGAACCGTGCCACGGCCACCTCGCTGTACGCGCGCCCGTTGCGACGGCGCAGTGAGGCGTACAGGTCGTGGGCGACGGAGGCGGAGGAGGCGAGCGTGATCCCGGCGACGACGGCCAGGATCGTCGCGAAGGCGACGGCGGCGACGATCGCGAAGAGGACGGTGCCTCCCGTGGAGCCCGCTCCGCCGCCGAGGTCGAGCGCGAGCAGTGGTACGGCGGTGTTGCCCGCGGCGTTGGAGGCGCGGACGTCGTCGGGGCCGATGATGGCGGCCGCTCCGAAGCCGAGGACGATCGTCATCAGATAGAAGCTGCCGATCAGACCGATGGCCCACACGACGGAGCGGCGGGCGGCCCGCGCGGTGGGCACGGTGTAGAAGCGGGACAGGATGTGGGGCAGGCCGGCGGTGCCGAGGACGAGGGCGATGCCGAGGCTGATGAAGTCCAGGCGGGCGGTCCAGTCCCCGCCGTAGCGCAGCCCAGGCGCGAGGAAGTCCCGGCCGTGGCCGCTGCGTTCGGCGGCGGTGGTGAGCAGCTGGTCGAAGTTCCCGTGGAAGCGGAGGAGGACCAGCACGGTGAGGGTGATCGTGCCGGCCATGAGCAGTACGGCCTTGACGATCTGGATCCAGGTGGTGGCGCGCATGCCGCCCAGGGATACGTAGATCACCATCAGGGCGCCGACGCCGATGACCGTCCAGGAGCGGGCGGCTTCGCTCGTACCGCCGAGGAGCAGGGCGACGAGGCTGCCCGCCCCGACCATCTGGGCCACCAGATAGAGCACGGAGACGGTGACGGAGGAGGTTCCGGCGGCGATCCGGACCGGGCGCTCGGTCATCCGGGCGGCGACGACGTCGGCGAGGGTGAACCGGCCGCAGTTGCGGACCAGTTCGGCGACCAGGAGCAGGACGACCAGCCAGGCGACCAGGAAGCCGACGGAGTACAGCATGCCGTCGTAGCCGAAGAGGGCGATGAGACCGGAGATGCCGAGGAAGGAGGCGGCGGACATGTAGTCACCGGCGATGGCGAAACCGTTCTCCATGGGGGAGAACAGCCGCCCGCCGGCGTAGAACTCCTCGGCGGAGCCGTGCCGGCTGCGGCTCACCCAGGTGGTGATCGCGAGCGTCACCGCGATGAAGGCGCTGAACAGCAGCAGCGCCAGGGTCTGGTGGTTGCCGGTCACCGCTGGACCCCCCGCGTCATCTCCTGCGTGTCCCACCGCAGTTCCAGCGCCGCCCGGTCCCTGCGCAACCGGGCGTGCCGGGCGTAGGCCCAGGTCAGCAGGAAGGTGCTGAGGAACTGGCCGAGTCCCGCGACCATCGCCACGTTGACCGCTCCGACGACGGGTCTGGCCATCAGTCCCGGTGCGACGGTCGCCGCCACGACATAGGCGAGGTACCAGAGGAGGAAGGCGAGGGTCGCCGGGATCACGAACCGGCGGTAGCTGCCGCGTACTTCCTGGAACGCCGGACTGCGCTGGACCTGCAGATAGATGTCCGCCGCACTGTGCGCCGGCCGCTGCGGGGTTACGGCCCCAGCCGCCTCCGCGGCCGTATGCGCGTCCTCGCCGGCAGCCGCGTCCGTGTCGGCGGCCTCGCCCCAGCCGGAGGCCAGGGCGTCGTACCAGGGGTCGTCGATCCGGACCGCCGGACCGCCGGACCGCCCCGTGGGGGCGACCGGTCCTTCCTGCTTCTCCACCGGTGAACTCTCCTTGTCAGCGAACCGTTTCGGCCGCGTGCACAAGGATGGACAGAGCGGGAAGATCCAGGACTCTTCTCCTCCCCCACTTCACCCCATCAGGTGATGGAATCGCCGGTCGGCGTGTCGGAGCGCTCCTCAGGGCCGCCACCCTCACGCGAGGAAAGGCGGCCCCGGGACGGGAGGTCAGGCGTCGATGCGCGAGCGGTCCAGGGTCGCCGCCGAGCTGGTGATGAACTCCTTGCGGGGAGCCACGTCGTTGCCCATGAGCAGGTCGAAGACCTGCTCGGAGGAGTCCAGGTCGCCGATGTTGATCCGGCGCAGGGTGCGGTGGCGCGGGTCCATCGTGGTCTCCGCCAGCTGGTCGGCGTCCATCTCGCCGAGGCCCTTGTAGCGCTGGATGGCGTCCTTGTAGCGGATGCCCTTGCGCTGGTACTCCAGC
This sequence comes from Streptomyces sp. NPDC003027, assembly GCF_053591435.1. Classification (NCBI taxonomy): domain Bacteria; kingdom Bacillati; phylum Actinomycetota; class Actinomycetes; order Kitasatosporales; family Streptomycetaceae; genus Streptomyces; species Streptomyces sp. NPDC003027. The sequence continues at coordinate 51,074 of NZ_JBSFTU010000012.1, forward strand.
AGGGTCTCGCGCAGCTCGTTGTCCGAGTACGTGTAGACGTACTTGTCCTGGCCCTTCTTGGGCTGGACCAGTTCGATGCGGTGCAGCGGCGGCACGGCGGCGAAGACGCGTCCGGCCTCGACCATCGGCCGCATGTAGCGCTGGAAGAGCGTCAGCAGCAGGCACCGGATGTGCGCGCCGTCGACGTCGGCGTCGACGAGGAGCACGATCTTGCCGTAGCGGGCCGCGTCGATGTCGAAGGTGCGGCCCGAGCCCGCTCCTATGACCTGGATGATCGCGCCGCACTCGGCGTTCTTGAGCATGTCCGAGACGGAGGACTTCTGGACGTTGAGAATCTTGCCGCGGATCGGCAGCAGCGCCTGGAACTCGCTGTTGCGGGCGAGTTTGGCGGTGCCGAGCGCGGAGTCTCCCTCGACGATGAAGAGCTCGCTGCGCTCGACGTCGTCGCTGCGGCAGTCGGCGAGCTTGGCCGGCAGCGAGGAGGTCTCCAGGGCGGTCTTCCTGCGCTGTGCCTCCTTGTGCTGGCGGGCCGCGATACGGGTCCTGGCGGCCGCCACGGCCTTCTCCAGGACCGCCCGGGCCTGGGCCTTGTCGTCGCGCTTGGTGGACGTCAGAAAGGCCTTCAGCTCCTTCGCGACCACGTTGGCGACGATCCGGCGGGCCGCGGAGGTGCCGAGCACCTCCTTGGTCTGGCCCTCGAACTGCGGCTCCGCGAGGCGGACCGTGACGACGGCCGTGAGCCCCTCCAGGGCGTCGTCCTTGACGATGTCGTCCTCGGCGACGCGCAGCATCTTGGTGGAGCGCAGCACCTCGTTGACCGTCTTGGTGATGGCCTGCTCGAAGCCGGCGACGTGGGTGCCGCCCTTGGGGGTGGCGATGATGTTGACGAAGGACTTGACCGTCGTGTCGTAGCCGGTGCCCCAGCGCAGGGCCACGTCGACGCCCAGCTCGCGGGTGACCTCGGTCGGGGTCATGTGCCCGCGGTCGTCCAGGACCGGGACGGTCTCCTTGAAGGTGCCCTGGCCGCTCAGCCGCTGCACGTCGCAGACGGCCTTGTCCTGGGCGAGGAACTCGCAGAACTCACTGATGCCGCCGTCGAAGCGGAAGGTCTCCTCGCTCTTGCCGACCCCCTCCAGGTCCCGCTCGTCGCGGACGACGATGGTCAGACCGGGTACGAGGAAGGCCGTCTGGCGGGCACGCTGGTGGAGGTGGTCCAGGGAGAGCTTGGCGTCCTTGAGGAAGATCTGGCGGTCGGCCCAGTACCGCACCCGGGTGCCGGTGCGGGTCTTCGGCACACGCTTGCCCTTGAGCAGTCCGTTGGCCGGGTCGAACGGGCTGTCGGGGCCCTGCTCGGTGAAGATCCCGGGGACGCCCCGGCGGAAGCTGATCGAGTGCGTGGCGCCGTTCCGGTCGACCTCGACGTCGAGGCGGGCCGACAGGGCGTTCACCACGGAGGCGCCGACGCCGTGGAGACCGCCGGAGGCCGCGTACGAGCCACCGCCGAACTTTCCGCCGGCGTGGAGCTTGGTCATGACGACCTCGACACCGGACAGTCCGGTCTTGGGCTCGACGTCGACCGGGATGCCCCGGCCGTTGTCGCGCACCTCGACGGAGCCGTCGTCGTGGAGGATGACGTCGATGTGGTCGCAGTATCCGCCGAGGGCCTCGTCGACGGAGTTGTCGATGATCTCCCAGAGGCAGTGCATCAGCCCGCGGCTGTCGGTGGACCCGATGTACATACCGGGGCGCTTGCGAACCGCTTCGAGCCCTTCGAGTACGAGCAGGTGCCGCGCGGTGTAGTTGGAACCGTCACGGTCTGCGGTCAGCAGCGCACTGGACGGCACGGACGTTTCGGCGGTCACGCGGTTCGCTCCTCGCTGAATTTGAAAACTGGCCCGGTGGGGTAAGGCCCGGCTTCGGTCACCGGTCAGAGGGTACCGATGCCTGGTAGAGCCGTTGTCACGCCACCCTCCGGATTCCTCATGCTAGTCCAGAGTCGTATGGGTGTTCGATCCCTCGATGGGGTGACGTGAACATCACGTTCCCTTCCAGGCATGAACCATTTAGGCTCCGGGCACGTCCTCATGAACAACCGGCAAGCCAGCCGGGAGGACGAACCGACCCAAGCAACGCGAAATCCGTAGAGCGACGCAATACGGCTCATTCGCCGCCAACCGGCAGCAGACAGCCACCTTGGGAAAAAGTTTCAAGGAAAAGGCACGAGCGGGAACGTTTTCGGCCTGGTTGGATGTTGACCCTGGTACGACAGCTCGTCGAGCTAGAGAAGAGGCGACGTGACTACTGTTCTGACCCCCGCGAGCCCCCTGACGGCCGCTGACCGCTGCGACCGCTGCGGCGCCCAGGCGTACCTGCGTGTCGTCCTGGTCAGCGGCGGTGACTTGCTCTTCTGCGCGCACCACGGGCGTAAGTTCGAGCCGGAACTCAAGAAGATCGCCGCGGAAATACAGGATGAGACGGACCGGCTCACCGACGTGCCGGCCAAGGCAGTAGACGAGGACCACTGACACCTCGCATCCCCGACGAGCCAAGGGCCGGTCGCTGACCGGACGACGGGCGGCCACCCCCGCGAACAAGGGGGGTGGCCGCCCGTTCTCATCTGCCGCCGGACTCCGCTCCGGCGCCCGGCGGCCGTACGGGCACGCTCGGCGATCGTTCCCGTACGCACCGCCACCGTCGGTCAGAAGCGGCTCGGCAGCACCGCCGAGACGCGGGTGTACACGCCCGGGTACTCCGCCTGCGCACAGCCACTGCCCCACGACACCAGGCCGATGAGCCGCCCGTCGGCCACGAGCGGCCCGCCGCTGTCGCCCTGGCAGGCGTCCTTCCCGCCGCGCGGATCGCCCGCGCAGAGCATGACGTCCCCTCGGTAGGCCGCACCGGACGTCCCGCGGGGATAGGCCCGTTCGCAGGCCTCGTCCGACAGCACCTCGACGGGCGCCGAGCGCAGGGCGGAGGCATAGGTCCCGTTGCCGCTGACGTCGCCCCAGCCGTACACCTCCGCCCGCGTTCCCGGGGCCTCGGCCCTGTCCCCCGGGCGGGCCGTCCTGATCACGTACGACGCCGGCAGCGCGGTCGCCAGCGTCAGCACGGCGAGGTCACCGGCGTTGGTCCTGGGGTCGTAGCCGGGATCGACCCAGGTCCGGGAGATCCGGATCTCCTGTCCGCCCTGGCCCCGCAGGGCGCTGCGGCCGGCGATCACCTTGAGGTCGGCGATCTCCCCCGGCTCGGCGCCCAGGAGGTCCCTGCCGACGCAGTGGGCCGCCGTGAGCACCCGCGTGGGTCCCACCACGACTCCCCCGCAGAACTGTCCCGCGCGCGTACCCCCGAACCGGTCACGGCTGGAGAGCGCCACGACCCATGGCGCGTCCGCGATCCGTGCGGGTTGCCCGCCGACGACGATGCTGTCGGCCGCCGCCGGCGTGGCGAGGGCGAGCGGCCCTGCCCCGGCCGGGAGCAGGCCCAGGGCAGCGGCCGCTGCGAGGGCGATGGGGCGACGCATAGAGCCTCCTGACACTCCGGTGATGTCCGTTCACCCAGGGTCGTTCACCCGTACCGCCCTCGCACCCCCGAACGCGCCGAAGGGCCCGGCCCCTCTCGGGAACCGGACCCTTCGTATGCTCGCGGCACACCGCCATGCCTCGCGGGCGAGGCGATGACGGCAGGCGGTGACTAGTCGAGGTAGTCGCGCAGGACCTGCGAACGCGACGGGTGGCGCAGCTTCGACATCGTCTTCGACTCGATCTGGCGGATGCGCTCACGCGTCACGCCGTAGACCTTGCCGATCTCGTCCAGCGTCTTCGGCTGGCCGTCGGTGAGACCGAAGCGCATGGAGACCACGCCGGCCTCACGCTCGGAGAGCGTGTCGAGGACGGAGTGCAACTGCTCCTGGAGGAGCGTGAAGCTGACCGCGTCGGCCGGGACGACCGCCTCGGAGTCCTCGATCAGGTCACCGAACTCGCTGTCGCCGTCCTCACCCAGCGGGGTGTGGAGGGAGATCGGCTCACGGCCGTACTTCTGGACCTCGATGACCTTCTCCGGGGTCATGTCGAGCTCCTTGGCCAACTCCTCCGGGGTGGGCTCGCGGCCCAGGTCCTGGAGCATCTGGCGCTGCACACGCGCGAGCTTGTTGATGACCTCGACCATGTGCACCGGGATACGGATGGTGCGGGCCTGGTCGGCCATGGCGCGGGTGATCGCCTGACGGATCCACCAGGTGGCGTACGTGGAGAACTTGTAGCCCTTGGTGTAGTCGAACTTCTCGACCGCGCGGATCAGACCGAGGTTGCCCTCCTGGATCAGGTCCAGGAAGAGCATGCCGCGGCCGGTGTACCGCTTGGCCAGCGAGACCACCAGGCGGAGGTTGGCCTCCAGGAGGTGGTTCTTGGCGCGGCGGCCGTCCTCGGCGATGATCTCCAGCTCGCGCTTGAGCTTGGGCGCCAGCTTGTCGGAGTTGGCCAGCTTATCCTCGGCGAACAGACCGGCCTCGATGCGCTTGGCGAGCTCGACCTCCTGCTCGGCGTTGAGCAGCGGGACCTTGCCGATCTGCTTGAGGTAGTCCTTGACCGGGTCGGCGGTGGCGCCGGCGACGGCGACCTGCTGCGCCGGAGCGTCGTCCTCGTCCTCGTCGGACAGGACGAAGCCCTTGTTCTCGCCCTCGGCCTCTTCGTCCTCACCCTTGCCGGGTGCGACGTCCTCGAGGAGCTCCTCGCCCTCGATGACCTCGTCGGCGTCCTTCTTGGCGGTGGTCTTCTTGGCCGCCGTCTTCTTGGCGACGGTCTTCTTCGCCGCCGTCTTCTTCACGGCGGTCTTCTTCGCGGCCGCCTTCTTGGCCGGCGTTCCGGCCTCGTCGGCCGGGTCCGCGCTCTCTGCCGCCGGAGCCGCCGCGGCGGCCGTGGCGGGCTTCGTCACGGTCGTCTTGGCGGTGACGGTCTTGGTGGCGGTGCGCTTGGCCGGGCTCTTCGCTGCGACGCTCTTGCGGGCGCGCTTCGGCGACTCCGCTGCACTGACCATCAGCGTCACACCCTCTTCCTCGAGGATCTGGTTGAGGCTGCGCAGAACATTCTTCCACTGGGTTGGCGGAATCTGGTCAGCCTCGAAGGCCCGACGCACGTCATCGCCGGCGATCTGCCCATCAGCCTTTCCCCGCTCGATGAGCGCCATCACAGACTCGGACTCGGCGATCTCCGGCGGGAGCGTACGGGATGTGCTGGCCGACACGAACAACCTCTCGGAACGATGGAAACGGCTTCCGGCCCGGCCCATGATCGGGCCGGAGCCGACGACCGTCGACGGGGAATGTGCCGACGGCGCGGGCTGGACCGGGGAACTGCACAGCGCCTCATGCGGCGGCTGTATTCCTTCCTCGGCTGTCACCTCTTAGGTCATCGCACGGCTCCGAGGAGTGTTACGCCCAATCCGCGTGGCCCGAGTCACACCCCAGGTGCGACGAATCGCCCAGAACGGTGGTGAGTAGCCCATTAGCGCCACGGACACCGCCACGGCCCCGGGGATCCGCCATGATCCCCGGGTTCCGCGCGGGTCGGGCGACACGCGATGCGTACGGCTCCGTACTTCCGGCCACGGCCCGCGCGTCAGTGCTCGCGCGGAGCCGGCACCACGCGCTCCACCTCAGGATGGACCATGAGCAGCTGCCGCATGGCCGTCTCGGCGCCGTGGGCGTCGCCGGCGGCGAGGGCGTCGACGATCCGGGCGTGGTGCGCGAGGCAGCTCTCACCTGGTCGGTCACAGGCGGTGACAGGCCCGCCGGAGACGTGGAGCGCCGCGCCGACGATGCCGGAGAGGTGCTCCAGCATGCGGTTGCCCGCGAGCTGGATGAGCAGGGAGTGGAACTCGGTGTCGGCGCGGGAGAAGGTGATCCCGTCACCCTGGGCATAGGCGTGGTTCATGATCTCGACCATGTCGGCGAGCCGCTGCTGCACGTCCTCCCGGCCGTGTCCGGCGGCGAGCCGGGCGGCCAGGGGCTCGATGGTCCAGCGCAGCTCGTTCAGCTCGCGGCGCTGGTCGTCACGCTGGGGGCCGAAGGCGCGCCACTCGATGATGTCGGGGTCCAGCAGGTTCCAGTCGCTGACCGGGCGGACCCGGGTGCCGACGTTGGGGCGGGCGCTGACCAGGCCCTTCGCCTCCAGCACGCGCAGCGACTCGCGCACGACGGTGCGGGACACCTCGAAGCGCTGCCCGATCTCCTCCGGGACGAGCGGCCGGTCGGCGCCGAGGTCGCCGGAGACGATCATCTGCCCCAGCTGCTGGACGAGTTGGCCGTGCAGTCCGCGGCCGCGGCTGCCCGCGCTGCGGCGGCCGACCCGGCCGAGGTCCGTCTCCACCCCTTCCCAGGAGGGCGGGCCGACGCGATCGGCGACGGGCGCCTCCGCGTACGGGTAACGGTCGAGATCGCCCGGGGCGCCGAGGCCGGAGTCGACGGAGCGGGCGGCGGTCATCATGGTGTGCGCAAGGGTACTCACGCATCCTTTGTCGGCGTCGCTCCGGGGAGCCTTGAGGTCTTTGGTGAAAAGCACACGAAAGGGTGATCGTCACCCCCTACACAATTGACGATTAATCGGACATACCCTGGCATTTTTAAGGAAGTTGTCAATGAACCGCACGATATCGGTCCACAACTGATCACCAACGCGCCTTACGGCGAAACCCGGTGAACAGATAGGCGCAGAGCAGGCCCGTCAACGCCAGCGACAGCGCCACCCCCACGGGCTGGGCGAGCACCCGCACCACGCCCAGCAGCCAGCGGTCGGCCTCGACCGGCCACTCCAGGCTGACGAATCGCCGGAGCCGGGCGGGGAGTCCGGCGATCGAGCGGCCCGAGGGACCGGCGAGCACCAGGTGCAGCACGGGGACGAGCGCGATCGGCACGGCGAGCACCGCGGCCACTCCGGCCGCGGCGACCCGGAACACCCCGGCCCCGAGCACCCCCGCCCAGGCGCAGCCGACGATCAGACCCAGCCAATTCGCGCACAGAGTCGGCCAGTTCTCCGGCACGGGGATCAAGTCGCCGCCGTAGACGAGGCGGACGGCCTCCAGATCGGCCACCACGACGGCGACGGCGAGGAACACGGCGACGGCGGCCGCGACGGTGAGCTTGGCGAGCAGCAGTCCGAGGCGCCGGGGCACGGTGCCGCGGCCGGTGGTGAGGGCGGGGTAGCGGTACTCGTCCCCGAAGGAGAAGGCCCCGAGCAGCCCCGCCCCGAGCGCGGCCGGCGGCAGTGGTGACAGTCCCGGCCAGCCGGCGAGCACCGTGGGCACAGCGGTGCGGCCGCTGCGGGCGAGCAGCACCGAGATGACGAGGGAGGCGACGAGGGTCGCGGCCACGACGAGCGGAGTGCTCGGTACGCCGAGAAGTCGGCGGATCTCGTACCGCAGGGGACGTAGCGGCGCGCGGGCCGGGCGACGGACCGCCAGGGGCTCGGACTCCTGGCCGCGTCCGCCTCTCTCCGCCGCCGCACCGGCCCGCGCGCCGGCCCCTGGAGCGACGGGGCCGGTGGCGGCGGGAGGAGCGGATGGGGAGGAACCACCGGAGCCCGTGTCGCCCACCTCGTCGGCCAGTCGATGGATCAGCACACCGTGGCGGAAGGCGGTCTCGCCGATCGCGGCGCAGTCGCTTCCGTAGACCGAGAGGCGGTTGCCGTTCTCGGTGACCACCTCCACGGAGCGGCGGGCCGCACGGGCCTCCTGCGTGACGGCGGCGGCGAGCCGTGCGGCGTGCGGGGTGCGTACGGCCACCCGGGGCCGCAGCCGGGTACGGGCGAATTCCGTGACGTCCTGATCGGCGACGAGGCGGCCGGACTTCACGGTGACGACCCGGTCGGCGTTGCGGGCCGCCTCCTTGGGATCCGCCGTCGTGAACAGGACGGTTCCGCCCGCCTCCGCGTGGGCGCGCAGGAGTTCGTGCAGCCCGGCGCCCTCGCGCGCCGAGAGGCCGGCCACGGGCTCGTCGAGCAGCAGGGTGTGCGGGTCCCCCAACAGGGCGCAGGCGAGCCCCAGTCGGCGGTCCATGCCCCGCGAGAGCGTGCCGACGCGTTGATCCTGGAGGCCGGTGAGGCCGACGACGTCGAGCATCTCGTCCGCCCTGCTCCCGGGGACGCCGACGGCCGCGCAGACCATCCGGAGCTGGCTGCGCAGCGTGCGCGAGGGGTGTCCGGCGACGTCGCCGAGCAGGACACCGACCTCGCCGGGGGGATGGGCGATGCGGTGCAGGGGCCGGCCCCGGAAGTACGTCACGCCGCGACCGGGCTCGAGTTCGAGCATGAGCCGCAAGGCGGTGGTCTTTCCTGATCCGGAAGGGCCGAGCAGGGCGGTCACGCAGCCCGGCCGGGCGTCGAAGGTGAGATCGTCCACGGCGGGCGAAAGGTCGCGGCGGGGGCTGCTGGTGAGTCCGATGGCCTGGAGCATCGCTTCTCTCGCGGTAGGTGACACCGCTCCGCGGCAGGGCGGCTGTCGAAGCAAGATAACGCTACATTTCAGACTTTCGGCGCAGGGTTGGGGCCTCGGGTCGCCTTGGGCCACCCCTGGGGCGACGGAGGTCGGGCCGGTTCAGACCTCGGGGCGCAGCATGGGCGGGTTGAGCAGCGTCGCCCCGCCCGCCCTGAACAGCTGCGCCGGGCGGCCGCCCTGACGCGTGGTCGTGCCGCCCGCGGGGACAAGGAAGCCGGGGGTACCGGTCACCTTCCGGTGGAAGTTGCGCGGGTCCAGAGCGACGCCCCACACCGCCTCGTACACCCTCCTGAGCTCGCCCACCGTGAACTCGGGCGGGCAGAACGCGGTGGCCAACGAGGAATACTCGATCTTGGACCGGGCGCGCTCCACGCCGTCGGCGAGGATTCTGGCGTGGTCGAAGGCGAGCGGGCCGGACCGCTCGTCCTCGCGCTCGGCGTCACCACCGGGACGGAGGAGTTCCTCCACGGGCGCCCAGCGGGCGCTGTTGGCGTCGCCACCGGCGCGCGGCGCCGGCAGATCCGGGGCGAGCGCCAGGTGAGCGACGCTGACCACGCGCATCCGCGGGTCCCGCTCGGGATCCCCATAGGTCGCCAGCTGTTCCAGATGGGCGCCGTTGCCGGCCGCGGGCAGCGGAGCTGCGGGGTCGTGGGCGCAGAGTCCGGTCTCCTCGACCAGTTCGCGCGCCGCGGCCGCGGCGAGGTCCTCGTCGGCCCGGACGAAGCCGCCGGGCAACGCCCACCGGCCCTGGAACGGCGGTTCTCCCCGTCGCACGACCAGGGCGCACAGGGCAGGGCCCCGGACCGTGAGCACGACCAGATCGACGGTGACGGCGAAGGGCGGAAAAGCCGACGGGTCGTAGGGAGACATGCCGCGATCATAGTCGTCTTCCTGACGATAAACACGCCCCTCCGCTGCGTCGACGGTGACTTCTTCCGCCTCCCACGACGCTTCCGGGGTGTTCTCGACCCGCATCCGTTCAGCCTCCGAGCTGGAGGCCTTCGGCGGCCTCCTCCACCATGCCGAGCCCAAGCCTGCTCACCCGTACCGCGAACGGTTCACCCGCGACGAGGAGCCCGGAAAGCCGGACGGCGCCCAGCGGGGCCGACCGTACCGGCTGCAGGGCGACCGTCCCGCCCGGTGCGTCCGGTCTGATCCCGACGAGAGCGGTCAGGACCAGCACCCCGGCGGCGGCCGCCACCGCGGCGGGCCGGCAGGCAGCCGGGTGCGGCACGGGGGCGCCCCCGGCCGTGCGCAGACCCCCGGCGTACATCTCGGGCAACCGGAAGCCGAACGCCTCGGCCGCATCGAGCAGACCGCGCACCAGGGAGGCCGCCTCCTTCTCGTATCCCGCGGCGGCGAGACCGGCGACGGCCACCGCCGTCTCGTGCACCCGTACGGCTCCGGTGCGGTGTCCGAACGGGTTGTGGCCCGGTTCCTTGGCGCCGAGGCCCCGCAGACCCCAGCCGGAGTCCAGCACCGGTGTGCCGAGCAGCCTCGCCAGCTGTTCCGTCTCGGCCTTCTCCAGCAGGCCGGGGGCGTGGCGGCCGCCGCTCGCGAGACCGGTGTCCAGGAGGTGAGCCGCCCAGCCGCCCAGCTGGTTCCACGGCCGGCCGTCCGGCGCCCGTGCCACGGCGGGCCTGCCGCCCGAAAGGTCGTCCAACCAGAACTCCTCACGGAAACGCCCGCGCAGGGTGTGCGCCCATCCTCGCCACATCTCGGCGCCGGGACGGCCGCAGGACTCCAGGAGATCGGCGCCGAGGACGGCCGCCCGGTGCGCGTGGGCCTGGGTCTCGGCCCGCCACGGCCCGGCGGGGCCCGGGTCGGGGACGAAGCCGCTCGGGTCCGCGGCGCCGCGCAGCCATCGCAGGCACCGTTCCGCGGTGGGGAGCAGCTCGGCGAGCTCCTGCTCCGGCATGCCCCAGCGTCTGGCCTCGGCGAGGAGGACGGGGAAGGCGAGGGTGGCTTCGATGCCGGTGCAGCGGGGCGGGAGGTGCGGGCCGGCGTCCCGGAGGGGGCCGGGGATCTTTCCGGCTTCGGGCCCCGTCCCGCCCAGTTGCGTGCGGGCGAGGCTGCGCAGGGTGGAGACGGCCAGCCGGGTGCCGAGCGGCAGCGCCATGCGTGCGGCCCAGAGGGCCTCGGCGCTGACGGGTCCGCAGCGCCAGGGCACTCCGGCCGCGAGGTGGACGTCGGCGGGCTGGGCGGGATCACGCTGGAGCAGCGCCCTGAGATCGTCGACGGCGGTGCGCAGCAGTTCGTCCACGCGCGGGTCGTCGCCTTCCGCCCGCGCGTCGGCGAAGACGTGCCCGCCCGGCCGCGCGACGGCGGATGCGGGGCTGCCCTTGCCCGGCGGACCCGCGGCCGTCCTGGGGGCTTCCGGCCGTCCGGCGGCCGCCCCTGCTCCTGGCTTTCCGGACCGTCCGATGCCCTGTGGCCGGGCGTCAGGCCGGGGCCCCGGGGCGCCGGTGAGTCGGGGTGTCCGGTCGCCGCGCACGCGGAGCTCGATCGTGCGGGCGTCTCCGGCCGCCAACGCGATCTCCCAGCGGAGGACTCCGGCCGCGGCCAGTGCGTCCATCGGGGGCGGGTCTGCGGTGACGGTCGCGTATCGGCCGTCGTCCGCCGTCCAGCGCAACCCCGTGCCATGAACGCTCGCGGCGAGCTCGGGTCCGCAGCGCCCAGCCGCCACCGCCCCCAGATCCGCGAGATCCGTGCCCAGCGCGATCTCCACCGGGAGTCGAAGCGGTCGTCCGGCGGAGCTGCGCAGGGTGATCCGCTCGGTGCCGTCCGCGCCGCGGGAACGCTCGACGGTGAGACCGGGGTCGGGTCCGGAGTCACCGGGGGTGCGCAGGACACCGAGGAATCCGGCACGGTCGGCGGCGGCCAACCTGCCCTGGAGGGGGACGGGTTCGCGCCCCGCCACCCGAAGGACGCAGCGGGAGAGAAGCCGTCGGCCGGCCAGATAGACCCCGTCGAGGCCGTGGCCGGTGAGCTGGCCGTGCTGGGCGCAGACGGCGAGGGCGGGCAGGGCGACGCAGATGAGCGCGTCGTGCACCGCCGGCAGCTCGCCCGGTCGTGCGGTACCCGGGTGTGCGGGGCCGGCGGCGGACGTGAGTCCGGGCGGGCGTCCGGTGGCCGGGGCGGGGCTGGGGGCCATGGGTCGTGTGCTGTGCTCTCTGTGCGATCCGGACTGCCGGTGGAACGTCGGCGGTACGGGCCGTACGGCTCCGCCACAGAGCTGAACGCCGCCGCGGGCGGGGTGGTCACGGGCGTCACCGCCGGCTCCTCGTTCCGCGCCGCCCACCGCGCGGGGCGGCGCCGGTGCGGGCCTGCTGGGCCCGCACCGGGCCGGGGCGGGCGCTCGCGGCCGGTGCCGCCTTCCTGGCGGCCCTCGGGCGGGCGCCGCCGGGGCGCCGCACTCGGGGACGCCGCCCCCTGCCGTTCACCGGGCCGGACGGCGGGGGCTCGGCCTCGGCGCGTTCCGCGCGCAGGCAGCGGCGCAGCGACTCCGGGTCGAGTCCCTCGTTGCATGCCTGGTGCAGCAGCCGGGCGAAGAGGTATTCGGGGTCGGCCTCCAGCGCCAGGCCGAGAGCGACCCGGGCGGACGGCTCGTCTCCGGTGGACCAGGCCGTCCAGCCCGCGAGGGTGAGCGGGGCGGCCGCGTGCTCGCCGTAGGGTGCGACGCAGCGCCGGGCCAGAGCGCGCCACAGGCGCAGGGCGGCGGCGCCTTCCCGGCCCTCCATCCATGCGGCGGCATGGTCCCGGGTTTCCCGGTCCTGGAGGCCGATGATCAGTGTGGCGGCCTCGCCGGGGGTGAGCAGGGCGTCGTCGGCAGCGTCGAGCTCCGCCGTCCCCCTCGCCCATGGCCGGCCCATGGGTTTCCGTTCGTGCCGGCCGTCCTCCGCCCCGGCCGCGGAGGAGGTGGGCGTCGCGTCCGCCGTATCCGCCTCGGCCGGTGCGTCGAACCGGCGCAGTAGTTGGCGGGCCAGTTCGAGCGTGGTCTTCCTGATCTCCGTCCTGCCTCGGCCCGAGCGGTCTTCGAGCAGCTTCGGCGTGATCTCCGCGGCCGCCGCGTTCAGGGCCTTGCGCTGCTCCTCGTCGCCCATCGGCTCGGTAGCGGAAGGCGTGTCGCCGTACGACCGGCCGTCGCCGCGGAGTGCGTCACCGGGGGCTTCACGCGGCTTGAGCCGCGCCTGCATGTCCCGCAGGGTTCCCCTCACCTGGATTCCGGCGTAGGCGGCGGCCGCCGCCATCACCGACGTACCGGTCAGGGCGAGCGGCGTCCCGTCGGGCGGACAGCACCGGGTGTCGGGGCAGCAGTAGGAGAAGTAGAGGCCGTCGGAGATGCAGAGGGCTTCGCAGACCGGAATGTCGAGCTCGCCGCAGGCCGTACGCAGTCGATGGGCGAACGGGCTGAGCCGCTCGCTGACCTGGCGGGCCGTCTCTCCCGGCGCCGGATCCTGGCAGAGGAAGACGACGATGCCGTCCGGGCGGATGCCGTTGCGGGTACATCCGTCGACCAGGCACTCGGCGAGGTGCTCGGCCGTCGAGGACCACTCGGCCGGCGAGCTCGGGATGCCGAGCCTGACCCGGCCGCCGAACCGTCCGCGCTCGCCGTGCAGCCCGACGAGGACGACCGAGTCGGTGGGGTGGAAGCCCAGCATGAAGGGGAGGGCGTCGGCCAGCTCGGCGGGGCTGCGCAGGGTGATCTGCTGCGCTTTGGAGGAGCCGTCGGATGCGTGTGGGTTCGTGTTCATGGTCACGACGGTCCCGCGCCGACCGCCGACCGCGAAACCCCTGTGGATAACTCACGGCGCGGTCGCCTCCCAGTTGTCCACAGGTCTCGCGGCTCGTTCGCGGTTTGTCGTACCCATCGGGTTGCATGGGGGCATGACCAACGCAGACCGCCTCGAAGACCGCGCGGCCCTCCGAGCCACCGCCGACGCCGTACTCGCCCGTCTTGTCGGCGATCCGACGGGTACGGCCCGACTGCGGGAGGACCAGTGGCGTGCCATCGAGGCGCTCGTCGCCGAGAAGCGGCGGGCGCTGGTCGTGCAGCGGACCGGCTGGGGCAAGTCGGCGGTGTACTTCGTCGCGACCTCGCTGCTGCGCGCGCTCGGCGGCGGCCCCACCGTGATCGTCTCCCCGCTGCTCGCTCTGATGCGCAACCAGGTCGACGCGGCGGCCCGCGCCGGTATCCGCGCCCGCACGATCAACTCGTCGAACGCCGAGGAGTGGGAGACGGTTCAGCAGGAGGTGGCCGCGGGCGAGGTGGACGTGTTGCTCGTCAGCCCCGAGAGGCTCAACAACCCGGACTTCCGCGACGAGGTGCTGCCCCGGCTCGCCGCCGCCACGGGCCTGCTCGTGGTCGACGAGGCGCACTGCATCTCCGACTGGGGGCACGACTTCCGCCCCGACTACCGTCGTCTGCGGACGATGCTCGCCGATCTGCCCGCCGGTGTCCCGGTGCTCGCCACCACGGCGACGGCGAACGCACGGGTGACGGCGGACGTGGCCGAGCAGCTCGGGACCGGTGCGGGGACGGACGCGCTGGTGCTGCGAGGTCCCCTGGACCGGGAGAGCCTCAGCCTCGGCGTGGTGCGGCTGCCCGACGCGGCCCACCGGCTGGCGTGGCTGGCCGATCACCTCGGCGAGCTTCCCGGCTCCGGGATCGTCTACACCCTCACGGTCGCGGCAGCCGAGGAGGTCACGGCCTATCTCCGCCAGTGCGGCCACACGGTCTCCTCGTACACGGGGCGTACGGAGAACGCCGACCGTCAGCAGGCGGAGGAGGACCTCCAGGCCAACCGGGTCAAGGCGCTGGTGGCGACCTCCGCGCTGGGTATGGGCTTCGACAAGCCGGACCTGGGTTTCGTGGTGCACCTCGGGTCGCCGTCCTCCCCCATCGCGTACTACCAGCAGGTGGGCCGCGCGGGGCGCGGCGTGGAGCACGCGGAGGTGCTGCTGCTGCCGGGGAAGGAGGACGAGGCGATCTGGCAGTACTTCGCCTCGGTCGCCTTCCCGCCCGAGGAGCAGGTGCGTCGCACGCTCGACGTGCTGGCGCAGGCGGACCGCCCGCTGTCGCTGCCCGCGTTGGAGCCGTTGGTGGAGCTGCGGCGGACCCGTCTGGAGACGATGCTCAAGGTGCTGGACGTGGACGGTGCCGTGCGGCGCGTGAAGGGCGGCTGGACGAGCACCGGCCGGCCGTGGGTCTACGACGCCGAGCGGTACGCGTGGGTGGCCCGTCAGCGGTCGGCCGAGCAGCAGGCGATGCGCGAGTACGCGGCGACGACGGGCTGCCGGATGGAGTTTCTGCGGCGCCAGCTGGACGACGAGGAGGCGGCTCCGTGCGGACGCTGTGACAACTGCTCGGGTTCCCGGTTCGATCCGAAGGTGACCGAGGCCGCGCTCGACGCCGCCAAGGGCGAGCTGGGTCGGCCGGGGGTGGACGTGGAGCCGCGCAAGATGTGGCCGACGGGGCTCCCGGCGGTCGGTGTGGATCTGAAGGGCCGCATTCCCGCGGGTGAGCAGGCGTTCCCCGGACGGGCGCTGGGCCGGCTCTCGGACATCGGCTGGGGGAACCGGCTGCGTCCGATGCTCTCGGAGCGGGCGCCGGACGGCCCGGTCCCGGACGATGTCGTACAGGCCGTGGTGCGGGTGCTCGCCGACTGGGCCAAGGGGCCGGGCGGTTGGGCGTCGGGAGCGTCCGACGCGCCTGCCCGGCCGGTCGGTGTGGTCACGGTCGCCTCGCGGAGCAGGCCGCACCTCGTGGGGTCCCTCGGGGAGCGGATCTCGGAGATCGGCCGGATGCCGCTGCTCGGTTCGGTCGCGTACGCGCCGGAGGCGGAGGATCTGCGGATCTCGCGAACGAACAGCGCGCAGCGGGTCGTCGGGCTCCATCAGGCGCTCATGGTTCCGCCGGAGCTGGCCGAGCGGCTGGCCTCGACGGCCGGTCCGGTGCTGCTGGTCGACGACCTCTCGGACAGCGGCTGGACGCTGGCCGTGGCGGCGCGGCTGCTGCGACGGGCGGGGGCGGAGGGGGTGTTCCCGCTGGTGCTCGCCGTCCAGGGATGAAACGGGGAGTGAACAGCGGAGGACTGGGCAGGGATATGAGTGTCATACCGGCTCATTCCAGTCAGCGTTCTCAATTGCTCGTTGCCGCCCGCGCACGGGCCCGCAAGAATTGGAATCCGCCCCGCACAGCCCCCACGCGGTCCGGAAGGACTGTGCTGTGCCGCGCCCTCACTCGCCCCTGACGCCCGACGGGCGCGTATCCGAAGGGAGGACCGTGACCTTCGGATTCGCTCCGTCCGCAGCCACCTCGATCAGCTCGTCGTCCGAGTCCCCAAGCCGCCTTGCTCGGATGCTCGAACCCGCCGAGTGGGCGGCGGCGGGAATTCCGCTCCTCCGCAATCCGCGTGAGGTGGTCAGCGGACTGCACGCGCGGCACCGGCCGACGCCCTCGACCGCGGTCGTGGCCGTCCTCGACCATGAGGAACGGCTCGCCGCCAGCGCTTCGTTCGTCCGCCGCGCCGTCCCGGCGGACGGCTGGGAGTTCCGTAACGCGCTCCTCGCGCATCTGCGCCGGGTCATTCCGCACGACCTCCGGCGGAGGTCTCCGGTGCGGACCGCGGTCCTGCTCTACTGCCGGGACGGTGACGAGCGCTGGACGGAGGAGGACGGTGCCTGGATGTGGGGGCTGCGGGACGCCTGCACGCTCCACGGTCTGCGCTGCGGTGCGTACATCACCCTGACCCGGGGCGGCTGGCAGGTGCTGGGTGAGGGCAGGGGTGGCCGGCAGCCCGGTTCGCAATCCGGTCCGACGGCGCTCGAAGACGTCAGGTCCGAGCTGGAGCCTCTCCGGCCGCGTACGGCGAGTGGAGCCGCCGAACCACTGCGCCGGACGGCCGCCCGCTGAGCCACACGGCGCCCTCCGACGTGCCACGGACCCGGCCACCCCGTAGGGCGGCCGGGTCCGTGGGTCGTCTTCCGGCTCAGGCTCCGGCGCCGAGCGCGGCGTTGACGCGACGTGGGTCGCCGCAGACGATGAGGAGCGCTGTCGCGCGGCCCATCGCCAGGGGCAGGGCGCGGGCGGTGACGTCGTCCGCGCCACCGTTGACCGCCACGACCACGACGGGCCGGGACGCGGCCCGCTCCACGACGGCGGCGTCCGCGAAGAACACATCGTCGCGGGCGTCCTGCTGGGCCCAGTAGGCGGCGTCACCGAAGGACAGCTCGTGTGCCGCCCAGGGGTGCTGCTCGCCGGTGGTGAGGACGAGGATGTCGCCCGGTGCGCGGCCGGTCTCCAGGAGGAGGTCCACCGCTTCCTCCGCGGCGTCGAGAGCGCCGTCGGCCTGGGCCGGAATCACCTGGAGCTGCGGTCCTGACCGCTGCGCGGAACGATTCTCCGGGCGGGGCGGCGGGGAGGCGGCGGGAGCGGCACCGGGTTGCGGGCGCTGCACCGGCGGGCCGGGCCTGGCCGGTCCGGGGCCGGGACGGCCGGGACGCGGTGAGGCCGCGGTGCGCGGGCCGGGTACGGGACGGGGGGTCGGCGCGGGGTGGCCGGCGGCCGTGGTGGCGCGGGGACCCTGGGCACTCTCGTGAATCTGAGGCTCCTCGGGGATGAGAGGCATGAGTGGATGTCTATCAAACGCCGGTGCGTGAGTCATCGGCGGGTGGGCACACATGTGCGCCCCGGCTGCTGAGGCGGCTCTCGGAAGAGTCAGGAGGTTCAGGAGCCGGAAGTTCAGAAGTCGAAGCCGAGTTGGCCCCCGCTTTCCAGTGCGGCCGCCTCGGCGGAGATACGGAATTTCTTGAGGTGCTGCCACCGGGGCATGGCGTCGAGATACGCCCAGGACAGACGGTGGTACGGCGTGGGGCCGCGCTCTTCGAGGGCCGCCTTGTGGACCGGCGAAGGGTAGCCCGCGTTGGCGCCGAAGCCGTAGGCGGAACACTCCTCCGCCCCGGCCTCCAGTTCGGCCATCATCGCGTCGCGCCGGACCTTGGCGATGACCGAGGCGGCGGCCACGGCGATACAGGACTGGTCGCCCTTGATCACCGTACGGACCTTCCAGGGACTGCCGAGATAGTCGTGCTTGCCGTCGAGGATCACCGCGTCCGGACGCATGGGCAGCGCGTCCAGGGCACGGACGGCGGCGAGCCGGAGCGCGGCGGTCATGCCGAGGTCGTCGATCTCCTCCGGGGAGGCGTGGCCCAGCGCGTAGGCGGTGACCCACTTCTCCAGCTCCACCGCCAGGGCGGTGCGGCGCTTGGGGGTGATCAGCTTGGAGTCGGTGAGCCCCTCGGGGGGCCGGCGCAGCCCGGTGACGGCTGCGCACACCGTGACGGGACCGGCCCACGCCCCTCGTCCGACCTCGTCGACACCGGCAATGATCTTGGCGCCGGTGGTGGCTCGGAGCGATCGCTCGACGCTGTGGGTGGGTGGTTCGTACGGCATGGCGCCAGACAGGTTACGCCGATCCATGCCGCCCGCGATACCCGGATTCCCGTCGGATGTCCGAACCGGCCACCGCACGCCTCTCAGCCGCGCCCGGGGCGCAGCAGCGGGACCATGATCTGATCGATCATGGCGGCGATCTCAAAGTCCGCCCATTCGCTGGCGCACATCTTCGAGCGGTACAGCATCAATGCCGGGACGACGTCGAGGAGCAGCTCGCCGGGGGCGTCCGGACGGACCTCACCCCGCCCGATCCCCCGCTGCACCACCTCCTGGAAGAGGCGGGTCGACGGTTCGATCACCCCGGTCACGATCAACCCGTGGAACCGTTCGGCGACCTCGCCGTCGCATTCGTGAATCACCGACCGAAGGCCCCGAGCGGAACCGGGCGTTCGGCGTCTTCGCCGCCGTCTCGGCCGGCGGCGGCGCGATCGGACTGCTGGCCGGCGGCATGGTCACCGAGTGGCTCGACTGGCGCCGGGTGCTGTTCGTCAACGTGCCCTGCTCAACGCCACGCGGCAGGTGGGCGGTTCCCTGGGTCTTTCCCTTCTGGTGACGGTGTTCGGTACGGCGAGCCGCGACGAGGCGGAGAAGCAGGTCCCCTCCTTCCTCGCCACCGCGACCCCGGCCCAGAAGGCGGAGTTCGCGGCGTCGAAGGAGCTCCCGGCCCCCTGGGGCCACGATGTGCTCACGTCCGGCATCTCGACGGCCTGCCCCGCGAGACGCCCCCTTCAGCGGTTCTCGGCGGCTTCCCCCGTCCCCCTTCGCCTCGTGGCGGAACGGGACGGAGAGGCTCGGTCGTACGGGCTCCGTCGGCGTCGGACCGGAATCAAGGGGCGCCGTGCGGATCGACGTCACCGTACACATCGCCGTCACCGTCCGGGTCGTAGTCCTCTTCCCGGCTCGGCGACCCGCAGGCCTCGGGCGATGGCGAGAGGGGACGGTCCGCCAGGATCGCGCGGGCCCTCCTCTCCGACCAACTGGTGGCGTACCAACTGCCGTCGTCCGCACGGAGCCGGGCGTCGATGTCCAGCAGCGCGCAGGAGCGCTGGGGTTCGGGAAGCCGGTCGAGCACGGGCACCGCGTCGGCCGAGAGACCTTCGAGATAGCGCAGATCGATCTTGCCGAGCTCGGCGTACCGTTCGACGTTGCGCTCGGCGACCAGGGCGTCGGGTGACACCAGGCCGAAGGTGAGGACAGCGGCGGCGGCACTGACGGCCAGCGCCCGAGGCAGCAGGCGGGCACCGAACACTCCGGCGGCCATGATCAGCAGGATGACCACGCCCAGCCAGATCTCCATCGCGGTGACGGACAGGCGCAGGCGCGTGAGGCCGTAGGCGTCGATGTACAGGTCCATCCTGCGCAGCGCGGAGGCGACCACGACGAGCGTCAGCACGCACAGGGTGCCGAGCACGGCGCGGACGAGCGTCCGGTCGCGGGTGTCGGAGCGCGGCGCCCATCGCAGGGCGAGGCCGATCACCAGGAGGGTCAGCAGGGTGGCCACGAGCAGCTGCCAGAAGCCCTGGCGAGCGTACTCGGAGTAGGTCAGCCCGGTTTCGCTGAGCACCTTGTCGTACCCGCCGAAGAGGACAGCGAGTTGGACGGCGTTGAAAGCCGCGAAGAGAAGGTTCAGGACAACGAGCGGAAGGGCCCACTCCAGTCGGGCACGCGCCCGTCCCGGGCGGACGGCCACGCGATCCCAGCGCAGGGGCGCGGCGGCGGTGCGGGCGAGGGAGATCGCTCCGAACAGACCGAGCAGCAGGAACGAGAGCCGCCAGGGCGCCTGGGCGAGCGAGACGTCGGGTATCAGTGAGCCGAGGAGATCGGCGAAGGCCGCGTCGGCGCCGGCGAACAGCGCGCCGAAGACGACAAGCAGCAGGACGGCCACGCCGACCGTGCGCACGATCGGCCCGAGGCGGCCACGGGAACCGTCCGCGCGGTCGCGCAGCCCCCGCAGGACCCAGGTGGTGCCGGAGCCCAGGGAGTCGATGAGTCCGACGGGCCCGAGCAGCATGCTGGGCCACCCCCTCCCCCCGTGCAGCGCGAAGGCGGTGAGCACCAGCGCGGACACGATGGCCAGGAACGTCGGCCAGCCCGCGTCGCGGAGCGCCGGTACGGCGAGGAGGGCGAGCCCTCCGACGGCCCACACGAGGGTCCAGGGCCGCAGCCGACGGCCCGCGTGGCGGGCGGCGAAGGAGGCGGCGAGGATCGCCGGAGCGGCCACGATGATCAGGTTCAGGCCGATTCCGTCACCGAGCAGCAGGGCGCTGAGCAGGGCGGTGGCGAGGATCGCCCAGAGCGTCGGGGCGGTCACCCGCGCCGGCGGGTCCGGACGAAGCCGGGTGAGCCGGCTCTCGCGCGGAGGCATCGGGGGTCCCCAGGGCTGGTGCGGCGGCCTCGGCCCGCCGGGCGGGCCGGCCGCGGCTCGCTGCTGCGTCGCGCGCGCACCGGGCGGCGGCCGGTGGGCCCGCGGTGGGGGCGGGCTCGCCCCTTCGGCTGCGGGGCCGAAGGGCGGCTTCGGCTCGGCCGGGTCTCTGTTCTTCGATGGTTCTTCAGGCGTGTCGGACACGGGACCCCCTCCCGACCCGGCCCGCGCAGGCCATGGTTGGCGGAAGGCTGCGGTCCGGGTGTCTCGTCTGCGCGCTCTGTCATGATCAGCGCTTTCGGAGTGGTCGACTCTAACCGCGCTCCGGGAGATCCAACCGGAGCGGACAGCGCTGTGGCAGGACCGTGACACTCCACTTCGGACGAGCGGGGCGATCGGCGCTCATGAGGGAGCCGTGTCAGGGAGCCATGTCAGGGAGTCGCGGCGGGGAGTCACGTCAGGCAGTCGCGGCGGCGAGTCGCGTAAGAGGCGTCGCGTCGGGCTTCGCGTCAGGGGCGAACCGTGGCCGGAAGCCAGTCCGGCAGCTCCTCGGTCTGCTCCAGCCAGGCGGCAGGCGGCGCGCCGGCCGCCGCCGAGGCGGCCACTCCACCGGCGATCGCGCAGGTGGTGTCGACGTCGCCGCCCGCCTGCGCCGTCGTCCAGAACACCTGCTCGTAGTCGCCCAGGGCTCGGGCGGCCGACCAGAGCGCGAACGGAACCGTGTCGTGGGCGCTGGTGCGACGCCCGCATCCGAGGACCGCGGCCACCGTGCCCGCGTCGCCGTAGTCGAGCATGTCCCGGGCCCGCCGCAGACCGGCGCCGACGGCGCTGCGCGGTACGAGCGCGATGACCCCGTCGAGCAGGTCGGTGGGTGTCGGCGGACCGGCCGGATCCGCGGCCAGTGCCGCGGCGGCCGCCACGGCCATGGCTCCGACGACGGCCTCCCGGTGCTGGTGCGTGGTGTACGCGGAGATCTCGGCCTGGTGGGTCGCCTGTTCCGGATCGTCCGCGTACCAGGCGCCGAGCGGGGCGATCCGCATGGCGGCTCCGTTGCCCCACGATCCCTGGCCCTTGAAGAGGGCCGAGGCCAGTTCCCGCCAGTCGCCGCCCTCCCGGACGAGCCGCAGCATCCGGTCGACCGTGGCGCCGTAGCCCCGGTCGGCATCGTGGTGCTCGGCGAACGACCGAGCGAGGGCGTCCTGATCGATACGGCCGTGCCGGGCGAGCACGGCCAGGACCGAGCAGGCCATCTCGGTGTCGTCGGTCCACTTCCAGGGACCGGCCGGCACCTCGCGTCGTTTCAGCAGCGGATAGTTGGCGGGGACGAAGAACTGGGAGCCCAGGGCGTCTCCCACGGTCAGCCCGCGGAGGCTGGCCAGGGCGCGGTCGAAGCGCCGGTCGAGAGAGAAGTCAGCGGTCATCGCTCTGCCACTCTATCCCGGTGTGGCCGTACGGCTCCGGCGTACGCCAGCGCTCGAACGGGCGGTCCAGGGTGTATCTGCCGTCCTCCCCCAGCAGCAGCATCCTCGTCTCGGCGTTGCCGGGATTGGACAGCGACTCGAAGTCGGCGACCGTCCAGTGGAACCAGCGCATGCAGAACAGGCGCATGGTCAGCCCGTGCGTGACCAGCAGCACGTTCGGCGGATGATCCGGCGCCTCGAAGCTGCGGTAGAGGCTTTCGAGGAACGCGCCGACCCTGTCGTACACATCGGCCCCCGACTCGCCCTGCGCGAAGCGGTAGAAGAAGTGCCCGTACGCGTCGCGGTACGCCTTCTGCAGCCGGACGTCTTCCCGGTCCTGCCAGTTCCCCCAGTCCTGTTCCCGCAGCCGCGGCTCCTCCCGCACCCGGACCCGCCCGGGATCCAGCCGGAACGCCCGGAACGTCTCGTGCGTACGACGGTACGGCGAGACGTACACGCTGATCCGTTCGTCCCCGAAGAGCGCCCGGAGCCGCGCCCCCGTCTCCTCCGCCTGCCGCAGACCGGTCTCGGTGAGCCTGAGCGCGTGGTCGGGCTCCCGTTCGTACACGGTGTCATCGGCATTGCCCTCGGACTCTCCGTGCCGTACGAGAACGATGCGCCGCGGTCGTGCCATGCCACGACCCTAGATCGCCCGGTCCGGACAGGCTCGGTCGCGTAGGCGCCCGGAGTCCATCCGGCGTATCCGGCCGGTGAAGCGGCGCCGCGGCCGCCGGCCGCGTTCGTGCCGGGGCCGAGTCGGGCTCGGGGCGGCGGCTCGGTCGGAGCCACGGCCGCCGCCGGGTCGGCGAAGGAGCCGACCACCTCGCGGGGGCGCGAGGAGACGGACCCCCCACCGACCACGCCGCGCCGGTCACACCGTCCAGGACGGCTCGAGCTGCACCACGTCCCCCGCCAGCGCCGCCACATCGGCCTCCGTCTGGGCGCGCAGGCCGAGCCGTTCGATGCGTTCCACCCGGTACTTCCCGTGCTCCGCGGCGGACCGCCACATCGACAGCACGAGGAACTCGCACCCCGGCGCCTCGCCGAACACCCCGCGGAGCATGCCGGGAGAGCCGGCCATGGCCGGATTCCAGACCTTCTCCTGCATCAGCGCGAAATGCTCGACCCGGTCCTCGTGGACTCGGCAGTGGGCGACCCGGGCCACGTCGGCGTCCGTGAACCGCGGCTCGAAACCCGTCTTGACGTCGAAGCGGTGGTCGAAGAGCTTGACCTGGGCATCCTTGAACGTGCCCGACTGCGTGGCCGCGAGCCGGTCGTGCGAGCGTGCCATGAACGAGTCGTAGAAGGCGCGGCTCTCCCAGAACGAGAAGACATGGGCGACATCGGGCCGTCCTCGGCTCCATCCTCCGCCCTGTCCCCGGAATCCCGGCTCACCCAGCAGCCCCGCCCATTTCCGCTGCCCCCGCTCGAACCCCCGACGGTCCACCACGGTGCAGCGAATCCACTTGACCAGCACCGCGCCATCGTACGGGCCAGGACAGGGCCCCCGTCGGAGTACGAAGAAGTGCGGTCTGTGATCACCGCGGCCGGTGCCGTGTCCACCACGGGCGTGGGATACGCATGACACCATGGGCAAACCGCCCGGTACCACGGGCACTTGACCAGACACGGCAGGGCGACGCGTACGCGGAAAGGGGACACGGTGAGCGGTCTCAACAAGGGGGTCGGCAAGGTCGAGGTGACGCTCAAGTGGGACCCCAGCCCGATGGGCGCCCCGGCGCACGACCTGGATCTGATCGCGGGGGTCTACACAGCGGACGATCCGTACGGATCGCCTGCCTATCTGGTGCACTTCGGAAGCCGCTCCCCCGACGGCACCATCACCCTCAACCGCGACAGCCGTACGGGGCAGGGCTTCGGCTACGACGAGGCGATGACCCTGGAACTGGACCGCCTGGCGCCGCACTACGCGCGCGTGGTGGTGGGTGTGGCCATACAGCAGGGTGGCGGACGCCGGACGTTCGGCGACATCGACCACGCCGGTGTACGCGTGCGTGAGGGCTACACCGAGCTCCTTGCCCACGACTTCGCCGCCGTGGCCGACGCCACGGCGGCGACGATCGTCGAGTTCGGCCGCGACGCGGACAGCGGCTGGTCCTACCGGGCGACACCGCGCGGCTTCGACTGCGACCCGCAGACCTTCACGACACTGATGGGCGCCCAGCACTCCTGAACCCTGCCGCCTCGGGCAGGACGCGAACACCCCGCGGCCAGGACGGCGGACAGACGCCGAGGGCGGTGGCGCCGGGAAACCGGCACCACCGCCCTCGCACGAGCTTCACCCCCGAGGGGTGAGCGGAATACTGGCGGAGACCACTTATTGCTGGCGTGTCGTATTCCTCGCCTCAGCCGCTCTTCATGCTCGACGTCGGGGACCTGGCCAGGGGTAGCCGAGTTGATCGGCAAACTCCTGCGAGCCGCCGCAAACCTCGGCGACCTCGCGGGGGTCTTCGGCCGTGAGATGAGCCTCAAGGCGCTCTGCTTGGCCACCCGGGTCGTCTCCGGAGACCGGAAGGGTCATCTTGAACTGAAGCCAGGGACGGTCTTCTCTGATCGCGGAGCGGCCGGGATGGAACAGGAGGACGCCGATCTGGTCAGGTTCCCAGTGCCAAGCTGAGACGGCTCCCAGTTCGCATTCCCAGGTCGTCAGCCAGCCGACACGCTCCCGGAGCCGTTCTTCCAGAAGCCGGGCGACTGTTCGGGCCGGCCACTCCCAGCTGTGGTCGGTCGAGGCCCGGCGGACTTCCGCGTCGTACTGATTGACGTCGAATCGAAGCTCTGGGAGGTCGACATCGTCTTCATCCGGGTTGCGCCAGCCGCTCCAGACCACGTGCTGCCCTTCGCGCCTGATGGTCACGTAGACAGCGCCGCAGCATCCTTCCGTGCACTCGGCCTCGGCAAGCCGAACCTCGCGGGGCGTGTCTGTCGCGTGAAGCGGCGCATGCTGCCCCAACAGATACCGAGGGTCATCTGCCGGCCCCCCGTCGAACACGTCGACCAGGATGTCTCGTCCGTTGATGATCGGTCGGCATTCCACGGCGCCGTGTCGGCTTCCCAGCGGTGGCACGACGATGCGGAGGGACAGCAGGTGCGGTTCAGTGGTCATTGGCTGATGGTCTCGGAGTCAGTGGCAGTTGTCGTGCGTGTTTCTGCTTGAAGGAGACGGGGGACTCCGTCCTGGACATTGCCTGGATGCCTCTGCATGTCGTGGGCGCGGGCGGCGAGGTAGTCGGCCCAGGAGGTCTTGGCGAACCCTGCCCAGCGAACTGCGGTGTTGGGGTGGACTGCCGAGGATGCTCGCGAGGACCGGTGCGGGCAGGTCACCGGCGAGCGCGACCAGGGCCGCGTTCCGGGCCGGTCTGGTGTCGATGCGTGGGGCAGGAGTTTTGAGCTGAGGCCGGTCTGAGAGGTGGGGCGGCCGGGGACCAGACCGGGGAAGAGCCGTGGCCCGCCGCGGTTGGTGCGGGTGAGGGCGGCTCGGGTGTGGGGTGCTTCGGCCAGCTGGTGGAGGAGCCTGGCGAGCCGGGGCGGCAGCAGGATTGGGTGCCGGTCGACGGTGAGGTAGCTGTTGCCATCGGTGAGCGAGTTGGGTCGCGGTCAGGTGCCGGACGTGGGACGCGTGCAGGCCGAAGAGCGGGATCAGTGCGCCGGCGGCCCGGGTGTCCAGAGCCATCGTGGAGTCGGTCAGGCACCGTTTTAGCAGCTGCCAGTGGCCGTCTTCGTCCATCAGCTGGCTGGGCTGCTGACGCGGAATGGAAGGGACAGTGAGCTTGCCAGTGAGGCCGCGGCCGGTGGTCCAGGACAGGAAGTAGCGAATCGCGTAGGTGCGGGTGTTGCCCGCGTCCAGCCAGCGGTCGAGGCCGTCTTGCCGAAGTCCGCCCAGGTCGAGGCCGTGCTCGTCCAGCCAGGTGAGGAACTCCAGAGCCACCAGGACACGGGTGCGGAGGAACGAGCCCGGCTCCGCCGGGCGGCGTCGCTGGGCGGCGCGTCGTCGGGCTCGCCGCAGCAGGTGCCAGTGCGCGTAGGGACGGGCCATCTGGACGTGGCCGACGGGACGGACGGCCAGGACCGTGTCCAGCCAGGCAGGGATGCGGTCGAGTTCCTCATCTCGCCCTGGGAGGGCTCCGAGGTGTACGAAGGGTCTCCGCACCACCGACAGCCGCGGCTTGATCGTCCCGTCCTCGTCCAGGAAACGCGTCCTCTGCTTCCGGGCCCAGCCGTCCGGCATCGCCTCGAAGACGGCCGGCTCCGGTTCCAGATGCACGACCCCGTCGGCCAGCACCAAGTGCGCGGCCCCCGGCAGATCCACCCCTCGACTCGCGATGCATCTAACGCAACATCGTTGAATCGGTTGCGTCAGAGCCGCCGACCAGCGGAAATGGGCTGGCCGCCCGGGTGTAGGCCCGGGCGGCCAGGTGTCACTTCTTCTTGCTGGTCTTCGCCTGCGACAGGGCACTGCCCGCCACGGACTTCTGTGCCGGGGTCGACTTCGGGTTGTTCAGCTGCTTGCTGGCCTTCGAAGCGACCTTCTTGCTGGTCTCACGCTTATTTGCCATGTCCATCATCCTTTGCTGGTTGTCGATTGCTTTTGCATCGCAACCCAGGACGTGATGTCATGCAGGTCCTTACACGCGCAGGACACCATGTTCCTGAGTGCAACGAACGCCCGGTCTCTCATGAGGCTGGGCGTTCGTCATTCCGGGAGCTAGTGCCACCGGAACGATTTTGTCGCGCTTGTTCAGCGCGATGTGTGCTCTCCGACCGCTGCTGCGAGGTGGCAGATACGCCAGGGAGGGGCGCCGACCAAGGGCCGACGCCCCTCCCTTTCAGAGATCACGCTCCGGGTTCAGCTGCGTCGGGTGTTGCATCCGACGCGATTCCGCCCGGAATCAGCTGCAACCGCTGGTCGAGCCGCAGCCCTCGCAGATGTAGCAGGAGCCCGCTCGCTGCATCTTCGTGCCGCAGGAGAAGCACAGCGGCGCGTCGGCGCTGATGCCCAGCTGCATCTCGACGAGCTCCGCCGAGGTGTGCGCCTGCTTCGGCGCGGGGACCTCGGTCTTCGGGGCCGGGGCGACGGCCTTCAGGGGCTCCGTCTGGGCCTCCGTCTGGCGGGGGGCGGACTGGGCCAGGCCCTCGACGTCCACCTCGTCGTCGGCGGGCTCGTAGGAACCCGTCTCCAGGTGGCGCTGACGCTCCTCGGCCGAGTGGATGCCGAGCGCGGAGCGCGTCTCGAAGGGCAGGAAGTCCAGCGCCAGGCGGCGGAAGATGTAGTCGACGATCGACTGCGCCATCCGCACGTCCGGGTCGTCCGTCATACCGGCCGGCTCGAAACGCATGTTGGTGAACTTGGAGACGTACGTCTCCAGGGGCACGCCGTACTGCAGACCGACGGAGACGGCGATGGAGAAGGCGTCCATCATGCCCGCGAGCGTCGAACCCTGCTTGGACATCTTCAGGAAGACCTCGCCCAGACCGTCGTCCGGGTAGGAGTTCGCGGTCATGTAACCCTCGGCGCCACCGACCGTGAAGGAGGTGGTGATCCCGGGGCGGCCCTTGGGGAGGCGCTTGCGGACCGGGCGGTACTCGACGACCTTCTCGACCGCCGCGCGGATCGTCTCCTCGGCCTTCTCGGTGACCTCGGCCTTCTCCTGCTCCTTCTTCTTCGCGGAGAGGGGCTGGCCGACCTTGCAGTTGTCGCGGTAGATGGCGAGCGCCTTGACGCCCATCTTCCACGCCTCGAAGTAGACCTCCTCGACGTCCTCGACGGTGGCCGTCTCGGGGAGGTTCACCGTCTTGGAGAGGGCGCCGGAGATCCACGGCTGGATGGCGGCCATCATGCGGACGTGACCCATCGCGGAGATGGAACGCTCGCCCATGGCGCAGTCGAAGACCTCGTAGTGCTCGGTCTTCAGACCGGGCGCGTCGATCACGTTGCCGTGCTCGGCGATGTGGGCGACGATCGCCTCGATCTGCTCCTCCTGGTAGCCCAGGCGGCGCAGGGCCTGCGGGACCGTGCCGTTGACGATCTGCATCGAGCCGCCGCCGACCAGCTTCTTGAACTTGACCAGGGCGAGGTCAGGCTCGAGGCCGGTGGTGTCGCAGGACATCGCGAGACCGATGGTGCCGGTCGGGGCGATGACCGAGGCCTGGGCGTTGCGGAAGCCGTTCTTGGCGCCGAGACGGATCACGTCCTGCCAGGCCTCCGTGGCGGCGGCCCAGATCGGCGAGTCGAGGTCGTCCACGCGGACGGCCGTCGTGTTGGCGTCCGCGTGCTGCTTCATGACGCGCTGGTGCGGCTCGGCGTTGCGGGCGTAGCCGTCGTACGGTCCGACGACCGCGGCGAGCTCGGCGGAGCGCTTGTACGACGTACCGGTCATCAGCGAGGTGATGGCGCCGGCCAGCGCGCGGCCGCCGTCGGAGTCGTACGCGTGGCCGGTGGCCATCAGCAGGGCGCCGAGGTTGGCGTAGCCGATGCCCAGCTGGCGGAAGGCGCGGGTGTTCTCGCCGATCTTCTGCGTCGGGAAGTCGGCGAAGCAGATGGAGATGTCCATCGCGGTGATGACCAGCTCGACGACCTTGGCGAAGCGCTCGGACTCGAACGACTGGTTGCCCTTGCCGTCGTCCTTGAGGAACTTCATGAGGTTCAGCGAGGCGAGGTTGCAGGACGTGTTGTCCAGGTGCATGTACTCGCTGCAGGGGTTCGAGCCGTTGATACGGCCGGACTCCGGGCAGGTGTGCCAGCGGTTGATCGTGTCGTCGTACTGGATGCCCGGGTCGGCGCAGGCCCAGGCGGCCTCGGCCATCTTGCGGAACAGCGACTTGGCCTCGACCTCCTCGATGACCTCGCCGGTCATCCGGGCGCGCAGGCCGAACTTGCCGCCGGACTCGACGGCCTTCATGAACTCGTCGTTCACGCGGACGGAGTTGTTGGCGTTCTGGTACTGGACGGACGTGATGTCGTCGCCGCCCAGGTCCATGTCGAAGCCCGCGTCACGCAGGGCGCGGATCTTCTCCTCCTCCTTGACCTTGGTCTCGATGAAGTCCTCGATGTCGGGGTGGTCGACGTCGAGGATGACCATCTTGGCCGCGCGGCGGGTGGCGCCACCCGACTTGATCGTTCCCGCGGAGGCGTCGGCGCCCCGCATGAAGGAGACCGGTCCTGAGGCGTTGCCGCCGGAGGAGAGCAGCTCCTTGGAGGAGCGGATACGGGAGAGGTTCAGGCCGGCGCCGGAGCCGCCCTTGAAGATCATGCCCTCTTCCTTGTACCAGTCGAGGATCGACTCCATGGAGTCGTCGACGGACAGGATGAAGCAGGCGGAGACCTGCTGGGGCTGCGGCGTGCCGACGTTGAACCAGACCGGCGAGTTGAAGCTGAAGACCTGGTGCAGGAGGGCGTAGGCCAGCTCGTGCTCGAAGATCTCGGCGTCGGCGGGCGAGGCGAAGTAGCCGTACTCCTCGCCGGCCTTCCGGTAGGTCTTCACGATCCGGTCGATGAGCTGCTTGAGACCGGTCTCGCGCTGCGGGGTGCCGACGGCCCCGCGGAAGTACTTGCTGGTGACGATGTTGACCGCGTTCACCGACCAGAAGTCGGGGAACTCGACGCCACGCTGCTCGAAGTTGACCGAGCCGTCGCGCCAGTTGGTCATGACGACGTCACGACGCTCCCAGACCACCTCGTCGTACGGATGCACTCCGGGGGTGGTGTGGATGCGCTCGATACGCAGGCCCTTGCTCGCCTTGGCTCCCTTTGCGCGGGAACCTCGTGCTGCCGGACCGCTCGCCGTCTCTGTCATGCCGCCTCCCATATACGGGCAAAACACCCTGAAGTGCCCAGATAGTCCCAGGGCACCGTCTTCTTGTCTGCTGCCACGAGCACCGCACAGGCGCGCGTGGCACGTCTTTTCGGCCGCTCGGCGACCGGTCTCGCCGGACCACTGGTCCGGCCCGCCGGTCAGTCGGCGGCGGTGGCGGGAACGGGGACCCCGGGGGTCGCTCCGGTCCCGCGTTCCACTGCGGGAGGCCGCTGCCCGCGAAGTTCCGCGATGGCGGCCTCGAAGTCGTCGAGGCTGTCGAAAGCCTTGTAAACGGATGCGAAGCGCAGGTACGCGACGAGGTCGAGCTCCTGCAACGGGCCGAGGATGGCCAGGCCCACGTCGTGGGTGGTCAGCTCGGCGCTCCCGGTGGCGCGCACCGCCTCCTCGACCCGCTGGCCGAGCTTGGCGAGGGCGTCCTCGGTCACGGGCCGTCCCTGGCATGCCTTGCGGACGCCGGAGATGACCTTGGTACGACTGAAGGGTTCCGTCACGCCCGACCGCTTGATCACCATCAGCGAGGCGGTCTCCACCGTCGTGAAACGACGGGAGCAGTCGGGGCACTGGCGACGGCGGCGGATCGACGTGCCGTCGTCGGTGGTGCGACTGTCGACGACGCGGCTGTCGGGGTGCCTGCAGAAGGGGCAATGCATGGTTCCGACCCTCCCTCACAGCACGACTGAATAGCCCCGCCGGGCCCGTCAAGGCCCCTCGAAGCGACCACCAGCATAGGCGATGCGTACGGTCCCGACCGACCGGGGACCACAACTTCTAGGTGGCTGATGCCATGCAACCACTAGATCTGGTGGCGAAGCGCGTTTTCGGCGCGTTGCGCGTGTCGCGCGACGCGGCCGCCCGCGGTCGACGACGAGAGTACGGGAAGAGCGCGCCGCCGCCGCTTCGGGGTCCCCCGGTGCCACACTGAAGAGGCAACCCCCGCCGCCCTGCGGTACGGCGGGGAGGTTACCGTGATGACCGTCTTCCTCTTGCGGTCCGGGCCTGCCTATACACCCCCCTGCACGAACACGTAAGGCAATCTGCGAATTTTCACTCGAACGTGTGTTTGGCGCAACCTTTCGAAAGCCACTACCGTTGTGCCAGCCAGGGAGACCATTCGAGAGGGGCCGACGACGTGACCACCACCGCAGACAGTGCCACCATCACAGCCCAGGACCGCTCCCAGGGCCGATTCGAGCCGGTGCATGCCATGAATGACACAGTCATGAACGGGGACGGGGAGCCCGGCCGGCCCGCGCGCTCGTTGCCCGGACGCCCCCCAGGGATCAGGGCCGACAGCTCTGGCCTCACGGACCGGCAGCGGAGGGTCATCGAGGTCATCCGGGACTCGGTCCAGCGCCGCGGCTACCCCCCGTCGATGCGCGAGATCGGCCAGGCCGTGGGGCTCTCCAGCACGTCCTCGGTGGCGCACCAGCTGATGGCCCTGGAGCGCAAGGGCTTTCTCCGTCGCGACCCGCACCGCCCGCGGGCGTACGAGGTCCGAGGCTCCGACCAGCCCAGCACGCAGGCGACGGACACCACCGGCAAGCCGGCCGCCTCGTACGTCCCCCTGGTCGGACGGATCGCCGCCGGCGGCCCGATCCTCGCCGAGGAGTCGGTCGAGGACGTCTTCCCGCTGCCCCGGCAGCTGGTCGGCGACGGCGAGCTGTTCGTCCTGAAGGTCGTCGGCGACTCGATGATCGAAGCCGCGATCTGTGACGGCGACTGGGTCACGGTGCGCCGCCAGCCGGTCGCGGAGAACGGCGACATCGTCGCCGCCATGCTCGACGGCGAAGCCACCGTCAAGCGCTTCAAGCGCGAGGACGGCCATGTCTGGCTGCTGCCGCACAACGCGGCGTACCAGCCCATCCCCGGCGACGAGGCCACCATCCTCGGCAAGGTCGTCGCGGTACTCCGGCGGGTGTGACACCCCCTCGCCGGCTCTGACCGGGCCCCGGGACCCACTGCGCCGGTCCCGGGGCCCTGCTGTGTCTCCCGGCCCCTCGGAGGGGCTCCCTCTCTCCTCGGCGGGCGCCCTCAGGCTCCCGCCGCCGTGGACGCCGCGTCGATCGCCGCGAGCGACTTACGCACCTGGTTACGGTCCGTGGTGTACCAGAAGTCGGGCATCGACGCCTTCAGATAGCTGCCGTAGCGCGCCGTGGCCAGCCGCGGATCGAGTACGGCGACAACGCCGCGGTCGCCCGTGGCACGGACCAGCCGGCCGGCGCCCTGGGCCATCAGAAGGGCCGCGTGCGTCGCCGCG
Source organism: Streptomyces sp. NPDC003027 (assembly GCF_053591435.1). NCBI lineage: Bacteria > Bacillati > Actinomycetota > Actinomycetes > Kitasatosporales > Streptomycetaceae > Streptomyces > Streptomyces sp. NPDC003027. The sequence continues at coordinate 82,929 of NZ_JBSFTU010000012.1, forward strand.
ACCGCCATGAAGCCGTTGCCGCCGGCTTCCTCGACCGCCTTCTGCCGCGCGCTCATCAGCGGGTCGTCCGGACGCGGGAAGGGGATCTTGTCCATCACCACGAGCTGACAGCTGGCACCCGGCACATCCACCCCCTGCCACAAGGAGAGCGTGCCGAAGAGACAGGTCTTCGGATCGGCCGAGAAGTTCTTGATCAGCTCACCGAGGGTGTCCTCCCCCTGGAGCAGGATCGGGAACTCGGGGATGCGGGTGCGGAGCTCCTCCGCCGCCAGCTGAGCCGCCCGCATCGAGGAGAACAGACCGAGGGTGCGGCCGCCCGCCGCCTGCATCAGCTCCGTCAGCTCGTCCAGCATGTCCCCGCGGTCGCCGTCACGCGCGGGCCGGGAGAGGTGCTTGGCGACATAGAGGATCCCCTGCTTGGGGTAGTCGAAGGGCGAGCCGACGTCGATGCCCTTCCACACCGGGATGTCGTCACCCTCGGTGCCCTCCGGGGCCAGCCCCAGCGAGGCTCCCACTCCGTTGAAATCACCGCCGAGCTTGAGGGTGGCCGAGGTGAGCACCACGGACCGGTCGGCGAAGAGCTTCTCCCGCAGCAGCCCGGAGACGGAGAGCGGGGCGACCCGCACCGAGGCGCCGAAACGATCGTGGCGTTCGTACCAGACGACGTCGTACTCGGACCCCTGGGTGATCCGCTCGGCCACGCCGTGGACGGACTCGACCGAGGCCATGGCCTGCCTGCGTACGGCGTCCTCGTCCTGGACCGACTTGTCCCGGGTGGAACCCAGGGCCGTGATCACGGCGCGAGCCGCGTCGCGCAGCGCCATCAGCGCATAGGACAGGTCCTCCGGGATCTCCTCCAGGCGGCCCGGCAGGGCCAGCTCCATGACCCGTTCGAAACCTTCGGCCGCGGTCTGCAGCTGATCGGCGGTCTTCTCGTCGACCAGCTTCGCGCTCCGGCGCACGGCGCGGTTGACCTGGCCGGGGGTGAGCTCGCCGGTGGCGACGCCGGTGACGCGGGAGACCAGCTCATGGGCCTCGTCCACGATCAGCACCTCGTGCTGGGGGAGGACGGGGGCGCCCTCGATCGCGTCGATGGCCAGCAGGGCGTGGTTGGTGACGACCACATCGGCGAGCTTGGCCCGCTCACGGGCCGCCTCGGCGAAGCACTCGGCGCCGTACGCGCACTTGCTCGCTCCCAGGCACTCGCGGGAGGAGACCGACACCTGGGACCACGCGCGGTCGGAGACACCGGGCGTCAGGTCGTCCCGGTCTCCCGTCTCCGTCTCGTCGGACCAGTCCCGCAACCGCAGCAGATCCTGACCGAGCTTGCTCGTCGGCGCGGCGGCCTCGAAGGGGTCGAAGAGCCCGTCCTCCTCGTCCTGCGGAACCCCCTCGTGGAGGCGGTGCAGACAGAGGTAGTTCGACCGCCCCTTGAGCATGGCGAACTCCGGGCGCCTGCGGAGCTGCGGATGCAGGGCGTCGACCGTACGCGGAAGATCGCGTTCGACCAGCTGGCGCTGGAGCGCCAGCGTGGCGGTGGCGACCACCACGCGCTCCCCGTGCGCCAGGGCCGGAACCAGATAGCCGAGGGACTTTCCGGTGCCGGTGCCGGCCTGGACGAGGAGGTGGGCACTGTCGTCGATGGCCTCGGCAACGGCCTCGGCCATGGCGACCTGGCCAGGCCGTTCCACACCGCCGACGGAGGAGACCGCGGCGTGGAGGAGATCGGGGAGGGATGGCTTCGTCATAGCGCTTCCACCCTACGGCGCGGGACTGACAGCCGGATCACGCGAGGGGATTCGGGACGGTTCCGTGGACGGCCGCGTGCGGCCGCGCGGGGCGGTCGCGGTAGCCGTCCAGGTGCAGACGGTTGCGGTTGAGACAGAGACGCTCGATCCGGGGGGTGAGGAGATCGAAGAGCTCGAACCGTTCCTTCAGCTCCGGGAAGCGCGTCTGGTGGCGGATGATCTCGGCGCGGACCAGGGCCCAGAAATCGTTCTCCGGTAACCCGAGTTGTTCCTCGCAGAGCGGTGCCAGGTAGCGGAAGACGCCCACGAAGAGCCCTGAATGGATGAACTGCGTGAGGAAGGCCGGTTCCTCCGTGAGCAGCACGGCACGGACGTCGTCCGGCATGGCGTCGTGCTCGGGGAGCGGCCGGGCGCTGATGTTGACGTCGTCGACGAAGTCCTTGATCGCCAGCCGCACGGGGACGTCCCGGTCGTCGTAGACGACGATGGCGTTCTCGCCGTGCGGGGAGAACACGGTGCCGTACCGGTAGAGGAAGCGCAGCAGCGGGGGCAGCAGGGCCCTGAAGAGGTGCTGGAGCCAGACGGCGGGGGCGAGGCCGGACCGTTCGACGAGCTCGGCGACGAAGGCGCGGCCCTTCGGATCGGTGTGCAGGAGTGCGGCGAGGGTGCGGGCGCGCTCTCCCGGCGGCAGACGCAGCGGTTCGCGCCAGATCGCGCCGAGGAGTTCCTTGTACTGGTACGGGACCTCGGGCAGCCGGTCGTAGAGAGGGTGCTGGACGGTGACGGAGGCGACCTCACCGAGGAGGATCACGCCGCACTCGTCGCGCAGGAAGGGATCGGCGTCGCGCAGACCGTGGACCCAGGAGGTGACGGCCGGGGCGGCGAGGGTGCGCTCGGTGGGCAGTCCGCGCCAGACCAGGGTGTTGAGGACGGAGAGCGGGAGTTTGACGCTGTGCCGGTCGGGCCGGCTGGTGTTGAGGAAGGTGCGGACGGACTGCTGCGGCAGGCGCAGGTCGCCGTCGGTCCGGTGGAGCGGGACGATGGCTCCGGCGGCGACGGCGGGGGCGTAGAGCGGGAGCAGGATCTCGTCCCACTGCCAGGGGTGGACGGGCATCAGGAGGTACGTCGCGGGGTCGAGGCCGCGGCCGCGCAGCTCCGCGTCGAAGGCTTCGCGTACCTCGGTGTCGAGCTCGCGCGCGTAGAGGCGGTCGGCGGTTTCGAGCCCGGGGACTCCGCGATAGGCGGCGAGGTCGGTGCTGACGGCGATCCAGGGGAGGTGGACGGCGCGGCGGGCCTCGGGGGCCCAGCGGGCGGTGTCGGAGGCGGAGAAGCCGATGCGGCCCTTGTTGAGGACGAGCCAGGGGTGGCCGGTCTGATGGCCTTCGAGTTCGGCGTATCCGAGGTCGGCGAGCCGGTCGGCGGTGAGTGCCGTGTGGTGGAGCCGGGCGTCGGCGGCGAGGGTGGTGGTGAGCTCCCGGATGAGATGGCCGAGGGTGGCGCCGTCGATGCCGAGGAGCCGGCGGGCCCGGACCAGGAAGTCGAGGGGATCGGTCAGCGGCCTGCCGTCGAGGGTGATCGAGTCGGGTGCGACGCGCCAGCTGCCGTACGCGCCCCGGCGGGCGGAGAAGGTGAGCGCCGTCCCGTCGTCGAGGCGCAGGGCATGCCGACCGGGACCGCCCGGGCCGTCGGTGGGGACCGGCGCGATGATCTCCTCGTAGGCGAACTCGCCGAGGGTCTTGGCGAGGAGGTGCGAGCACGCCCGGGTCCAGGCACCGGGGGTGAGCTCGGCGGGTGAGAGCAGTACGGAGTCGTGGGTGACTGGGGACGACGGCACGGGGACTCCTCTGGGTGGGAACCGCTGTGGGTGGAGCGGGGTATGTACGGCGAAGGGACGTTCACAGGACGTGGCGGAGGACGCGGTCGCGGACCATGAGGGCGGCTCGTTTGTCGGGGAGGTCGACTTCCGCGGAGAAGCGGAATCCGGCGCTCAGGAAGGCTGAGACGGAGGGGGTGTTGCGCAGGTCGGGTTCGGCGACGACGCGGGTGCATCGGGGACGGTGGTCGAGGACGAGGTCGGCGACGGCTCGCAGGAGGGCCGTGCCGACGCCGCGGCCGCGGTCGGCGACGCTGCCGATGAGGAGATGGACGCCGGTGTCGTGGGGGCGTGCCGGGTAGTGCCGGGCGAGGGGGTCGAGGTCGGCGCGGTAGAGCTCGAAGTAGCTCATGGGGGCGGCGTCGAGGACTCCGAGGCAGGGCACGCTGCGGCCGTCGCCCTCGAGTTGGGCGCGGAGGTGGGCCGCGGTCACCGTCTCCGGTCCGGACAGCTCCCAGAACGCGGCGACGGCCGGGTCGTTCATCCACCGGCTGATGAGCGTGAGGTCCCGTTCGATCCGTACGGGGACGAGCTGGAACGTGCCGGCCGGGGTGGTGGCCGGGCCCCAGCCGGCGACGGAGTCGAGCAGGTCGCCGTCGGTCGTCGCCGTGGGCTCGTCGGCCGAGAACAGGGCGACGAGTTCGTCGGGGAGGCGCAGGTCCACCGTGTCCTCGCCGGCCGTGTCGGCCGAGGGGCCGCCGAAGGCGTCGGTGTCCGTGCCGGCGTCGGTGTCGGTGTCGGTGCTCGCGTCGGTGGGAGGCACGGCGGCGCTCTCCTCTCGGCAGTGCGGTCGGATCGTGGTCTCTCAGGGACGGAGGGGGTTGGTGATGGTGACGTAGACGGACTGGGTGTCGACGGGTCCGACGAGTTCGTCCAGGCCGTGCAGACGGGTGAGGAGGTTGGCCTTGCAGCGCAGGGTCGCGGCCTCCAGAAGGCGGTGCGGCAGGGGGGAGCCGAGGCTGACGGCCGAGGTGAGGAACTGGCGGAAGCCGGCGAGCAGGACCCGTTCGTCGGCGAGGCGCTGGGAGCCGAAGGCGCCGATGAGGCCCAGGACGTTGTTGATGCCGAGGTAGTACGCGAAACGCTCGTCGGTGACCTGGTCGGAGACGAAGGTGTCGCTGACCGTGCCGATGCCGGGCAGTCGCCTGTCGAGTTCATCGCGGTGGGACTCGCGGAAGTAGTAGCCCTGGTTGTCGCGGTAGCGGCCGCCCACGGGCCAGCCGTCCGGGTCGAGGAGTACCAGCGTGTTCTGCTGGTGGGCCTCCAGGGCGACTCCTGCGGCGCCGTCGAGCCAGAGCACGGGGCGGACGACGTGGTCGAGGTAGCGCAGGAACCACTCGGCGGCGACCGCCGTGGTGGGGCGGCCGGTGCGGGTGGCGAGACGGGTGACGATCTCGGTGAGGCGGGAGCGCATCCGGGTGGTGCCGGGCCAGGGCCGTGGGGCGGTGAGAGCGGCGATGCAGACGGCGTCGTCTCCGGCGGCGAACGGGTTGTGGCGGACCATGACGTCCAGTCCGGGTACGGGGTCGCCGTCGGGGGTGTCGACCGCGAGCCAGGCGGGGTCGCGGACGATGTCGAATCCGGGGTGCGCGGCCTGCCACTGGTCGACGAGGCCGGTGCGCAGGAGGCGGTGGACCTCCACGCCGCGGTGGAGCTCCTTGCGGAGGTTCTCGCGGCGGGAGTTGGTGATGCGGACGCCGAGGGAGAGCTTGAGCATGGCCCGGGCACCGGGGCGGTGCACGGTGCGTACGGAGGAGGTGGGGTGCCAGGCGGTGCCGTGGGGACCGAGGTCGTGGAGGAGACCCGCGTCGAGAAGGGGGGCGACGGCGGGGCGGTGGAGCAGTTCGCGGGCCTGCCAGGGGTGGAGGGGCAGCGGCACGGTGCCGGCGGGCAGGGTGAGGCCCTCGGCCAGCCCGGTGGCGAGCTGTTCGGCGGAGATGGGGCGGCCCTGCTCGGTCCAGGCGGAGTCGGAGGCGAGGACGGTGCGGTCGACGGCCATCCAGTGCAGGGGGAAGGAGCCGTGCAACTCCGGGGAGTAGAGGCGGGCTTCGGCCTCGGAGAGTCCCTCGCGGCTCTTCGGGGTCGGATGGAGGGGGTGGCCGAGGAGCAGGGACTGTTCGGCGGTGAGGAAGAGGTCGGCGTCGGGGCGGGGGTTGGGGCGGCGGCGCCGGTCGGTGATGAAGTCGGCGGTGCGGCGGGCGGAGTCGGCGACGCGGCCGACGAGTTCGGTGCCCTCCGGACGCCCGGTCTCGCGGCTGAGGAGGGCGGCGACGGTGACGGCGTCGGCCACCGGTGCCGAGGTGGGGAGGCCTTCCAGGGCGGGAGCGCCGAAGCGGTGCCAACCGGTGGCTGACCAGTACAGGACGGGTACGAGCAGGGCGGCGCCGCTGGCTTCCAGGGGGATGCGGAGGGTGCCGGAGCCGGGGGCGGGGAGGTTCTTCTCCCGTACCCAGCAGCGCAGCAGGTTCTCGATGGTCGCGACGTCGGCGGCGCGCTGCGGATCCGGGTCGTCGAGGTGGTCGTGGCCGGTCGCGGCGGAGGCGGGAAGGGCCGCGGGCTGGGGGGCGTACGGGCCGGAGGGCTGGCGGGGGACGGTGGCCTGCTCGGCGGTGAGCGGGCCGTGGGCGGCGCTGCCGGTGTCGGACGCTTCGGAGGAGGGGGTGGCGTTCACGGGGGGGCTTCCTTGTGAGGGGTTCCCGGATTCGGTCCGGGGTCAGTGGGACGGTCCGGCGGCGTTCCGGGGGTGCGGGGGGCGGGGACGCGTGGGCCGGCCCGGTCGGTGGGCGCGTTCGGCGGCGGCCAGGGCGTCGGCGAAGCGGTCGAGGACCGCTGCGGCCTGCTCGTCGGTGAGGGTGAGCGGGGGGAGGAGCCGGACGACTCCGGAGTGGCGGCCGCCCAGTTCGACGATGAGGCCGCGGTCGAGGCACTCCTGCTGCACGGCCACCGCGAGGGCCGGGTCGGCGGGCGGGGCGGAGGTACCGGTCTCCTCGGCGTACGGGTCGACCAGCTCGACGCCGATCATGAGCCCTCGCCCGCGTACGTCGCCGACGCAGGGATGGTCGGCGGCGAGGCCCCGCAGGCGCCCGAGCATCCTCTCCCCGAGGGTGGCGGCGCGTTCGGCGAGCCTGTTCTCCCGTACGTACGCGAGGGTGGCGGCTCCGGCGGCCATGGCGAGCTGGTTGCCGCGGAAGGTGCCCGCGTGGGCGCCGGGCTTCCAGGTGTCGAGTTCGCGCCGGTAGACGATGACGGCGAGCGGGAGGGAGCCGCCGATGGCCTTGGAGAGGACCATGACGTCGGGGACGACACCGCTGTGCTCGACGGCCCAGAAGGTGCCGGTACGGCCGACGCCGGTCTGGACCTCGTCGGCGATCAGCGGGATGGAACGCGAGGCGGTGATCTCGCGCATCCGGCGCATCCAGGGGTCGGGGGCGGGGATGACCCCGCCTTCGCCCTGCACCGGTTCGAGGATCATCCCGGCGGGGGTGGGGACGCCGCTCTTGGGGTCGTCGAGCAGGTTCTCCGTCCAGCGGGCGGCCAGTTCGGCGCCCTGGTCCCCGCCGACGCCGAAGGGACAGCGGTAGTGCTGCGGGTAGGGCAGCCTGGTGACCCGTACGTCCGTGGCGCCGCCCGAGGCGTCGAGCGCTCCGGCGGTCATGCCGTGGTAGGCGCCGGTGAAGCTGAGCAGTCCGCTGCGTCCGGTGGCCGTGCGGACGAGTTTGAGGGCGGCCTCGACCGCGTCCGTGCCGGCCGGCCCGCAGAACTGGATGCGCGCGTCGTCGGCGAGTCCGGCCGGCAGCGTGGCGAACAGCTCCGTGGTGAAGGCGTCCTTGACGGGGGTGGCGAGGTCGAGGACATGGAGCGGGGCGCCGGAGTCGAGGACCTTCCTGACGGCCTCCAGGACCACCGGGTGGTTGTGCCCGAGGGCCAGGCTCCCGGCGCCGGAGAGGCAGTCGAGGTACCGGCGTCCGTCCGCGCCCTCGATGGTCAGCCCCCGGGCGCGTACGGGCACGATCGGCAGCGAGCGGGCGTAGGTGCGCGCCGCCGATTCGCGCAGGGACTGGCGGCGCAGGATGCCCTCATGGGCGCTTGTCCCGGTCGCGGTCCGCTCGCTCTCGGGCGCGTGCGGGGCCGGTGGTACGGCTGGAGCTGATTCGGTCAGGGCCACGGTTCGGTGTCCTCCCGCTGTAACGGTTGCGTTGCACATCGGTACGTCGCGCGACCGTGCGAACGCCGGCCCTGAACGCTGCCTCCGTGTCCCCCGTCCGTACCAACGACGAGGGATCGCGGGGATCACGGGCCGATCCCAAGTTCGTCGGGGCGTCCCGGATCACGGCCCGGCAACGGCTGTACGAGGGGCGGAACCGCGGACCTGCCGCACGCCGTCCCCTCCGGCACCGGCATCATGGGGGCCGCGCTTCGGCACCGGTCACCGGCGCCGCCGCCGCACTTCACCGCTGTTCACACATGCACCAGTTGACGTAGTTCCCAGGGGGATCACGAGATGCGATCGATTCGTCCGCTGCTGGCCTCGGCAGCCGCCGTCGCGGCCTTGACGCTGACGGCGACGGCCTGCGGCCCGACCGAGGAGAACGCGGGGGACAAGCCCAGTGCTCCCGCGAGCCCGTCCGCCGGCGACAAGATCACGATTCCGGACGATCTCAAGGACCGGCTCAAGGAGCGCGGGATCGACCTGGACAAGTGGAGGAACGGCGAGTGGAGGAACTGGGACCGCGACACGTGGCTGCGTGAGGCCAAGGACTACGTCAACCCGATCATCGAGGACCTCTGGGACCCGGACCGGATGCGGGACGCCGAGCGCCCCGACAGGCCGGTCGAGGAGGAGGACATCTCGGGCGACGAGGGTGTCACCGACCCGACCCCCGCTCCGGTCAGCGCGAAGTCCGTGACGCCGCCGTACCACTCCAGCGCGCCGGAGGCGGGCAAGGTCTTCTTCGACGGTCCCGAGGGCTCGATGGTCTGCTCGGCCACGGTCGTGAAGGACCCGGCGAACCCGGGGAAGTCCAACATGGTCTGGACGGCTGGCCACTGCGTGCACGCCGGCAAGAAGGGCGGCTGGTACCGCAACATCGCCTTCGTCCCCTCGTACAACGACGGCGGCAAGCCGACCGCCCAGCTGGAGAACGCGACCCGCGAGGAAGTCGCGCCGTACGGCGTGTGGTGGGGCGACTGGGCGCAGACGTCCGAGCAGTGGATTTCGCAGGGCGCGGCGACCGGCGGTCAGGGCGCTCCGTACGACTTCGCGGTGATCCATGTGACGCCGGAGAAGGGCAGCACGGGCAAGTCGCTGGAGGAGACGGTCGGTGCGGCGCTCCCCGTGGAGTTCAACGCGCCCGCCACGTCGAAGATCGCGAGCATGACGGCGACCGGTTACCCGGCGGGAGCGCCGTTCGACGGTCAGAAGATGTTCCAGTGCCAGGACAAGCCGGGCCGTCTGTCGGTGGTGGCCAAGCAGCCGGCGATGTACCGGATCGGCTGCACCATGACCGGTGGTTCGTCCGGTGGCGGCTGGGTGGCCAAGGGCAAGGACGGCAAGCCGGCGCTGGTCTCGAACACGTCCATCGGTCCGGTGACGGCCGGTTGGCTGGCCGGTCCGCGCCTGGGCGCCGAGGCCAAGGGCGTGTACGACGAGGTCAGCAAGAAGTACGCGGGCCGGTAGCCGTCTTCGGTGCGGGAGGCGGGGCCCCGCGGGGTCCCGCCTCCCGCCGACGGGCATACTGTGCACCGCTAGTGACGCGTCCATGGCAACCAGTCCATGGCAGAGCCGGGGCGCGGGAAACATCCCAGGGGGATCTCAACTCATGCGTTCGACAAGACTCCTGCCGGCGTTCGCCGGCCTGGCCGTGGCGCTCTCGGTGACCGCCACCGCCTGCGGCCCGACCGAGACGACGCCGGCGGCCGACAAGCCCGCCGCCGCGGCGACCGCCGCCGACCCCACCACCGGTGGCGGCGGCGCCGCGCTGCCCGAGGACCTGGCCGACAGGCTCCAGAAGCACGGCGTCGACCTGGACAAGTGGAAGAACGGCGACTGGAAGAACTGGGACAAGGACACCTGGCTCCGTGAGGCCGAGGACTTCGTCAACCCGGTGATCGAGGGGCTGTGGGACCCCGAGCGCATGCAGTCGGCGAAGAGCCCCGACCCGGCGATCACCACGGCGGCGGGCGCGGGCGGCAGCGACCCCGTGCCGCGGCCCGTCCGGGCCCAGCGCGAGAAGACTCCGTACCACCGCAACGCGGCGCCCGTCGGGAAGATCTTCTTCGACTCGCCGCAGGGTCCCATGGTGTGCTCCGGCACGGTCGTGAAGGACCCGCGCCGGCCCGGGAAGTCCAACCTGGTGTGGACCGCCGGCCACTGTGTGCACGCCGGCCAGCGGGGCGGCTGGTTCCGCAACATCACCTTCGTGCCCGCCTACAACGACCTCGGCAAGTCGGCGTCCTCCCTGGGCAACGCGCAGCCGCACCAGGTGGCTCCCTACGGCCAGTACTGGGCCGACTGGGCGGTCACCTCGGGCGAGTGGATCCAGCGCGGCGGCACCAACCCCGCCTGGCCCTACGACTACGCCGTGCTGCACGTGCAGCCGGAGCGGGGCAAGAAGTCCCTGGAGGAGACCGTGGGCGTCGCCCTGCCGATCGACTTCTCCGCGCCGACCGCCGCCCAGGCCGGCACGATGGGCGCCTGGGGCTACCCGGCCGCCCCGCCGTACAACGGTCTGATCATGCACAAGTGCCTCGACCGGCCGACCCGGATGACGACGGCTCCGGCGACGCCGACGATGTACCGCATCGGCTGCACCATGACCGGCGGTTCCTCCGGCGGTGGCTGGATCCGCACGATGCCGAACGGCAAGGTGGCGCTGGTGTCGAACACCTCGATCGGCCCGGTCGGCGGCAACGGCTGGCTGGCCGGCCCGCAGCTGGGCCGTGGTGCCAAGGACGCGCACGAGATGGTCAGCAAGAAGTTCGCCCGCTGACGTCGCGTCACCGACGGCCGGCCTCCTCGGTCGGCGCCCATGCGCAAGGCCCCGCCCCCCGATCAGGGGGCGGGGCCTTCTGTACGTGGGGCCCTTCGCGCCGTGCGGAGCGGCGCGCGGCGAGACCGGTCAGTGCGCGGCGGGAACGTACGGCATCAGGAACGCCGCCAGCTCCTCGTGCACCCGTGCCTTGATCAGCGTGCCCTCCGGCGTGTGCTCCTCGGAGAGCAGCTCGCCCTCGGCGTGCACCCGCGAGACAAGACCGCCCTCGGTGTACGGCACGAGCGCCTCGATCTCGACCTGCGGCCTCGGCAGTTCGGCGTCGATCAGCGCGAGCAGCTCCTCGATGCCCTCGCCCGTACGCGCCGAGACCGCGATCGCGTGTCGTTCGGCCCGCATCAGCCGCTGCAGCACGAGCGGGTCGGCCGCGTCCGCCTTGTTGACGACCACGACCTCCGGCACGTTCACCGCGCCGACGTCACGGAACACCTCGCGGACGGCGGCCAGCTGCTCCTCCGGGGCGGGGTGCGAGCCGTCCACCACGTGGAGGATCAGGTCGGAGTCGCCGACCTCCTCCATGGTGGAGCGGAACGCCTCGACCAGGTGGTGCGGCAGATGCCGTACGAACCCGACGGTGTCGGCCAGGGTGTACACCCGGCCGCTGGGCGTCTCGGCCCGGCGGACGGTCGGGTCGAGGGTGGCGAACAGCGCGTTCTCCACCAGCACACCCGCGCCGGTCAGCCGGTTCAGCAGGGACGACTTGCCGGCGTTGGTGTACCCGGCGATGGCGACCGACGGAACCTTGTGACGGCGCCGCTCCTGCCGCTTGATGTCACGGCCGGTCTTCATCTCCGCGATCTCCCGGCGCATCTTCGCCATCTTCTCGCGGATCCGGCGCCGGTCCGTCTCGATCTTGGTCTCACCGGGACCGCGGGTGGCCATGCCGCCACCGCCGCCGCCACCCATCTGACGGGAGAGCGACTGACCCCAGCCTCGCAGTCGCGGCAGCATGTACTGCATCTGCGCGAGGGCGACCTGCGCCTTGCCCTCTCGGGACTTGGCGTGCTGGGCGAAGATGTCGAGGATCAGGGCGGTCCGGTCGACCACCTTCACCTTGACGACGTCTTCGAGGGCGATGAGCTGACCGGGGCTGAGTTCACCGTCGCAGACGACGGTGTCGGCGCCGGTCTCGAGCACGATGTCCCGCAGCTCACGGGCCTTGCCCGAGCCGATGAACGTGGCCGGGTCGGGCTTGTCACGGCGCTGGATGACGCCGTCGAGCACCAGGGCGCCCGCCGTCTCGGCGAGGGCCGCCAGCTCCGCGAGGGAGTTCTCCGCGTCCTGCACCGTGCCCGAGGTCCATACGCCGACCAGCACGACGCGCTCCAGGCGCAGCTGCCGGTACTCGACCTCGGTGACGTCCTCGAGCTCGGTGGAGAGGCCCGCCACGCGCCGCAGGGCCGCGCGCTCGGAGCGGTCGAACTGATCGCCGTCCCGCTCTCCGTCGATCTCGTGGCTCCAGGCGACGTCCTCTTCCATCAGGGCATCGGCCCGAAGGCTCTCGGTGCGGCTCGTCTCGGCGAAGCTCTGCTCGTCCTGGGAAGGGGATGAAGAGGAGGTCATTTGATCCTTTACGTCGATGGAAAGTCGTTGCGTCGATCACAACACGCGACGGCACGGAAAGATTCCCGGTCCGGCCGCGTCGCCGACCTGATGATGGTGACACGGCCGGACGGCGCGCGTCACCCCGGTTTCGGGGCGCTCGCGGGCTGCGGTGCCCGGCTGCGCCAGTCCGGGTGCCCGGGCATGGCCGGTGTCTTCTCCGCGTAGAGCCAGCCGGTGAAGAAGGCGCTGAGATCGCGCTCCGCGACCTGGGAGGCCAGCGCGATGAAGTCGGCGGTGGTGGAGCTGGCGTCGCGGTGCTCGCTCACCCAGCGGCGTTGCAGGCTCTGGAAGGCGTCCTGGCCGATCTCCTGCCTGAGCGCGTACAGGACCAGGGCGCTCCCGTCGTAGACGACGGGCCGGAAGAGGCTGATCTTGTGGCCGGGCGAGGGCGGCTCGGGGGCGGCCGGAGGCCCTCCGGCCGCCCGCCACCCGTCGGAGGCCGCGTAGGCGGCCTTCATGCGCCGCTCGAGGGGCTGTTTCCCGACCTCCTCGGCGTACAGCGCCTCGTACCAGCTCGCGTGCCCCTCGTTGAGCCACAGGTCGGACCAGGTGCGCGGCGAGACGCTGTTGCCGAACCACTGGTGGGCGAGCTCGTGGACCATGATCGAGTCGACGTACCACTCCGGATAGCCGGGTTCGGTGAGGAGTCTTCTCTCGAAGAGGGAGAGGGTCTGGGTCTCCAGCTGGAAGCCGGTCACGGCGTCGGCGACGAGCACCCCGTAGGTCTCGAAGGGGTAGCGGCCGACCTGGCGCTCCATCCACTCCATGTGTCCGGGTGTCCGCTTCAGCCAGGGCTCCAGGAGCTCCCGGTCGGCGGTGGGCACCACGTCCCGTACGGGCAGGCCGTGCGGTCCTGTCCGGTGGACGACGGTGGAGCGGCCGATGGAGACCTGGGCGAGCTCGGTCGCCATGGGGTGGGCCGTGCGGTAGGTCCAGGTGGTGGTGGCGCCGTTCTCGTCGCGGCCCGCCGGCAGGCCGTTGGCGACGGCCGTCAGGGTGCTGGGCGCGGTGATGCGGAAGGTGAAGTACGCCTTGTCGGCGGGGTGGTCGTTGGACGGGAAGACCCGGTGGGCGGCGTCGGCCTGGTTGGCCATGGCGAGGCCGTCGCCGGTGCGGACCCAGCCGCCGGTGCCCGCGGGGCCGCGGGGGTCGCTGGTGTGGGTGACCGTGATCTCCAGCGCGTCGCCGTCCACCACCGCCTGTGCCGGGGTGATCACGAGGTCCTCGCCGCTGGTGACGAACTCGGCGTCCTCGCCGTCGACGGTGACGGCCGAGACCTCGCCGTGCGTGAAGTCGAGGTTGATCCGCTCCAGGTCGGCGGTGGCGAGCGCCGCGATCCGGGTGACGGCGGCGAGGGGCTCGGAGTTCCGGCCGGGGTAGGTGAGGCCGATGTCGTACGACCGGACGTCGTAGCCGGGGTTGCCGAGGTGGGGGAAGAGCTTGTCCCCGATGCCGAGCGGCGGGGGCGGGGGCAGGGCGGCGGCGACGAGACCGGACGAGGCGGCGACCAGGACGGCCGAACGGAGCCACCGCGCGCGTGGGGAGCTTTTTCGGGAGGTGAGCGGCATGGGCTACGGCTACCAGTGCGCGGGGCCCCGCCCCCGGCGGCGCGCTCGTCCGCCACCCGAAGGAGTCAGCGCGTGGCCGACGGCGGCCGACCGGTTGGGCGGCCGTGCCGGTGCGGGCGCGGCCGGCTCGTCCTGGTGATCTGACCTGGTCGGTGCGGCGTCGGGTCAGAGGTCGGGTGAGGCGGGGTGCTGCGCGCGACTCACGTCGTACACGCCGGGCACGTCCCGCATGGCCCGCATCAGGGCGGGGAGACCGGTGGCGTCGGGGAGTTGGAGGGTGTACGTGTGGCGGACACGCTGTTCGCAGGGCGGCTCGACGGTCGCCGAGACGACGGCGACGCCGGCGGCGGCGATGGCCTCGGTGAGGTCGGCGAGGAGCCGGGGCCGGCCGAAGGACTCGGCGACGAGCGTGACGCGGCACTCCGCGGTGTCGCCCCAGTGGACGGTGACGGGTTCGCGGCCCAGTCGCCTCATCGCGTCGGCGGCGGCGCAGCCGGTCCGGTGGGCGGTGACGGACCCGCCGCGTACCAGGAAGCCGGTGATCTCGTCGGGTGGCACGGGCGTGCAGCATCCGGCGGGCCGTACGGCACCGGCCGTGGTCCCCGGCAGATCGGCCAGGAGTCTGGCGCCGGAGCGGCGGTCGGCCGTGACGGAGGCGGGCGGGCGGGGATCGGCCGCCGGAGCCTTGGCGGCCTCCGGGTGCGCCTGGAGCCAGCCGGTGATCGCGATGCGCGCGGCGGGGGTACGGGCGTGGTCCAGCCATTCGGGAGAGGGCCCGGAGACCGTGTCCTGGGCCAGCAGCGGCTGGACGGTGTCTCCGTCGGCGAGCACGGTGCTCAGCGTCGCCAGGCGCCCGTTGACGCGCGCGCCCACGCAGGAGTGGGCTGCTTCGCCGTACTGCGCGTACGCCGCGTCGACGCAGGTGGCCCCGGCGGGCAGGCTGATCGTGCCGGGGGCGCCGCCGTCGGCCCGGAAGACGGTGATCTCCTGGTCCTCGGCGAGGTCGGCGCGCAGCGAGGTCCAGAAGGTGTCGGGGTCGGGCGTGGACTGCTGCCAGTCGAGGAGCCGGGAGAGCCAGCCCGGGCGGGTGGGGTCGGCGCGCTCACCGTCCTCGGCCGGTTCGGCGCCGTCCTGCGGTACGTACGGGTTGCCCAGGGCGACGACGCCGGCCTCGGCGACCTTGTGCATCCGGTGGGTGCGGATGAGGACTTCGGCGACGGCGCCGTCGGGAGCGGCGACGGCGGTGTGCAGCGACTGGTACAGGTTGAACTTCGGAGCGGCGATGAAGTCCTTGAACTCGGAGATCACCGGGGTGAAACAGGTGTGGAGTTCGCCGAGGACGGCATAGCAGTCGGCGTCTTCGCCCACCAGCACCAGGAGTCGTCCGAAGTCGCTGCCGCGCAGGTCGCCGCGCTTGAGCCGGACGCGGTGGACGGAGACGAAGTGCCGTGGTCGGACGAGGACTTCGGCGGTGATGCCGGCCTCGCGCAGGACCGTCGAGACGGTGTCGGCGATGGCGGTGAGCGCGTCACCGGCGCCGGCGTTCTCGGCGATGAGGGCACGGGTGTTCTCGTACTCCTCGGGGTGGAGGATCGCGAAGACCAGGTCCTCCAGCTCGGTCTTGAGGGCCTGGACGCCGAGCCGTTCGGCGAGCGGAATGAGGACGTCGCGGGTGACCTTGGCGATCCTGACCTGTTTCTCGGGCCGCATGACGCCGAGGGTGCGCATGTTGTGGAGCCGGTCGGCGAGTTTGATCGACATGACGCGGACGTCGTCGCCGGTGGCGACCAGCATCTTGCGGAAGGTCTCCGGTTCGGCGGCGGCGCCGTAGTCGACCTTCTCCAGTTTGGTCACGCCGTCGACGAGGTAGGCGACCTCGTCGCCGAACTGCTCGCGCACCTGATCCAGGGTCACCTCCGTGTCCTCGACGGTGTCGTGGAGGAGGGAGGCGGTCAACGTGGTGGTCTCGGCGCCGAGTTCGGCGAGGATGAGGGTGACCGCGAGCGGATGCGTGATGTAGGGCTCGCCGCTCTTGCGGAACTGGCCTCGGTGCGAGGACTCGGCGAGGACGTACGCCCGGCGGAGCACGGCCAGGTCGGCGTCGGGGTGGTGGGCTCGGTGCGCGTCGGCGACGTGGCCGATGGCGTCGGGCAGGCGGCCTCGTGCGGTCGGACCGAGCAGAGCGGCGCGCCCCAGCCTGCGGAGGTCGATCCTCGGGCGGGCGCGTCTGCGGCTGGGAGCGTCGGGGGCGTTGGCCTCTGCCGCGCTCACAGGGTTGGTGGCCTCTGCACTCATGGGGCACCTCCGGCGACGTCGACCGGCGGAGGGCGGGCAAGGCGTGCCTGCCTGGCCGGTGCTTGATGCTACCGAGCCCACCACGCGGCGCAGTCACGCTCTCGCCCAGCGTGAAACGGATCACCCATTCGAGCGACAGATCAGTCGTTGACTGTTTCGATTCCCGGGCTTTTTCGATTCCCGGACTGCCCCGATTCGGGACTGGCCCGATTCGGGACTGCCTCGATTCCGGCCAGTCCGGGGCCGGCCGGAATCGGGTCGTCGCTCGGCGGTCTCAGGCCGTGCCGGCGGTCGCCAGCCAGGAGGGGTCGATCGTGCCCTCGGCGACGATGACGGCGGGCCCGGTCATCTCGATCTCGCCGTCGGGGTGCTCGGTGATGATCAGCGTGCCGCCGAGGACGTCGACGGTGTACGTGGCGGGTGTGCCGCTCTCGGCCGGGTCGACGCCGTCCCGGCGCGCGGCGGCCACGGCGACGGCGCAGGCGCCCGTGCCGCAGGAGCGGGTCTCGGAGGATCCGCGCTCGTGCACGCGCATGGCCACATGGCGGGGGCCGCGGTCGGCGACGAACTCGATGTTCACGCCTTCCGGATAGACCTCGGCCGGGGCGTACGGCGGCTCGCTGTACAGGTCGCCCGCGTGGTCGAGGCTCTCGACGAAGGCGACGGCGTGCGGATTGCCCATGTTCACGTTGCGGGCGGGCCAGCTGCGGCCCTCGACGGTGACGGTGACCCCGTCCTCGGGGAGCACGGCGCGGCCCATGGAGACGGTGACGGAGCCGTCCTTGTCGAGGTGGACCTTCTTGACCCCGTCGCGGGTGGCGATGGCGACCTCACCGGCCGTGACATGCCCGGCCTGCTCCAGATAGCGGGCGAAGACCCGCAGGCCGTTGCCGCACATCTCGGCGACCGAACCGTCGGCGTTGCGGTAGTCCATGAACCATTCGGCTTCGCCGGCCATCGCCCGGGCATCGGGGTGGGCCGCGCTGCGGACGACGTGCAGCAGCCCGTCGCCGCCGATCCCGGCGCGCCGGTCGCAGAGCCGGGCGACGAGGCCGGCGGGCAGCTCGACGGCGTTGTCGGCGTCGGGGACGATCACGAAGTCGTTCTCGGTCCCGTGGCCCTTGAGGAAGGGGAGCGGCGATGTCTGCGTGCTGGTCACGGGATCAACTGTACGGGCCGGGTACGACAGGCGCCTCGACGGTCCACGGAGCGGGCGGGGCGCGTCGGTGCGGCGGGTGCCCTGTCGGGTCAGCGGAGGCGGGCGACGCGCCAGACCGCCAGAGCGACCAGCAGCGCGCTGACGCAGACGTACAGAGCCATCACGCGCCAGTCCGGGCGTTCGCCGGAGCCCCGGGACGGCAGGCCGGGCCAGGTGTAGCCGACCTTGCGGGCGGCCATCATGCCCCAGCCCGCGGCGCAGGAGCTGATGAGCAGCCCCAGCATGGCGACGACGGCGCCGCCCTCCCCCGAACCGAAGGCCAGCGGAAAGGCGAACATCAGGGAGCCGACGGCGGCGAGGCCCACGATGGGCGCGAGCTGCCAGATCCGCAGACGGCGCTGCGGCCGCAGCTCGACCTCGACCTCGTCGGCGTCCACCTCGACGGAGGTGCCCTGGGCGTCGTCGGGACCGTCCGGGGTCAAACCGGGCGCCTCACCCGGGGTTTCACCCCGGGCCGCGCCGTGCTGCTCTGTGTCGCGAGGGCCGGCCTCCATCGCCACGCGCCCTCCCAACTCGGACTCCACTTGGTCGATCGATGCTCGATGATGGCACGCTCCCGACCGTTGGAATGACGGGCGTGGCGTCCCGATGCCATCACGTGATCAGGCTGTAACCGCTCGTTCGACCAACGCCAGCGCCTCTCGCGGGAGTTCCCCGCGGTGTTCAGCAGCGCCGCTCAGCCAGTGGACGCGCGGGTCACGGCGGAACCACGAGTCCTGACGGCGCGCGAAGCGCTTGGTGGCGCGCACGGTCTCGGCGCGCGCCTCGTCCTCGGTGCACTCCCCCGCGAGCGCCGCGAGCACCTGCTGGTATCCCAGTGCGCGGGCGGCCGTGCGCCCCTCGCGCAGCCCGCGCGCCTCCAGCGCGCGGACCTCGTCCACGAGGCCCGCCTCCCACATCCGGTCCACGCGCGCGGTGATCCGCTCGTCGAGCTCGGGCCGCTCGACGTCCACGCCGATCTGGACCGTGTCGTAGACCGAATCGGGACCGGGCAGATTGGCGGTGAACGGCTTGCCGGTGATCTCGATGACTTCGAGCGCCCGGACGATGCGCCGACCGTTGCTGGGCAGGATCGCGCGCCCCGCCTCCGGGTCCGCCGCTGCCAGCCGGGCGTGCAGGACCCCGGAGCCCCGCTCCTCCAGCTCGGCCTCCAGCCGGGCCCGCACGACGGGGTCGGTGCCGGGGAACTCGAGCGCGTCGATGGCACCGCGTACGTACAGGCCGGAGCCCCCGACCAGAACGGGGGTGCGGCCGGCGGCGAGGAGGCGGTCGATCTCGGCCCGGGCGAGGCGCTGGTACTCGGCGACGCTGGCGGCCTCCGTCACGTCCCAGATGTCGAGGAGGTGGTGGGGGACGCCGCCGCGCTCTTCGAGCGTCAGCTTGGCGGTACCGATGTCCATCCCTCGGTAGAGCTGCATCGAGTCGGCGTTGACGACCTCGCCGCCGAGCTGCTGGGCGAGGAAAACGCCCAGATCGGACTTTCCGGCCGCTGTAGGACCGACGACGGCGATGACCCGCGGGGCGGGAGCTGCACTTCTCACTGCCCCAGTCTCGCAAACCTCCCGCCGAGTCCCCGAATGAGCGACGTGACGGCCCGCATCCGGGTTCGTTGCCTGTTGCGAGGTTCCGACCGCCGGTTTCCGTACCGGCTGCACCGGGCGGCGCAATGGGCCGCACCGGGCGCCGCGGGGCTTCTCTCACACGAGTACGCTATGGAGTGGAAATGGGCGTTTTTGCAATGTTTCGCCGTAAGGGCAAGGAAGCTGCCGAGGCGTCACCGCAGCAGAGCGAGGCCGTCGCGCTGACGTCCGACGCGGAGGAGGCGGAGGGCGCTTCCGATGCCCCGGTCGCCGCTGCGGAGGCGGAGGCGACGGAGGACGGCGGGACCGCCGGGAACACCGAGCCGGCCCCGGCCGTTGACGAGGCGGCCGAGTCGGTGGAGATCCCCAAGCAGCAGTCGGCCGGGGAAGCGGCGGACAACGAGGCCGGCGAGAGCGCCCGCAAGTAGCTCCTGGAGACAGGGCACGGCAATACGGTTTACCGGAGGGAAGGTGACCCATGGGTCTCCTGGATTCACTGAAGGCCAAGCTCGCCCCGGCCAAGGACAAGGTCTCCGACCTGGCACAGCAGCACGGGGACAAGATCGATCACGGCCTGGAGAAGGCCGCGAAGATGGTCGACGAGAAGACCAAGGGCAAGTACAGCGGCAAGATCGAGTCGGGCACCGGCAAGGCCAAGGAGGCTCTGGACCGGATCGCCCACAAGGACGACGGGCCCAAGGACGACGGGGCCAAGGGCGACGGCACTCCTGGCGGAGGCCCGACCCCGCCGCCGGCCGCCTGACGCCCGGCGTCACCTGACGTTCCCTCCGCACGGCGGACGGCCGCGGAGCACATCGCTCCGCGGCCGTCCGCCGTTCGTACGGGGTCGTCGGCGGTGGTCGTCGTGGCTGGCGGTCGTCCGCGTGGCCTATGACCAGGCGGCGACGAAGTAGCCGACGCCGTACGGGGCGTCCTCGTACAGCAGACGGCCCTCCAGGCCCGCGCCCTCGGCGGCGCCCGCG
The DNA here is from genome assembly GCF_053591435.1 of Streptomyces sp. NPDC003027. Taxonomy (NCBI): domain Bacteria; kingdom Bacillati; phylum Actinomycetota; class Actinomycetes; order Kitasatosporales; family Streptomycetaceae; genus Streptomyces; species Streptomyces sp. NPDC003027. The sequence goes on from NZ_JBSFTU010000012.1 coordinate 102,849, forward strand.
AGGACCTGCCAGGGGGCCCGCCCGGCCGCCTTCAGCTCGTACGCGAGGTTCTCGTCCAGGCCGAGGAGGGCGTCCGTGTCGGCGCCGCCCAGGGCCCTGGCCGCCTCGGCGTCGAAGGGGGCGGCGCGCTCGTCCAGATAGCCGGGGGCCTTGACCGAGCGGCAGGCGCTGCCGTCGCCCATGACCAGCAGCGCCACGCGGCCGGCGGAGGCGGCCAGCTCGCGGCCGGTGGCGGCGCACCGGCCGCTCTCCGCCCGCTCCCCCACTCCCAGCCCCCCGACCGGCGCGCCGGCCCAGTCGGCGCGCTCCAGGAGCCAGGCGGCCACGGCGAGCGACGCGGGCAGCGACCGGTCTGCGGTCGGCCTGCCGTCTCCGGCCGGCCCGTCGGCGCCGAGTCGTACGGAGAGGTCGACTCCGAACCCGGCGAAGGACCCCGTGGAGCCCTCGGGGTACGTGCCGACGGCGCTATCGGCCGCAGGCCCGACGACATACAGCCGATCGGGCCGGGACGCGGCCAGCAGCCCGAGGGCGTCCGCGCACGCCACCCGCGCGGCGTGGAGTTCGGGGGCGGCTCCGGCCGCGACCTCGGGCACGAGCAACGGCGGACACGGACAGACGGCTGCGGCGACAAGCATGATCCGCAGCCTACTGCGGCGGCCGGTCGCCGCCCGCGGACGTCAGTGGCTGCCGCAGGCCGGCGCGGAGGCGGCGGGAAGCGGCTCCGGCACGCCGATCTTCGGCAGGCCGAGCAGCACGCCCGCCGGCTTGGCGGCGGCCTGGGCGGTGCGCTTCTCCCAGGCGTCTCCGGAGCGGGTACGCCGTACCGATGTCGTGGGACCCTCGGCGAGCAGGTGGTGCGGGGCGGCGTAGGTGATCTCGACGGTCACCACATCGCCCGGGCGGACCTCCTGGTCCGGCTTGGTGAAGTGCACGAGCCGGTTGTCGGGGGCGCGGCCGGAGAGGCGGTGCGTGGTGCCGTCCTTGCGCCCCTCGCCCTCCGCGACCATGACCTCCAGGGTCCGGCCGACCTGCTTCTTGTTCTCCTCCCAGGAGATCTCCTCCTGGAGCGCGACCAGGCGTTCGTAGCGCGCCTGCACGACCTCCTTGGGGATCTGCCCCTCCATCTCGGCCGCGGGGGTACCGGGCCGCTTGGAGTACTGGAAGGTGAAGGCGTTGGCGAACCGCGCCTCGCGGACCGTGTGCATGGTCTGCTCGAAGTCCTCCTCGGTCTCGCCGGGGAAGCCCACGATGATGTCGGTGGAGATGGCGGCGTGCGGGATCGCGGCGCGCACCTTCTCGATGATCCCGAGGAAACGCTCCTGCCGGTAGGAGCGGCGCATCGCCTTGAGGATCGTGTCCGAGCCGGACTGCAGCGGCATGTGGAGCTGCGGCATGACGTTCGGGGTCTCGGCCATCGCCGCGATGACGTCGTCCGTGAAGTCGCGGGGGTGCGGTGAGGTGAAGCGGACCCGCTCCAGGCCCTCGATCTTCCCGCAGGCGCGCAGCAGCTTGGAGAACGCCTCGCGGTCACCGATGTCGGAGCCGTACGCGTTGACGTTCTGGCCGAGCAGGGTGATCTCGGAGACGCCCTCGGCGACCAGGGCCTCGATCTCGGCGAGGATGTCGCCGGGGCGGCGGTCCTTCTCCTTGCCGCGCAGCGCCGGGACGATGCAGAACGTGCAGGTGTTGTTGCAGCCGACGGAGATGGACACCCAGGCGGCGTAGGCGGACTCGCGCCGGGTCGGCAGGGTGGAGGGGAACGCCTCCAGCGACTCGGCGATCTCGATCTGCGCCTCTTCCTGGATACGGGCGCGCTCCAGGAGGACCGGCAGCTTGCCGATGTTGTGCGTACCGAAGACGACGTCGACCCAGGGCGCCTTCTTGACGATGGTGTCGCGGTCCTTCTGGGCGAGGCAACCGCCGACGGCGATCTGCATCCCGGGGCGCGAGGTCTTCATCGGAGCGAGCCGGCCGAGGTTGCCGTACAGCTTGTTGTCGGCGTTCTCGCGCACGGCGCAGGTGTTGAAGACGACGACGTCGGCGTCACCGTCGGCGCCCTTGGGGGCGCGGACGTAGCCGGCGTCCTCCAGCAGACCGGAGAGCCGCTCGGAATCGTGGACGTTCATCTGGCACCCGTAGGTGCGGATCTCATAGGTCTTGGGTTCGCCCACGGCGAGGCTCCGGTCGATGCTAGTCACGTCTCTAGGGTAAGGGCCCTCGGAGGAGTGCCGGCCCGGCCCCTAGGGGGAGGCGACGGCGTCGGCCACCGCGGTGAGCTGGGCGCCGAGCGTGCCCGCGTCGGGGCGGAGGGAGCCGTTGAAGGCTGCGGAGCCGATGGTGAAGGCGTCGGCGCCCGCCTCGGCGAGGGCGCGGATCTGGGCGGGCGTGGTGATGCTTCCGGCCACCACGAGCCGGCCGGTGGTCGCGGCGCGTGCGGCGCGGACGAGGTCGAGCGGATCGGCGTCGGTGGCGCGGTGGGCGAGGAGGTCGACGCCCGCGCAGCCCGCCGTCGCGGCTCGGCGGCAGTCGTCGGCGATACGGTCCGGGCCGCCGGCCAGGCGGGTGGGGTGCCCGAGCGGTTCGCCGACGAAGGGGAGGTACTCGATGCCCGTCCCGGCGAGGAGGGCCTGCGTCTCGTCGATCCAGGTGCCGCCCATGAGCCGGTCGACGCCGAGGTCGATCGCGTTGCTGACGGACGCGAGGGCCCGCTCCCGTGTGGTGCTGACCACTTCGAGGTAGCTGGTGGCGCCCCGCTCCTTGATCCGGCCGTGGAGCCGGGCGAGGGTCGGGGGGTCGACGCCGATGTCCTTGAAACCGATGTGGCCGATGTCGAGGTCCGCGACGGAGTCGAGGACGCGCAGGCAGTCCGTGACGGTCCTGTCGTCACGGGTGAGCATGAAGATGAAGTCCACGGTGGTCCTCCGGGGCAGGTCGGCGGTCAGGTCGTGGGCGGGTCGGCGCGGCGTCGGTCAGGTTCGGGGGTCAGGGCGGCGGCCTGGTGCAGGGCGGTGAGCAGGCTCGTGTGGTCCGCGGTGCCGTGCCCCGCGAGGTCGAAGGCCGTGCCGTGGTCGACGCTCGTGCGCACGAAGGGCAGGCCGATGGTGATGTTGACGCCGCGTTCGAGCCCCAGGTACTTGACGGGGATCAGCCCCTGGTCGTGGTACTGGGCGACGACCGCGTCGAACTCCCCCGCCCGGGCCCGCATGAAGACCGTGTCGGCCGGCCACGGCCCGCTCGCCTCGATGCCCTCCGCCCGTGCGCCCCGGACGGCCGGCTCGATGATGTCGAGGTCCTCGCGCCCGAAGAGCCCGTTCTCGCCCGCGTGCGGGTTGAGCGCGGCCACGGCGATACGGGGCCGGGCGAGCCCGCCGCCCCGCAAGGTGCGGTCGGTCAGCCGGATGATCTCCAGCTCGCGGGCGGTGGTGAGTGCGTCGAGGGCCGTACGCAGCGACTGGTGGACGGTGACCAGGACGACCCGCAGCTCGTCGTTGGCCATCATCATCGCGTAGTCCTCCGTGCCCGACAGCTCGGCCAGGATCTCCGTGTGTCCGGGGTAGGGCAGTCCGGCCAGCCGGAGCGCCTCCTTGTTGATCGGCGCGGTGGTCAGGGCCCGGATCTCGCCGCTGAGGGCGAGTTCGACACCCCGCCGTACGTACCGGAAGCAAGCCATCCCGGCGCGGGCGTCCACCGTGCCCGGTGCCAGGTCCGGGGGGAGTTCGCCCTCGGTGAGGACGTCCATGACACCGGGGGTGGAACGGGCCTCGGCCACGGAGTCGATGGCCCGGACCGTCAGAGGCGTGCCCGTGGTGCGGCAGGCGCGGGCGAGGACCTCCGGGTCCCCGATCACGACGACCGGTGGCCGGCGTGCGGGGTCGGCGTGCGCCTTGACGGTGATCTCGGGTCCGATGCCGTTCGGGTCACCCATGGTGACGGCGATGGGCTTCACGCGCGCGTGCTCCTTTCGTCGCCTTCGGTGAGAAGGCGGCACAGCCGGTCGAGCGTTCCTTCGTCACCGAACCCGCCGGCCTTGATCAGGACGGGGATGCTCGGCGTGCCGAGCAGCGTGCCGCGGGCGATCCCTGGCTCGGGCTCGTCGTACAGGTCGATCCCGGTGGCACCGAGCCCCCGGAGGACGGTGACGGCCGTCTCTCCCCCGGTCAGGACGAGCCCGTCGACCAGACCGTCCGCCACCAACCTCCCGGCCACGAGCGCCAGATCGCGGGTGAGCGAGCCCGGGGCGGTAGCCTCGCCGCGGGCGTCGGGCGTGTGGACGACCCGTACCGCCGCCGCCGTACGCCGCAGCGCCTCGACCGCGGCGAGGGGGTCACCGGTCGCCACCGCGGCCACGTCCGGTCGTCCCCGCAGCCGGTCCAACTGGCGCCGCGTGGCCGGATTCGCGCTGCCGACGACCACCAGCGGGCGGCGCGCTGCGGGCAGTGCGACGGCGGTGGCAGCAGCGGTACGGGTGTGGTGCCGGGCCAGCGCGGCGGCGAGGCCCGGGGAGCCGACCCACAACACGTCGCCGACCTCGGGCACCGCGCAGACGACCCGGTCCAGATCGCCGTCCGTCGTGGCCGAGCAGACGAGCAGGCGGCCTCTGTCGACCAGTTCGGGAAGGCGGTCCAGCTGGTCGGGTTCGAGAAGGGCGGCCTCCGGAAGGAGGCGGGTGAGGTCCGAGGAGGTGACAGGGTGCGCAGGGTCGCGGCCGAAGGCGCTCTCGTGCACCGGAACTCCGTGCACATGCTGGACCCCCCGGACCGTGGTCCGGCCCTCCGCCGGGAAGGCGGGGGCGATCACCACGGCACGGCGACGCGAGCCCGCGTGCGCGGCACGGATCTCGGCGGCGACATGGCCCCTCAGCGTGGAGTCGACCGTCTTGATCAGCAGGTCGGCTCCGGCGTACGCCTGGGCGGCCCGCCGCGTCTCGACCACGGCCTCGGCCTGGCCGAGCAGCCGGCTCCCCAGGTCGACAGCCACCACACCGCCCACCGCCTCGGCCCCGGTCACAGGGGTACTGAGCAGCACCCGGGCACGGTGGCCGCCCCTGCGGAAAGGGGCCGCACCGTCACCGGCGCTGGTCAGGTCGTCGGCGAGGACGGCGATGCTCGAGTGGGATGCCTCATGTGCCTGGTGCGCCATTCTCATGCGCCTTCCTCGGATCGGATCGCCGGTCGGTGACGTCGTCAACCCTCGCGCCCACGAACCCCCTGGGACAAGCGATTCCTTCTCACCCCACCCGTGAGTAGATTTCACGCATGCGCTGGCCCGACCTTCCGCCGCCGAACACCCTCCTCCCGTTCGAGGCCACCGTGCGGCACGCGAGCATGACGCGGGCCGCGCACGAACTCCACGTCACCCACGGAGCGGTCAGCCGGCAGATCCAGAAACTGGAGAAGGCGCTCGGCACCCCGCTGTTCGAGCGCGGGACGCGGTCCCTGCGTCCCACCCCGCAGGCGCGCCGGCTCGCGGCCGCCGTCCGTGACGCGCTCGACCAGATCGACGCGGCGGCCCGGGAGATCTCCCGCCGCGAGCGGGGCGGTCCGATCGCGCTCTCCTGCGAGCCCACTCTGCTGATGCGCTGGCTGATCCCCCGCCTGCCGGATCTCGCCGTCCAGGTGCCCGGCCTCACCGTGCACCTGTCGGCGGGCGGCGGCCCCGTCTCCTTCGAGCGGGAGACCGTCGACCTCGCCCTGCGCAGGGACGACTTTCCCGTACCGGCGGGGGTGAGCCGCACGCACCTCTTCGAGGAGCGGATCGGTCCGGTCTGCAGCCCTGATCTGGCGCAGCGCCTGAGCCGGGTCGAGGACCTCGGCAGTCTGCCGCTCCTGCACACCAGCACCCGGCCGCAGGCATGGGACGACTGGTGGCGGCTCACCGGGACCCGTGTCGAGGACGCCTCGGAGCAGACCTTCGAGCACTTCTATCTGGCGTTGCAGGCAGCCGTCGCAGGGGTGGGCGTCGCGATCGGCCCGTACGCCCTCGTCCATGACGATCTCGTCCGCGGGCAGCTGGTGGCGCCCTTCGGCCTGGTCGCCGACGGCACGCGCTACCACCTGCTCAGCCCGCGGCCGCCCGAGGAGGACGCCCGGGTCTCCCGGCTGCTCGACTGGCTGCGGAGCCAGGCGGCCCGACTCCGGCCGCCCGAGGAGCTGAGCGCCTGACGACCCGGTCGGCCGCACTGGCCGCACCGGTCGACCACGCTCGCCGCACACGGCCGGCCGCGCTCGCCACCCCGGCCGGCCGGGCTCACCTCGCGCGGCCGGCTCGCCGCGTACAGCCCCGGCCGGCCTGGCCATCGCGGGGGCCGAGCTGGCAGGATCGCGCCATGCTCGCCACCCTCTCCCGCGCCGCCCGGCGCCGTGCCCTCCAGCTGGCCGCGGCGCTCCTGGTGGTGGGCGGGCTGCTGGTCTGGTGGCTGGTTCCTTTCGGTCCACCCGCGCCGAGCGGGACGGTGACCTTCAGTACAGGCGTGCCCACCGGGGTCTACCAGCGGTACGGCGAGCTGCTGAAGCAGGCCCTCGCCCGCGATCTGCCGGATGTCTCGATAACGCTCAGGAACAGCGAGGGCTCCCAGCAGAACCTGGCGCGGCTCGCCTCCGGCGAGGCGGATTTCACGATCGCGACAGCCGACGCGGTGGCCCAGTACCAGCGGGACCGCAAGCCCGGGTACGACCGGCTGCGCGGCTCCGCCCGCCTCTACGACGACTACGTACAGCTGGTGGTCCGCAAGGAGTCGCCCGTCCGGTCGGCGGCCGATCTGCGCGGACTGCGGGTGGGCGTCGGGCAGGAGGGCTCCGGGGTGAGACTCGTCGCGGACCGGGTCCTGGCAGCCGCCGGGCTCACGCCGGACGTCGACATCCAGCCGGTCTCGGCCGGTATCGACACGATGCCGTCGCTGCTGGAGCGCAAGCAGCTCGACGCGTTCTTCTGGTCGGGCGGGCTGCCCACCCATGCGGTCCAGACCCTCTCCGACCGCCTTGCGGTACGACTGGTTCCGCTGGACGCCGCCCTGGTGGACAGGCTCCACGACCGGGGCGGGTCGACCCGCCACTACCGCTCCGCGGTCATCCCGGCCGACGCCTACGCCCGGGCCCAGGACGGACAGCCGGTGGAGACGCTGGCCGTCGCGAACCTCCTGGTCACCACGGCCGAGACCGACGCGGATCTCGTGGAGGGCTTCACCCGTACGGTGATCAGGAGCCGGGACCGGATCGGCCGGGAGGTCCACCCGGCGCAGCTGGTGGACCTCCGTACCGCGATCTACACCGAGCCGCTGAGACTGCACGAGGGCGCGCGGCGCTACTACCGCTCGGTGAAGCCGTAGAACCTCTCAGCCGCTCGGCTCCGCTCGACGAACCACCCTCGGCTCCGCTCGACGAAGCCTCCCTCAGCTCCGCTCGACGAGCCGCCCTCAGGTCCCGCTCGGTGAGGCGCCCTCGACGCTCCAGTCGGCGAAGCCGCAGGCCCCCGGCCCTCAGCCGCCGCCCTGAGCGTGGGGCGCCGACCGTGGCACCGTCACCGTCACGCGCAGCCCGTGCGGCTCGTTCGGCGCGAAGTCGATCGAGCCTCCCCCCGCCGCGAGCAGGACCCGGGAGATGGAGAGGCCCAGACCCGACCCCTTGACGTTCTGATGGCGGTTGCTGCGCCAGAACCGGTCGCCCACACGGTCGAGCTCCTCCGGAGTGAGGCCGGGCCCGCCGTCCGCGACCACGATCGCGCAGGTGTCGCCCTCCGGGGCCACGGTCACGGTGACCTCCTCGCCCGCCGGGGTGAACTTCAGCGCGTTGTCGATGATCGCGTCGAGGGCGCTGGAGAGCGCCACCGGGTCAGCCCACGCCGTCACCGCCCGGTGGTCCCCGCTCAGCCGGACGCCCTTCTCCTCGGCGAGCGGCCGCCAGGACGCGATCCGCTCGGCGACCAGCGCGCCGACGTCGGTGAGCCGCAGATCGGCGGCCGCGTGCTCGGCGAGCGCGAGGCCGAGCAGGTCGTCGAGGACCTGCGCGAGCCGCTTGCCCTCGGTACGCACGGAGGCGATCTCCTCGTTGCCCTCGGGAAGCTCGAGGGCGAGGAGTTCGATGCGCAGCAGGAGCGCGGCGAGCGGGTTGCGGAGCTGGTGGGAGGCGTCGGCGACGAAGGCGCGCTGCTGTTCGAGGACGTCCTCCACGTTGTCGGCCATCTCGTTGAACGAGTGTGCCAGCCGCCGCAGTTCGGGCGGCCCGCCGGCGGCGGCGACCCGGGACTTCATCCGGCCGGTGGCGATGTCGTGGGTGACGGCGTCCAGGACGCGGACGGGGCGCAGGACCCAGCCCGTCAGCCGGAACGCGGCGCCGACGGCGAGCAGCATCGCGGCGGACTCGCCGGCCACGATGAGCAGCCAGCCGCGCAGGATCGCCGACCGCAGCCGGCCGGTGGGCGAGTCGGTGACCACCACGGCCACGACGTCCCCGTCCCGTACGACCGGTGAGGCGATGGTGAGCCGGGCGTGGTCCTGCCACGGCCAGACCTGCGGCGGGTCGTGGCTGCGGCGGCCGAGCAGCGCCTCCTGGAAGGCCCGGTGCCCCTCGCCCTCGGAGGGGACGACCCAGTCGTCGGGTGCCGCGGCCATGGCACGCTTGTCGCGGTAGAAGATCCCGGTACGAATGCCGTAGACGTCGTGGTAGCTGGCGAGTTCGCCGTCCAGGGTGGTGCGGCGCTCGTCGATTCCCGGTCCGGTCTCGCTGACGAACTGGGCGAGCGCGGCGAACCGCGCCGCGTCGTCCAGCCGGTCGACGATCACACGCTGCTGTTCGGAGGCGGCGAGGCTGGCGGCGAGCGGGAAGCCGAGGGCGAGCAGGACCCCGGCCATCAGGACGATGAGGAGCGGGAGGAGGCGTGTGCGCACGGGTGGGGTCCGGCGGCTACGCGGCCGGGGCGACCAGGCGGTAGCCGACGCCGCGCACGGTCTCGATCAGGGCGGGCATCCGCAGCTTGGAGCGCAGCGAGGCGACGTGCACCTCCAGGGTGCGGCCCGTCCCTTCCCAACTGGTGCGCCACACCTCACTGATGATCTGTTCGCGCCGGAAGACGACCCCGGGCCGCTGCGCGAGCAGCGCGAGGAGGTCGAACTCCTTCCGGGTGAGCTGGACGGGTGCGCCGTCCACGCTGACCCGCCGGGTGGGCAGCTCGATGGTGACGGACCCGAGCAGCAGCGCGCTCCCGTCGCCGGGCGCGGTGGACTCCTCGCCCCCGGTGGTGCGCCGGCTGACGGCGTGGATCCGGGCGAGCAGCTCCCCGGTGTCGTACGGCTTGACCACGTAGTCGTCGGCGCCGAGATTCAGGCCGTGTATGCGGGAGCGGACGTCGGCCCGCGCGGTCACCATGATCACCGGCGTGGTGGTGAGCTTACGGATCCGGCCGCAGACCTGGTATCCGTCCTGGTCGGGCAGGCCGAGGTCGAGCAGGATCACTCCGTACGCGGGGCGCTCGCCGTGTGCGGCGGGCAGCACCGCCTGGAGCGCCTCCTCGCCGCTGCGGGCGTGCGTGACCGTGAACCCGTGCTTCGCCAGTACGGCGGACAGGGCCGCGGCGACGTGATCGTCGTCCTCGACGAGCAGCAGTCTCATGACCCTCCTCCGTACGTCGATGTTCAGGTGATGGTGTTCTGTGTACCAGGGCATGAACGCCGATCGTCGGCGTCACAGTCAAGTCTCCCCCTGTTACGCCAGGGTTTCTGTTATGGACCCGGTACGCCGCCCGCGTCCCGTTCACGCAGTGTGTCCGGTTGCGGCCGGATCGTTATCCTCAATTTCCGCTCAGATGTAATGACGGTGGTCGCACCGCGTGCCTAGTGTCCTCCCAACCGAGGAGGACGGAGCAAGAAGCCGATGAGCGGAGTGTCAGTGACCAAGGGCTCGGAAGACGCCGTAGCGGCGGCGGGCGACCTGGTCGTGCTGTCCAACGTGAACAAGCACTTCGGCGCGCTGCATGTGCTCCAGGACATCGACCTGACGATCGCCCGTGGCGAAGTCGTGGTCGTCATCGGGCCCTCCGGGTCCGGTAAGTCCACACTGTGCCGCACGATCAACCGACTGGAGACGATCGACTCCGGCAGCATCACCATCGACGGCCGCCCGCTGCCCCAGGAGGGCAAGGAGCTGGCCCGACTCCGTGCCGACGTGGGCATGGTCTTCCAGTCCTTCAACCTCTTCGCGCACAAGACCGTGCTCGAGAACGTGATGCTGGGACAGGTCAAGGTCCGCAGGACCGAGAAGTCGGCCGCCGAGACCAAGGCGCGTGCGCTGCTCGACCGGGTGGGTGTCGGCACGCAGGCCGACAAGTACCCGGCGCAGCTCTCCGGCGGCCAGCAGCAGCGTGTCGCGATCGCGCGGGCGTTGGCGATGGACCCGAAGGTCATGCTGTTCGACGAGCCGACCTCGGCCCTCGACCCCGAGATGATCAACGAGGTCCTCGAGGTCATGCAGCAGCTGGCGCGGGACGGCATGACCATGGTGGTCGTCACCCACGAGATGGGCTTCGCGCGCTCCGCCGCCAACCGCGTCGTGTTCATGGCCGACGGCAAGATCGTCGAAGAGGCCACGCCCGACCAGTTCTTCAGCAACCCGCGCAGCGACCGGGCCAAGGACTTCCTGTCGAAGATCCTGCACCACTGACCATCTCGTCAGCGGGCTTCCCCCATGCTTCACCTGTCGACCAGCAACCCACGAACAAAGGGATGTTCACCATGAAGCTCCGCAAGAGCGCGGCCGTGGCCGTCGCCGTCCTCGCGCTGACCGCCACCGCCTGTGGTGGCAAGGAGGGCTCCGCCGGCGACAAGCCCGCCGTGAAGCCCGGCGACAGCAGCGCCCCCCAGCTCCCCAAGTACATCGTCGCCACGGACGTGAAGCTGGACTCGCCGACCCTCAAGGAGGCGCAGAAGCGCGGGAAGCTGATCATCGGCTCCAAGGCCGACCAGCCCTACCTCGGCTTCGAGGACCAGGCCACCAAGGAGCGGTCCGGCTTCGACATCGAGATCGCCAAGATGATCGCGGCGGAGCTCGGCTTCAGCGAGGACAAGATCGAGTGGAAGACCGTCGACTCCAAGCTCCGTGAGACGGCGATCTCCACGGGCCAGGTCGACTACTACGTCGGCACGTACACGATCAACGACAAGCGCAAGGCGCAGGTCGGCTTCGCGGGTCCGTACTACAAGGCGGGCGCCGACCTCCTGGTCCGCAAGGACGAGACCTCGATCACCGGTCCGGACAGCCTCAAGGGCAAGAAGGTCTGCTCCATCACGGGCTCCACCCCGCTGCAGGAGATCAAGAAGCCGAAGTACGGCGCCGAGACCACCGAGCTCGCCAAGTACTCGGACTGCGTGCAGCAGCTGCTCACCAAGCAGGTCGACGCCGTCACCACCGACGACGCCATCCTCAAGGGCTACGCCGCCGCCAACGCCGGCAAGCTCAAGGTCGTGGGCAAGCCGTTCACCGAGGAGCCGTACGGCGTCGGCATGAACAAGGACGACAAGGCCCTCCGGGACAAGATCAGCGACACGCTGGAGAAGTACGTCAAGGACGGCACGTACAAGAAGATCTACGAGGCCACCCTCGGTCTGTCCGGCTCCGCGTACGTCGCGCCGCCGGCCCTCAACCGCTACTGAGCCTCGGCTTGACATCGGGCGCCCCGTACGGACGTACGGGGCGCCGCTCCCCCTGCGCCCGTACACCGTCCCGGACCGCAACTCCCTGTGGACCGGAACGTCCCGGTGGACCGGAAACGTCCACCGGCCCGTACACCGTGCGCGTACCCCGTGCCCGAAAGCCCTGTCCGTAAGCCTTGGCACGCCTCGACCGTAGGCCGCTGACCGCCGACGCGGAGACCTCATGAACGTACTGCTCGACCATTTCCCGGAGTTCCGCGACGGCTTCATAGGAACCGTGTCGATCACCGCCGTCAGCTCGGTCATCGCGCTGCTCCTCGGCGTCATCGTCGCCGGCTTCCGGGTCTCGCCCGTTCCGCCGCTGCGCTTCTTCGGCACCCTCTGGGTCACGCTGCTGCGCAACACCCCTCTGACGCTGCTCTTCCTCGTCTCGTTCTTCGTGATCCCGGAGATCCTCTTCCCGGGGATGAGCCCCTTCGTACTCGCCTCGCTCGCGCTCGGCTTCTACACCTCCGCTTTCGTCTGCGAAGCGGTGCGCTCCGGTATCAGCACGGTGCCGATCGGCCAGGCCGAGGCCGCCCGCTCGCTCGGCATGACCTTCGCGCAGACGCTGCGGATGATCGTGCTGCCGCAGGCGACCCGGACCGTGCTGCCGCCGCTGAGCTCGATCTTCATCGCGCTCACCAAGAACTCGGCCATCGCCGGCGCCTTCAGCGTCACCGAACTCTTCGGCTGGCAGACGCTGATGAGCGAGGAGGGCTACGCCATCGCGCCGGTCTTCATCTGGGTCGCCGCCGCCTACCTGGTCATCACGTTCACGATCAGCGGGATCTTCCGTCTCCTTGAGCGCCGCATGGAGGTCGCCCGATGAGTGCCAGCGTTCTCTACGACAGCCCCGGACCCAAGGCGCGCGTCCGCAACCGGATCTACGCCGTGCTCGGCACCGTCGCCATCGTGGCGCTGCTCGCCGTGAGCGTGCTCCGGCTGAGCGACAAGGGGCACCTCGCCCCCGCGATGTGGGACATCTTCAACTACTCGGGCATCCGGCAGAACATCGCCGACGCCGTGCTCGCCACCCTGAAGGCGTTCGGCCTGGCGGCCGTCGGCTCGCTCGTGCTCGGCGTACTGCTCGCCGTGGCCCGGCTCTCCGACCACCAGCCCGTGCGCTGGTTCGCGACGGCCTTCATCGAGGTCTTCCGCTCCATCCCGCTGCTGATCACGATCTACGCCGTATGGGTCGGCTTCCTCACCGACTACTCGATGTGGGCGCTGGCGCTCGGCCTGTCGATCTACAACAGCTGCGTGCAGGCCGAGGTGCTGCGCGCCGGCGTCAACGCGGTGCCCAAGGGCCAGCGTGAGGCGGCCTACGCCCTCGGTATGACCAAGACGCAGGTCATGACGACCGTCCTGCTGCCGCAGGCGGTGCGGTCGATGCTGCCGACGATCATCAGCCAGCTGGTCGTCACCCTGAAGGACACCTCGCTCGGCTTCGTGATCCTCTACCCGGAGCTGCTCCAGACGGCCCGGCTCATCGCCTCCAACACGCAGGTGAACGGCCAGTACCCGTACGTCTCCACCATCGTGGTCATCGGCACCATCTACATCGCGATGTGTCTGGCCCTCTCCGCCCTCGCCACCTGGATCGAGAAGCGGGGCCGCCGGGCCAAGACGGGGATCGCCGTCCCCGACCCGACGGCGACGGCGATCGTGCTGAGCAGCGACGCCGCGCAGGGCATCGGGGGCGGCGGCGGCACCGACGCCGGGCCCGACCGGAACGACGGGCCTGGTATCACGAAGAACTGACAGTATGTGACATCATCCGGGGGCAGTGGCGGCCGCGCCGCTGCCCCCGTCACTTGACGCACGCACCCGCAGTGGGTTGCATACGTTCTGTGATCACGCACCGGGCTCGCGCCACCCTTCGCTGTGCTTCCCGCATGACCGAACGGCCTTCAGGAGCCACGCCGTGGACCCGGTGATCATCGTCGGCGCGGGGCCCGTGGGCCTCGCGCTCTCCCTTGCCCTGGCCTCGCAGGGCGTACCCAGCGTCGTCCTCGACGAGGGGCCCGGCAAGGAGGAGTCACGCCCCGCCCGTACGGTCGTCCTCCGCGCCGACATGGCCGCGATGGTGGAACGACTGGGCTGCACCACCCTGCGTGACGAGGGAGTCCGCTGGGTCGGCTGGCGGTCTCTGCGCCGGAAGCAACAGATGAGGCACATCGAGCTGAGTCTCGGCCTCGGCGGTACGGAGAGTGACGAGGAGGGGCCTGCGGCTCCGCTGCATCTCCCTCAGCACGCCCTCGCGCGCGGACTGCGCGACGCGATCGCCGGGCAGGAACTCGTCCAGCTGATCTCCGACGCCCGGCTCGACGCGATCGAGCAGGACACGAAAGGCATCACCGCCCACACCCGGGGGCCGGGGGCCACCTGGTGGCGCGGCAGCCATCTGGTCGGCTGCGACGGCGCCCGCTCGACCGTGCGAAAGCTGCTCGGCGTCCGCTTCCCCGGACGTACGGCCGTGGAGCGCCACGCGGTCGCGGCGCTGCGCACCGAACTGCCCTGGCCCGGCGAGGCGGTGTTGCACCGTCAGCCGCCGTGGCGAAGCAGCGGCGACGAGATCTCGGCGCGCCCGCTGCCCGACGGGGTCTGGCGGATCGACTGGCTGCTGCCGCCGCGCGGCGAACTCGTCACGCCCGACGCGCTCGTCACCCGCATCCGCGAGACGCTGGCCGGATGGTGTGGCGGCGAGACGCCCCCGTACGAACTCATCGACACCGGTGTCCACACCCTGCACCACCGGCTCGCCCGGCGCTGGCGGGTGGACCGGGTCTTCCTCGCGGGCGACGCGGCCCATCTCCTCGGCGCGGTCGGCACCCAGGGGCTCGACGAGGGGCTTCGGGACGCGGACAACCTGGCCTGGAAACTCGCGCACGCCTGGCACCACGGGGCGTCGGACACGCTGCTCGACAGTTACCAGAGCGAGCGGCGGGCGGCCGTCGCCTCGCGCCTGCGGGCCGCCGACCAGTCGCTGCCGGTGCTGCGTGGCGGGGGCGGCCTGCGGACGTACCTCCCGGGCGGCTCGCGCGGTCACGACACCCTGCTGACCGACGGGCACCTGGGGCGCGGCCCCCTGGGCGCGCCGCCGGCGTACCCGCACTCCCCCCTCGCCGCCCCGGACTCCGGTGCTTCCTCGGCCCCGGTGGCCACGGGCGTCGGCGCGCCGGTGGAGGACGTACGGGTGACGGCCCCGGACGGCACGACGGTACGGCTCCGGGATCGGCTCGGTCAGGGGCGGCTCCTGGTCGTCCTGGTCGCCCCGGGGACGGGGGTGTGGGACCGGCGGCACTGGATGGGCGCCGGGGTGATGCCCCAGCTCGCCGAGGCGGTGCGCGCGCTGCCGGCGCGGGCGGAGCTGCTCGTGACCGAGGCGTACCCGGGCGCGGCGGCCCACACCGTCCTGCTCGTACGGCCGGACGGGCATCTGGTCGCCTCGTTCTCCGGCGTCCGGCCCGCCGAGCTGTACGCGGCGGCGGACGCGGCGCGGGGCGGGGCGGTGGTGAAGCCGAAGGAGCTGCCGAGGCCGGCGTCGGCGCCCGGGTCCGGGGCCCGGGCGGAGGCAGGGTCCGCGTCCGGGTCCGGGTCCGGGTCTGCGTCGAAGGGATCGGCCGAGAGGGCTTCCAAGAGAGCGGCCAAGGCCGTGCCCGAGAAGAGCGACCGGACCGCTGACGTCACATGACTCCCGGGGGGCGCGCATGGTGTCCTGTGTCCTTTCGAACGTGACCGGCACCGATGCGCCCGCGGTGATGGGTCCCGCCGCCCCGTCCGCCTGCCCCTCGGTCTAGAAGGGCTCCTCCAGCCCCTCCGTGTCCTCGCCCTCTTCCTCCAGTGCCTGCCTGACGACCCGCAGGGCCATGCCCTCCGCGTACCCCTTGCGGGCGAGCATGCCCGCCAGCCTGCGCAGCCGGCGGTCGCGGTCCAGGCCGCGAGTGGCCCGGAGTTTGCGGTCGACGAGCTCGCGCGCGGTGATCTCCTCCTGTTCAGAGTCGAGCTGTCCCACCGCCTCCTGGATCAGCGACGGATCGACGCCTTTGGTGCGCAGCTCGCGGGCGAGGGCCCGGCGGGCCAAGCCCCGGCCGTGGTGCCGGGACTCCACCCACGCGTCCGCGAAGGCGGCGTCGTCGATGAGACCGACGTCCTCGAAGCGTGAGAGCACCTCCTCGGCAACCTCGTCCGGGATCTCCCGCTTGCGCAGCGCGTCGGCGAGCTGTTTGCGGGTGCGGGGGGTCCCGGTGAGCAGGCGCAGGCAGATCGCCCGCGCCCGCTCAGCCGGATCCTGGGGCGACAGCTCCTTCTCGGCCCTCGACGAGTCGGGGCTGTCGCCCGGCCATTCGGTGCGCCCGGTCACCGCGTCAGCTCTTGGCCGCCGGGGCCTTGGTCGCCTTGGTGGCCTTCGCCGCCGGCGCGGCGGCCTTGGCCGCATCGTCCGCGGCCGGCGTCTCCGGGGTCCCCGCGGCGCCCTCGGCCGGCTCGGTCGAGGCCTCCTGCGGCCGGACTCCGACGCCCAGCTTCTCCTTGATCTTGCGCTCGATCTCGTTGGCGAGGTCGGGGTTGTCCTTCAGGAAGTTGCGGGCGTTCTCCTTGCCCTGGCCGAGCTGGTCGCCCTCGTACGTGTACCAGGCGCCGGCCTTGCGGACGAAGCCGTGCTCCACGCCCATGTCGATCAGGCCGCCCTCGCGGCTGATGCCCTGGCCGTAGAGGATGTCGAACTCGGCCTGCTTGAAGGGCGGCGCGACCTTGTTCTTGACGACCTTGACGCGGGTGCGGTTGCCGACCGCGTCCGTACCGTCCTTGAGGGTCTCGATCCGGCGGATGTCGAGACGCACGGAGGCGTAGAACTTCAGGGCCCGGCCACCGGTCGTGGTCTCCGGCGAGCCGAACATCACGCCGATCTTCTCGCGGAGCTGGTTGATGAAGATCGCGGTCGTCTTGGACTGGTTGAGCGCGCTGGTGATCTTCCGGAGGGCCTGGCTCATGAGCCGGGCCTGCAGACCCACGTGCGAGTCGCCCATCTCGCCCTCGATCTCCGCACGCGGGACGAGCGCGGCGACGGAGTCGATGACGATGAGGTCGAGGGCGCCGGAGCGGACCAGCATGTCGACGATCTCGAGGGCCTGCTCGCCGTTGTCCGGCTGGGACAGGATGAGGTTGTCGATGTCGACGCCGAGCTTCTTGGCGTACTCGGGGTCGAGGGCGTGCTCGGCGTCCACGAAGGCGACCTGGCCGCCGGCCTTCTGCGCGTTGGCGACGGCGTGCAGGGTCAGGGTCGTCTTACCGGAGGACTCCGGGCCGTAGACCTCCACGACACGGCCGCGCGGCAGCCCGCCGACGCCGAGGGCGATGTCGAGGGCGGTCGATCCCGTGGAGATCACCTCGATCGGCTCCTGGGTGCGGTCGCCCATGCGCATCACGGCGCCCTTGCCGAATTGGCGTTCAATCTGTGCGAGCGCGGCGTCGAGGGCCTTCTCGCGGTCGGTTCCTGCCATGGGTTCCACCCGGTTTGCTTGAGTCGATCGCTTCATGTGAAAGACGCTAACCCCTGCCACTGACAATGGGCCCCGACGTCCGTCCGCCCTGTGGATAACTCGGCGGCACCCCTACCGAAAACCCCGTGATCCAAGGGCCGGAACCCCCATAAGAATGGATGTTCGATTTCGGTGTCAAGCGCACCACGCCGACGGTGGAGCCGGTGACCGAGCGCTGCTCCGCCGCCGAGCCCAGGGGCGGGCGAGAGGACGAGCGCGGTGCCCTACACCCCTGGATGCGCGTCGGTTAGGCTGGCCTTACCTGGCTACCGGGCCGGGTTCCGGTGCCGAAGGTGGAACCCCAGGACGGCAGCCGTAGGACGGAACGGGCAGAGGCGGGGCGCAGGTGAGAGACGGTGACCGGGCCAGTGCGCCGTCACGCGCCCGCTGGGGCGGGACGCCCATGCGAGTGACGGACTTCTCGGCTTCCGGTCCGGAGCTCGGAACGAGGCGTCGTGGATAGGATCGCGCTCACGGCCGGAGCCCTGTATGTCATCGTTCTGCTCCGCGCCGGAGGGACGTTCGCCGTCGGGTGGCTCGCCGGCGCCGGTGCCCGGCGCAGCAGGTTCGCCGAGCGGATCTCCTCGGCGAAGTTCCGGCGCGCCGAGCGGGCGATCCAGCGGTGGGGCGCCTTGGTGGTGGCCGTCTCCTTCCTGACCGTCGGTTTCCAGACCGCCGCCAACTTCCTCGCGGGCAGCATGCGCATGCCCTTGCGGCGCTATCTCCCCGCCCTGTTCGTGGGCGGAGCGGCCTGGGCGCTGATCTACGCGACCGCGGGGCTCGGGGTGCTCCATGTGCTGGGAAGGCTCTTCGCCGAGCGGACGGCCCTGGGGGTGTCCGCCGTGGCCGTCCTCCTCGCGGTGTGCGGCGTAGTGGTGTACCGCCGAAGGAGGGCGGCCCTGTCGTCCGGTGACACGGTGGCCGAGGAATCCTGATCGACCCCTGACGCACGGTCAGGCCGAGTCGGCGCGGGAGCGAAACCACGGAGGGCGCGCGGGGACCCCGCTGGGCCGCCGGGTCAGGCCCCGTCCCTGCCGGGCCGCTCCTGCCCCTGCTCCTTCTTGTGGTGCAGCGCCTTCTGCAGCCGGGCCACCACCGCCTCGCCGTAGCGCCGGTGGCCGTGGACGCGCGGGTCGTCGGTCACGTCGTACCGCTTCACATAGGCGCCGAGGAACGCCTGGAGGGTGGCGACGGCCGGGATCGCGATCAGCGCGCCGACCGCGCCCAGGAGCGCCGTACCGGCGACCACGGAGCCGAACGCCACCGCCGGGTGGATGTCCACGGTCTTCGAGGTCAGCTTGGGCTGCAGGACGTAGTTCTCGAACTGCTGGTAGACCACGACGAAGACCAGCACCCACACGGCGTACCAGGGGTTCACGGTGAACGCGATCAGCATCGGCAGGGCGCCCGCCAGATACGTACCGATGGTGGGGATGAACTGCGAGACCAGACCGACCCACACCGCGAGCGCGGGCGCGTACGGCACGCCCAGGACCTCCAGCAGGACGAAGTGGGCGGCGCCGGAGATCAGCGCCATCAGTCCGCGGGAGTAGATGTAGCCGCCGGTCTTGTCGACCGCGATCTCCCAGGCGCGCAGCACCTCCGTCTGGCGGGCCGGCGGCAGGACGGAGCACAGGGCGCGGCGCAGACGGGGGCCGTCGGCGGCGAAGTAGAACGAGAACAGGAAGATCGTCAGCAGCTTGAACAGGCCGCCGAGGACGGTGGCGGAGACGTCCAGGACGCCGGTCGCGCTGTTCTGGACGTACTTCCGCAGCCAGTCGGAGCGCAGCACGCTGTCCTGGACCTCGACCCGGGAGAGCTCGGTGCGGAAGGTCTGGTTGATCCAGTTGATGAGCGAGTCGAGGTACTTGGGGAAGTTCTCGACCATGTCGACGATCTGGCCCGCGAGCATCGAGCCGAGGAGGACGACGAAGCCGACGCCGACGGCCATGACGGCGAAGAAGACGAGGAAGGTCGCGAGGCCGCGGCGCATCCCTCGGGCCGCCATGCGCCCGACGGCCGGCTCGATGGCGAGGGCGAGGAAGAAGGCGACCAGGATGTTGACCAGCAGCCCGATGAGCTGGTGGAAGGCCCAGCTGCCGAGCTGGAAGCAGGCGTACAGCGCGAGGCCGAGGACCAGGGCACGCGGCAGCCAGCGGGGCATCCGGGCACCTGCCGGCACGGCCTCCTGCGCCGAGGCGTTTCTCCCATCCCCCGCGTCGCCCCCGGCCGCTTGGCCGCCCGCCGTCACGCCCGGCCCGGGCATCGGCCGCCCGGCGGCCGCCGCGCCGCCGGTCGCGTTCCCGCCGGTCTTGTCGGTGCTGCCGGTCTCTTCGGTCCCGCCGGTCTCATCGGTTTCGTCAGTCGCAGCCACGCAGCCAGTCTCGCGCACCGGGCGGACATCGCGTCCCGCCCCTTCACGTCACCGCTTGTCGTCGGGAACGCCGACGGCCGCGCAGACCGCCCGCCACACGTCCTTCGCCTCCCAGCCGGCCTTCAGTGCCTCGTACACCGTCCGGCCGCCCAGTTCCGACATGACATGGTCCCGCGCGAAGGACTCGGCGTAGGACGGACCGAAGTGGTCCGCCATCCGCTCCCAGAAAATCGTCAACCGCATGACCCCAGTATCCCGCTCCCAAGAGTGCAGCCCGGTCCTTAACCCTTGTCAGGAGCCCTTTCCGCCCTACGGTCGGACCATGGCTGGAACTCCTCTCCCGGATCCCCCCGCGGCTCCGCACACGACTCCCCTCGCGCGTGCCGAGCGTTTCGTCTGGCTCACGGCCCGCGTACTCGAACAGCGGCGGTTCGCCTATCACTTCCTGCGCGGCGGCGCGGAACCCGTCGAGGTCGCCCTGTCGGCGTACCTCAACGAGGACGGCGGCTACGGCCACGCCCTGGAACCCGATCTGCGCGGCCCGGTCAGCCAGCCGCTGCACACCGCGCACGCGCTGCGGGTGCTGGACACCATCGGCCGCTGCGGCGGCCTGCGGATCGAGCGGATCTGCCGCTATCTGACCGAGGTGTCCGGGCACGACGGGGCGCTGCCCGCCGTCCTCCCGTCGCAGGGCGCCTATCCCTCGGCCCCGTTCGTCCCGATCGTCGACGACCCGCCCAGCGCGCTGCTGGCCACGGGGCCGGTGGTCGGTCTGCTCCACCGCAACCAGGTCTGGCACGCCTGGCTGTTCCGCGCCACGGAGTTCTGCTGGGGGGCCGTGGAGTCGCTGGAGAAGTCCGATCCGTACGAGATCCAGGCCGCCGTCGCCTTCCTCGACGGGGTGCCCGACCGGTCGCGGGCGCAGGCGGCGGGCGACCGGCTGGGGCGCCTGGTCCGGGAGCAGGGGCTCGCGGTCCTCGACCCCGAGCGTGCGGACGACTTCCCGGTGGCGCCGGGGTACGCCCCGGGCGAGCACCACTTTCCGTACGACTACGCGCGCGTGCCGGACTCGCTGGCCCGCCGGTGGTTCACGGACGAGGAGATGGCCCGCTCGCTCGACCACCTCGCCGCCGCTCAGCAGGCGGACGGCGGCTGGCCGGTCAACTGGCAGGAGTGGGCGCCCGGTACGGCGCTGGAGGCACGGCCCATCGTCACCATCGAGGCCCTGCGGACCCTGCGCGCCCATGGCCGCCCGATCGACTGACCGGCCGATCGCGGCGCCTGGCCGGCCCCGACAAGCGGGGGTGCGCCCCGACAAGCGGGGGTGCGGGCCCGACCGGCAGACAGGCGCCGACCGGCGGGTGCGCCCAGCGGCCCGCGCGCCCAGCGGTGGGTGCGCGGGCCGGTCGGGACCCCGGGCTTCTCACCCGGCGACGGCCCGGACCCCGGCCGTGACCACCACGGCCGCGCCCACGACCACCAGGAAGGGCGCCCGCAGGAACAGGGCCACGGCCGCCGCGGCGACCCCCGCCGCGCGGGCGTCCAGGACGAGGGCGCCGTCGGCGCTGAAGGTCTGCTGGGCGGTGAGCGCCGCCAGCAGGGCCACGGGCAGCAGGGCCGCGAGGCGCTGGACGACCGGGCGCTCCAGGGCGCCCGCGGGAACCAGCAGCCCGATCAGCTTGACGAGGTAGCAGCCCACGGCCGTGAGCCCGATCGCGATCCAGACGTTCACCGGGCGTCCTCCTGACCGGTTCCGGCGTCGTCGCGCCGGTCCCCCGCGCGCGTTCGCCGGCCCCGAGCCCAGAGCACGGCGGGCGCGGCGAGCGCCGCCGCCAGGACCGGGACACCGGCCGGGAGGACGGGGAGCAGCCCGAGACCGAGCAGGACGGCGATCGCCGCGGTGGCCCGCTCGGTGGCGGTACGGAGCATCGGCGCGAGCAGCGCGAGGAAGACGGCCGGGCCCGCGGCGTCGAGACCCCAGGCCTCGGTGTCGCCGAGGGCCTCGGCGCCGAGCGCTCCGAGGAGAGTGGTCAGGTTCCACAGCACGTACAGCGTGAGCCCGGTGACGGTGAACCCGATCCGTACGGCACGCCGTGTGGGCTGCGCGAGCGCCACCGCCGTCGTCTCGTCGATCACCCACTGCGCGGCGAAGGGCCTGACCGCGCGCGGCAGGGCGAGCAGCTGCGAGAGCCGCAGTCCGTAGAAGGCGTTGCGGGTGCCGAGGAAGAAGGCGCCGGCGGCGGCCGTGAACGGGTTCCCGCCCGCCGCGAGCGCGCCGACCAGCGCGAACTGCGAGGCGCCGGTGAAGACGAGCAGGCTGAGCGCGCAGGTCTGGAGCAGGGTGAGGCCGGCTCCGGCCGAGGTCACGCCGAAGGCGAAGCCGGAGAGCCCGACGGCGATCCCGACGCCGAGGGCGTCGCGGACGACCGCCGAGTCCGTTTTCGAGGGTGTTTCCCCTGTGCGGGGAGGTGCTGTCTGTTCTGCCACGCGAGGGACGTTAGGTGGTCCGGCCACCGTCGGTCTTGTACGTTCTTGCGCCGCGGGAGCGCTGGTACGCCCCGGGCGGGACGCCGACACTCCGTGTGAAGTGCCGGTTGAGGTGGGGCTGGTCCGTGAAGCCGACGGCGACGGCCGCCTCCGCCGGTGTCGTCCCGGCGTCCAGGAGGCGCCGGGCCCGACGCACGCGCGCGTCGGTGAGCCAGGTGTGCGGCGGCATCCCGTAGGAGTCACGGAACGCGCGCAGCAGGGCGAAGGGGCTGGTGCCGAGTTCGGCGGCGAGCTTCTCCAGGGTCGGCGGGTCGGCCATGCGTTCCTCGAGCACGGCACGCGCGCGTGCCGCGTTGCGCGCGCCGGCCGAGCGGGGCGCGTGGGGCGTGATCCGGCCGCCGTGGCTGCGCAGCATCCTGGCGGTGACCAACCGCAGGAGGCTGTCGGCGGCGAGCGCGTTGCCCTCCTCGGCGGCCCGGTGGACGCCGATGACGAGCTGGGCGGCGTACGGGTCGTCCACGACGGGGGCGGTGAAGCCGACGGAGCCCCGCAGTGCCAGGGTGTCGGCGGCGATCGACCCGATGAGTTCGGCGTCGGGGTAGATCGTGCGGTACGTCCAGCCCTCGGGCACGCCCGCGTGCCCGGTGTGCGAGGTGTCCGGATTGACCAGGGCGATCTGCCCGGGGCCCGCGTGCACGAGTTCGTCGCGGTAGTGGAAGGCCTCGACGCCCTCGGTGATCGCGGCGAAGACGAAGGTCTCGTGGGTGTGCCGGGCGAAGGCCTTGCGGACGTAGTGCGCGTGCAGCAGGTCGACGCCGGGCAGCTCGGAGTAGCGCCAGTACCGTGCCCGCTCCCCTGTCGCCATGTCTCCATTCTGCATTCCGCGCCCCCGCCGTCGGCTACTCCGGGCCGCCGCTCGTTTCCCCAGGTCCGGGCGGTTGTCAGTGGTCGGGTGCACGATGGGTGGCATGGTCAGGTCTGCGCTCGACTCGTTCTCCCCCGCGACCCGCGGATGGTTCACCCGGGCCTTCAGCGCGCCCACAGCGGCGCAGGAGGGTGCCTGGGAGGCCATCGGCGCGGGTTCGGACGTGCTGGTCGTGGCGCCCACCGGCTCCGGCAAGACCCTGGCCGCCTTTCTCGCCTCCCTGGACCGGCTCGCCTCCACTCCCCCGCCCGCGGACGCCAGGAAGCGCTGCCGGGTGCTGTACGTGTCGCCGCTGAAGGCTCTCGCCGTCGACGTCGAGCGCAATCTGCGCTCGCCGCTGACCGGGATCCGGCAGGAGTCGGTGCGGCTGGGGTTGCCGGAGCCGGAGGTGAGGGTGGGTATCCGCTCCGGCGACACCCCGGCCGCCGAGCGGCGGGCGCTGGCCACCAAGCCGCCGGACATCCTGATCACCACTCCCGAGTCGCTGTTCCTGATGCTGACCTCCGCCACGCGCGAGGCGCTGTCCGGGATCGAGACGGTCATCCTGGACGAGGTCCACGCGGTGGCCGGGACCAAGCGCGGCGCCCATCTGGCGGTGTCCCTGGAGCGGCTCGACGAGCTGCTGCCGCGCCCGGCTCGTCGTATCGGTCTGTCGGCGACGGTCCGCCCGGTGGACGAGGTGGCCCGCTATCTCTCGCCGCAGCGCAAGGTGGAGATCGTCCAGCCCCCGTCGGGCAAGGAGTTCGACCTCTCCGTCGTCGTCCCGGTGGCGGACATGGGCGAGCTGGGCGGCTCCCCGGCCACCGAAGGGCAGGAAGGCGGCGACAAGCCGTCGATCTGGCCGCATGTGGAGGAGCGCATCGCCGATCTCGTCCAGGCCCACCGCTCGACGATCGTCTTCGCCAACTCACGCCGTCTCGCCGAGCGGCTGTGCAACCGGCTCAATGAGATCGCGTACGAACGCGCCACCGGCGAAGCGCTCCCGGAGGGGTCTCCGCCGGCCGAGATCATGGCCCAGTCCGGTGCGGCCCAGGGCGCTCCTCCGCTGCTCGCCCGGGCTCACCACGGCTCGGTCTCCAAGGAGCAGCGCGCACAGGTCGAGGAGGACCTGAAGGCGGGCCGGCTGCCCGCGGTGGTGGCCACCTCCAGTCTGGAACTGGGCATCGACATGGGCGCGGTGGACCTGGTCGTCCAGGTCGAGTCGCCGCCCTCCGTCGCCTCCGGCCTCCAGCGCGTCGGCCGCGCCGGGCACCAGGTCGGCGCGGTCTCCACGGGCGTGGTGTTCCCCAAGTACCGCGGCGACCTGGTCCAGGCGGCCGTGGTCACCGAAAGGATGCGGACCGGCTCCATCGAGTCGCTGCGGGTCCCCGCGAACCCCTTGGACGTGCTGGCCCAGCAGCTCGTCGCGATGGTCGCCCTGGACACCTGGCAGATGGACGACCTGCTGACCGTGGTCCGCCGGGCCGCCCCCTTCGCCTCGCTGCCCGAGTCGGCGTTCACGGCCGTCCTGGACATGCTGGCCGGCCGCTATCCCTCGGACGCGTTCGCCGAGCTGCGTCCGCGCGTGGTCTGGGACCGGGTGGCGGGGACGGTCACGGGCCGTCCGGGCGCGCAGCGGCTCGCCGTCACCTCGGGCGGCACGATCCCCGACCGGGGTCTGTTCGGGGTCTTCCTGGCGGGCGCCGACCCGAAGAAGGGCGGCGGCCGGGTCGGGGAGCTCGACGAGGAGATGGTGTACGAGTCCCGGGTGGGTGATGTCTTCACCCTGGGGACCACCTCCTGGCGGATCGAGGACATCACCCGGGACCGGGTTCTGGTCTCCCCCGCGCCCGGTGTGCCCGGCAGGCTGCCCTTCTGGAAGGGCGACCAGCTGGGCCGTCCGCTCGAACTGGGGCGCGCGGTGGGCGCGTTCCTGCGCGAGGTCGGTTCCCTCTCGCCGGAGGACGCCCGGCTGCGCCTGGTCGCCGCGGGCCTGGACGGCTGGGCCGCCGACAACGTCCTCGGCTATCTCGACGAGCAGCGCCAGGCCTGCGGCCATGTGCCGGACGACAGGACGATCCTGGTCGAGCGGTTCCGTGACGAGCTGGGCGACTGGCGGGTGGTCATCCACTCCCCGTTCGGGGCCCAGGTGCACGCGCCGTGGGCGCTCGCCCTCGGCGCCCGGCTCGCCGAGCGGTACGGCATGGACGCCCAGGTCATGCACGCCGACGACGGGATCGTGCTGCGGCTGCCCGACGCGGACCTGATGGGCCTGGACCTCCTCGACCACGACCCGGTGGACCCGGACCGGCACCTGGACACGACGTACGACGCCGACCAGGCCCCGATCGGGGCGGCCGACGCCCTCTTCGACAAGGGCGAGATCGGTCAGATCGTCACCGACCAGGTCGGCGGCTCGGCCCTGTTCGCCTCTCGCTTCCGCGAGTGCGCCGCGCGGGCGCTGCTGCTGCCCAAGCGCAATCCGGGCAAGCGCACCCCGCTCTGGCAGCAGCGCCAGCGCGCCGCTCAACTGCTCCAGGTGGCCAGCGAGTTCGGTTCCTTCCCCATCGTCCTCGAGGCCGTCCGAGAGTGCCTCCAGGACGTCTTCGACGTCCCCGGACTCACCGAGCTGATGGGCGACATCGAATCCCGCCGAGTGCGCCTCGTCGAGGTCACCACCCCCGAGCCGTCCCCGTTCGCCCGCTCCCTGCTCTTCGGTTACGTCGCCCAGTTCCTGTACGAGGGGGACTCACCGCTCGCCGAGCGGCGGGCCGCCGCCCTCTCACTGGACTCCCGGCTCCTCGCCGAACTGCTGGGCCAGGCCGAGCTGCGCGAACTGCTCGACGCGGACGTGCTGACCGAGCTCGAGCGCGAGCTCCAGTGGCTCACCGAGGACCGCCGGATCAAGGACGTGGAGGGCGTCGCCGACCTGCTGCGCGTACTCGGCCCGCTCACCGAGGCCGAGCTGGCCGCGCGGGGCGCCGATCCGGACTGGGCCCCGCAGCTGGCCCACGCGCGCCGGGCCATCCGCGTCCGGATCGCCGGCGCCGACCACTGGGCGGCGATCGAGGACGCCGGGCGGCTGCGGGACGCTCTGGGCACGGCCCTGCCGGTCGGTGTGCCCGAGGCGTTCACCGAGCCGGTCAAGGACCCGCTGGGGGACCTCCTCGCCCGGTACGCGCGCACCCACGGGCCGTTCACGTCCACTGCCGCCGCCGCCCGCTTCGGCCTCGGCGCGGCCGTCACCGACGGCACCCTGCAGCGGATGGCCGCCGCCGGCCGGGTCGTACAGGGCGAGTTCCACCCCTCCGGGATCGGCCAGGAGTGGTGCGACGCGGCCGTGCTGCGCCGTCTGCGCCGCCGCTCGCTCGCGGCCCTGCGCCATGAGCTGGAGCCCGTGCCCCCGGCCGCGCTCGCCACCTTCCTCCCCCAGTGGCAGCACCTGGGCGGCAGCAGCCTGCGCGGGATCGACGGCCTTGCCCGCGCCGTCGAGCAGTTGCAGGGCGCGCCCGTGCCGGCCTCGGCGCTGGAGAAGCTGATCCTGCCCTCCCGCGTCAGGGACTACTCCCCCGCCCTGCTCGACGAGCTGACCACGACCGGCGAGGTGGTCTGGGCCGGCGCCGGCGCCCTGCCCGGCAAGGACGGCTGGGTGTCCCTGTATCTCGCCGACGCGGCTCCCCTGCTGCTCCCGCCGCCGCACCCCCTGGAGACCACCGCGCTCCACGAGTCGGTGCTCACGGCCCTGTCCGGTGGCTACGGCCTGTTCTTCCGTCAGATCGCCGACCAGGTACGGGCCACCACGCACCCGGACGTGACCGACCCCCAACTGGCCGACGCCGTCTGGGACCTCACCTGGTCGGGGCGGCTCACCAACGACACCCTCGCCCCGCTGCGCTCCCTCCTCGGCTCCGGCCGCACCGCGGGCTCCACGGCCCACCGCGCCAAGCGCACGGTCCCCCGGGGGCGTTACGGCACGCTGACCGCGGCCGCCCGACCGGCGTCCCGGACCGGTCCGCCCACGGTCAGCGGCCGGTGGTCCCTGCTCCCGCCCGCCGAGCCGGAACCGACCCACCGCGCCCACGCCCTCGCCCGCACCCTCCTGGACCGGCACGGCGTGGTCACCCGGGGCGCGGTGGCCGCCGAAGGCGTCGAGGGCGGTTTCTCGGCGACGTACCGCATCCTGTCCGCCTTCGAGGACAGCGGGCAGGCGCGCCGCGGCTATGTGGTGGAGGGTCTCGGCGCGGCCCAGTTCGCCATGGACGGCGCGGTGGACCGGCTGCGGGCGGCGGCGACCGCACGTGACCGGGGCGCCGAGGCGGGTGCGGGGCCGCGCGCGGTGGTCCTGGCCGCCGCCGACCCCGCCAACGCGTACGGCGCCGCCCTGCCCTGGCCGGAGCCGCCGACGGGCGCCGGACACAAGCCCGGCCGCAAGGCCGGCGCGATGGTGGTTCTCGTCGACGGCGAGCTGACGCTCTACATGGAGCGCGGCGGGAAGACGCTCCTGTGCTGGCCCACGGACCCGGACGACCCGGCACTGAGAGCCGCGGCCGAGGCCCTGGCCGCCGCCGCCCTCGCGGGCTCGCTGGGCACGGTCACGGTGGAACGGGTCAACGGAGCCGCCGCCCTCACCTCCCCGCTGGCCCGCTCCCTGGAGACCGCCGGCTTCCACGCCACCCCCCGCGGCCTGCGCCTGCGCCCGTAGGGGGGTGACCGGCCCTGACGCGCGCGGGAGGGGCCGCTGGGGCCTGTCCGGCCGGCAGCTGCACCGATGCGTGATCGGATCCCGCATGATGGAGCCATGCCCGAAGGAGACACCGTCTGGCTGGCCGCCCGCCGACTGCACTCCGCGCTGGCCGGACGTGTCCTGACCCGGTCCGACCTGCGCGTGCCGCGGTTCGCCACCGCCGACCTCACCGGGCGCACGGTCTTCGACGTGACCCCGCGCGGGAAGCATCTGCTCACCCGGCTCGAGGGGGACCTCACCCTCCACTCCCATCTGAGGATGGACGGCTCGTGGCAGGTGTACGCCACCGGTGAGCGGTGGCGCGGCGGACCGGCCCACCAGATCCGGGCGATCCTCGGCAACGACGAGCACACCGCCGTCGGCTACCGCCTCCCCGTCCTCGAACTGATCCGCACCGCAGAAGAGCCGGATGTCGTGGGCCATCTCGGCCCGGACCTCCTCGGCCCTGGCTGGGACCCTGTCGAAGCCGTCCGCAGGCTCACCGCCGACCCCGCGCGCCCCCTCGGCCAGGCTCTGCTCGACCAGCGCAATCTCGCGGGCATCGGCAACGTCTACGCATGTGAGCTGGCCTTTCTCACCGCGGTCACGCCCTGGCTTCCGGTGGGCGAGCTCCCGCCCGGCGTACCCGAGCGGCTGGTCGCCACCGCCCACCGCCTCCTGGAGGCGAACAAGGACCGCCCCGTCCGCAGGACGACGCCCGCGCGCCGCCCGTCCGAGGGGCTCTACGTCTACGGCCGCCGCGGCCGCCCCTGTCTGCGCTGCGGCGCCCTCGTCCGGAAGGCGGAACTGGGCGACCGGGTCACCTACTGGTGCCCGGGCTGCCAGAAGGGCCCGTCCAGCCCCCCGGCCCCTCCAACCTCTTCAAGCCCCTCCTATGACTGACGAGCCGTCAATCAGGTTGCGTGCGGTCCCCTCACGACGGGTCAGATCCTCTACCCCAACGGCGGGGCGTCGAGAGGGTGGCCTTGGACCGGTCGCTCCTGGCGGGGGAAGCCGCCACATGCACCGGCAGCAGGCTGAGCCCCCACCCTCCGGCCGCGATCGTCGCCTCCGCCACGCCGGACTGTTCGGGGGTGAGCACCAGACGCAGCACCGCCCACCACCACAGCCCGCCGGCCATCAGCCCGCCGGCCACCCACGCGAGCCTCGGCAGCGGAACCCGTAGACGTACCATCGCCGCCTCCTCCGGTCGACGCTAGACCGGCCGTATCGCCCGGCGGGAGGGCGCACCGGAGCGATCCCCGGCGCACGGAAGACTCCGTGCACACCGAGGACCACGGGCAGCGGGCCACAGGCGCGGCGGCCCGTCCGCCGCACCCGTCACCACGGCTAGGGCCTTTCGTTTGGAACATGCCGGGCTCCGGCCTGAACCAAACGAAAGACCCTAGGCGCTCTCCGCCTGGAACATCCACGCGTGCTTCTCGAGGTCGGCCGTGAGTCCGATCAGGATGTCCTGGGTGACCGGGTCCGGCTCGTCCGTGACCTCGATCCGCTCCCGCATCCGCTCGATCACCGCGACCAGGGCGTCGACAAGGATCTTCACCGCCTGCGTGTCCTTGATCCAGCCCGTGGGGACCTCGCCGATCGCGCTGCCCGAGGCGACGGACGCGGCCCGGCCGTCCGGGTTGACGCCCACCGCGGAGGCCCGTTCGGCCACCACGTCGGAGTGCTGGCGGGCGGTGGTCACGACCTCGTCGAGCTGCAGATGGACCGAGCGGAACCTCGGCCCGACCACGTTCCAGTGGACCTGCTTGGCGACGAGGGCGAGGTCGACCAGGTCGACGAGAGCGCCCTGCAAGGCGTTGCCGACCGTCTTGAGGTCGGCTTCGGACAACGAGCTCTTCACGACGGACATACATGTCTCCAACCAGTCGTACGGTCGTTCCCCCACCATGGCACGCATGACCCGTATCGGGCATCTCAAACTCAACCGCGTGAACCCGCCCTATCACCGCGGGGAATGGCAAAAGCCCCGGTCGGTGCCCGTACGGGACACCAACCGGGGCTTCCGCCCACTTCGGTTCAGGCAGCGACGACGTCCACCGCTTCCGCGGGCGCCTTGATGGTCACCCGCTCGGTGGGCACACCTGCCACCGACGTCACCGACACCGAATTGAGCATCGGGCGTACCGGCGTAGGCACCGGTTCGCTCGCCGCCGCCGACTCGGCCAGTTCGGCCAGTGACAGCTCGTCGCTCACTTCACGCATGAGCTCGGACATCCGTACGTCCAGCGCGTCGCAGATCGCGGAGAGCAGCTCGGAGGAAGCCTCCTTCTGCCCCCGCTCCACCTCGGAGAGATAGCCGAGCGAAACTCGGGCGGACGAGGAGACTTCGCGCAGAGTACGGCCCTGGCGCTGGCGCTGCCGACGCAGCACGTCACCCAACAGGCGACGGAGCAGAATCATCGGTGGCTCCCTCCTCGGACCGCGTAGCCGCATCCTTCACGCCCCACCGTACCGCCTCGCGACGCGGCCGTGCGGGGAGCGATGTCGTGTTCTCTCAGGGCTGCAAACATCAATTCCCCCCGTTCTGTTCCGTATCCTGTGCCCGGCCATTTCCCGAGAGTTCGTTACCGAGCAGCTCCAGCACGCTCCGTACACTCTCTCTACGGATGTCCGCACGGTCGCCGTTCAACCGCAACGACGCCACTTTCCCGGCCCCGGTGTCCGATTCCGGTGGTCCCGCCACCGCCACGTACACCGTTCCGACGGGCTGTCCGTCCTGCGGTTCGGGGCCTGCGACACCGGTCGTGGCGATGCCCCAGTCGGCCCCCAGCCGTGTGCGTACACCCGCCGCCATCTGCAGCGCGACCTCGGGATCCACCGCACCGCGCTCCGCCAGTAGGGCTCCGTCGACGCCCAGGAGTTCCTCCTTCAGGGGCGTCGCGTAGGCCGTGACGGACCCGCGGAAGAACCGTGAGGCTCCAGGAGCCCCGGTGAGCTCAGCGGCCACCAGACCGCCCGTGAGGGACTCCGCGGCGGCCACCGTGTGACCACGCTCCGCGAGCAGCTCCAGCACCAGAGCGGCCTCCTTCATCGCGCCGACCCCGCCGTGTTGCCCGGGAGCGACGTACCACCGGCCTTCGCCGCCCGCTCCGCGGCCAGCCCGCGGCGCCGGAGCACGATCGCCTGCCGGACGTAGTCCAGGCCGGTGACGACCGTCAGCACCACGGCGACCGCCATCACCCAGAAGCGCAGGGTGGCGAGTGGACCGGTCAGCGCGAGCACGTACATCCCGACGGCCGTGCCCTGCGCCAGCGTCTTCATCTTCCCGCCGCGACTGGCCGGAATCACGCCGTGCCGGATCACCCAGAACCGCATCAGCGTGATGCCGAGCTCCCGGGCGAGGATCACCGCCGTCACCCACCACGGCAGGTCCCCCAGCCAGGACAGACAG
Organism: Streptomyces sp. NPDC003027; assembly: GCF_053591435.1. NCBI lineage: Bacteria > Bacillati > Actinomycetota > Actinomycetes > Kitasatosporales > Streptomycetaceae > Streptomyces > Streptomyces sp. NPDC003027. Next base: position 133,975 of record NZ_JBSFTU010000012.1, read on the forward strand.
ATCAGCCCGGCCGCCATGATCGCCTTGTCGGCGATCGGGTCGGCGATCTTCCCGAAGTCCGTGACCAGGTTGTACGCCCGTGCCAGATGGCCGTCGAAGATGTCGGTGATCATGGCGACGGCGAAGGCGGCCCACGCCCAGGCGCGCCAGGCGGGGTCGTGTCCGCCGTCCTGGAGCAGCAGCACCACGAAGGCGGGGACGAGCACCAGCCGCATCATGGTGAGGAGGTTGGCGATGTTCCACAGGCTGGCCTGATCGACGGCCGCAGCGCCCAGCTTGCCGCCGGGCGCAGGCCTACCGGTCCCGCCCGTCGCGGATGCCGGGACTCCGGTCATCTGCCCGCCTCCTCGACTTCGGGGGTCCGGGGGTCGCTCCCCAGAAGATCGCAGAACTCGGCCACCAGGTCGACGCCTTCCGTTCCCACGACCTTCGCCCTGACCATACGGCCGGGGGCCAGGTCGTGGTGCGCGGCGGAGTCGGTGGTGATGATCACCTGTCCGTCCGTCTCGGGCGCCTGGTGTGCGGCGCGGCCGATCACGCCGCCGTCCTCCTCGACGGAGTCGACCGATTCGACGAGTACTTCCAGGGTCTCTCCGATCCGCTCCTCCGCACGCTGGGCGGTGAGCTCCTCGGCGAGGCGCGAGAGGTGGGCGAGCCGCTCGTCCACGACCTCCTGGTCGAGCTTGTGCTCGTACGTGGCGGCCTCGGTGCCGTCCTCGTCGGAGTAGCCGAAGACGCCGATGGCGTCCAGGCGGGCGTGGGTGATGAAGCGTTCCAGCTCGGCGAAGTCCGCCTCGGTCTCGCCGGGGAAGCCGACGATGAAGTTGGAGCGGGCGCCGGCGGTGGGGGCCTTGGAGCGGATGGTCTCCAGGAGCTCCAGGAAGCGGTCGGTGTCGCCGAAGCGGCGCATCGCCCGCAGCACGTCCGGGGCGCTGTGCTGGAAGGACAGGTCGAAGTACGGGGCGACCTTCTCGGTCGAGGTCAGGACGTCGATCAGGCCGGGGCGCATCTCGGCGGGCTGGAGGTAGCTGACGCGGACCCGCTCGATGCCGTCGACGGCGGCCAGCTCCGGCAGCAGGGTCTCCAGGAGGCGGATGTCGCCGAGGTCCTTGCCGTAGGAGGTGTTGTTCTCGGAGACCAGCATGACCTCCTTCACGCCCTGCTCGGCGAGCCAGCGGGTCTCTCCGAGCACGTCCGAGGGCCGGCGCGAGACGAAGGAGCCGCGGAAGGACGGGATGGCGCAGAACGAGCAGCGGCGGTCGCAGCCGGAGGCGAGCTTCACGGAGGCGACGGGGCTGGTGTCCAGGCGGCGGCGCAGGGGCGCGCGCGGCCCGGAGGCCGGGGCGAGGCCCTCGGGGAGGTCGGCCGGTACGTTCTCAGGGGCCTGGGGGGCCTCGGGCGCGCCGTGCCCGGGCAGGGCCACGCCCGCCGCGGCCTGCTGCCGCTCCACCGGGGACAGCGGCAGCAGCTTGCGCCGGTCACGCGGGGTGTGGGCCTCGACACTGCCGCCGCTGAGGATGGTCTGGAGGCGGTCGGAGATGTCTGCGTAGTCGTCGAAACCGAGCACGCCGTCGGCCTCGGGGAGGGCCTCGGCGAGCTCCTTGCCGTACCGCTCGGCCATGCAGCCGACCGCGACGACGGCCTGGGTCCTGCCGTGGTCCTTCAGGTCATTGGCTTCGAGGAGGGCGTCGACGGAGTCCTTCTTGGCGGCTTCGACGAATCCACAGGTGTTGACGACGGCGACGTCCGCGTCCGATGCGTCCTGGACGAGCTCCCAGCCGTCCGCTGCCAAGCGGCCTGCGAGCTCCTCCGAGTCCACCTCGTTACGGGCGCAGCCAAGAGTGACAAGGGCGACGGTACGGCGTTCGGGCATGGGCTCAAGACTACTTCGTCCCGGCCGTGCCCCCGTCGCGGAGGGTTCGCCTGCGCGACGGGGGCACGGTGGGGGCCGGCGGAGCGGGCCTGCGGGAGGACCGCGTGGATCAGCCGGCCTCGGGGTCGCCCTTGGTGTACGAGAGCCGCTCGACCTGGCCGGATTCGAACTTCTCCTCGATCTTCTTGCCGTTCACGTGGAGCTCGATCGGTCCGGCGTTGCCGAGGACCAGGTCGACGCGCTCGGCGTCCTGGAAGGTCTTCGACTCGCCCTTGAAGAGCAGGCCGTCGAAGAGGAGCTTGCCGTCGTGCGCCTTGGCGGAGATCCAGCTCTTGTCGTCGATCGCGGTCACCTTGACCGTGACCTTGTCCTTCGGGACCGCCGCGATGGCGCTCTCGGAGGGGACCGGCTTGGGGTCGGCCGGCTTGGTCGGCTTGGGCTTGCCGGTGGGCTTCTTCTCCGCCGCGGGGCCTTCGGCGACGGTGCCGGGCCCGCTGGGCGCCTGGGTGCCGTTGAACATCGTGAAGCCGGCGAAGCCGACGACGGCGACGATCGCCGCCACCATGGCGGCGGTCCAGTTGGGCCGGCGCGGTTCGGGACGGATGCGTTCCGCCTCGAAGAGCGGCGCGGCGGGGGTCGGCGCGGGCCGGCCGCCGTGCTCGGCGTCGTACTGCTCGACCAGGGGAACGGGATCGAGCCCGACGGCGCGTGCGAGCGTGCGGATGTGCCCGCGGGCGTAGACGTCGCCGCCGCAGCGCGTGAAGTCGTCCTCCTCGATCGCGTGCACGATCGGGATGCGGACGCGGGTGGACGCACTGACCTCGTCGACGGTGAGACCAGCGGCGATTCGGGCCTGCTGGAGAGCGCGACCGATCGAATCCCGGTCGTCTGCCGGGAAGTTCCGGTCGTCTTCGGGGGAGTTGCCGATGGACACGTGAGCGCCTTTCGAGCGTGTAGCCACCTGCTGGATGTTCAGTCTATGGGTGGTACGAAAGGGTGGGGCAACCGGGCGGACTCGTTTGTACGCCATGAGGCTGGGACATCGTCCTGTCCTTCCCTCCAACTTGACGTACGACCCGGGGAAACGGTTGCCCTGTGTTCCCTTACGAGTGAGTCTCGGCCAGGTCTCGTTTCCGCCCGGCCGGTTCGCAGGGCCGGCCGGGCGGCCGGACCCGGTCACACCTCGGACGACTCCCCGCGGATGACGGCCAGTACCCCGTCCAGCTCGTCCGGCTTGACGAGCACGTCCCGCGCCTTGGAGCCCTCGCTCGGCCCGACGATGTTCCGCGACTCCATCAGGTCCATCAGCCGTCCGGCCTTCGCGAAGCCGACGCGTAGCTTGCGCTGGAGCATCGACGTCGAACCGAACTGGGTCGAGACCACCAGCTCGGCGGCCTGGCACAGCAGGTCGAGGTCGTCGCCGATGTCCTCGTCGATCTCCTTCTTCTGCTTGGTGCCGACGGTGACGTCGTCCCGGAAGACCGGGGCCATCTGATCCTTGCAGTGCTGGACGACGGCCGCGACCTCGGCCTCGGTGACGAAGGCGCCCTGCATCCTGATGGGCTTGTTCGCCCCCATCGGCAGGTACAGACCGTCACCCTTTCCGATGAGCTTCTCCGCGCCCGGCTGGTCCAGGATGACCCGGCTGTCGGCGAGGGAGGAGGTGGCGAAGGCGAGCCGCGAGGGCACGTTCGCCTTGATCAGACCGGTGACGACGTCCACGGACGGACGCTGGGTGGCGAGCACCAGATGGATGCCGGCCGCACGGGCCAACTGGGTGATGCGGACGATGGCGTCCTCGACGTCCCGGGGCGCGACCATCATCAGGTCGGCCAGCTCGTCCACGATCACCAGCAGGTACGGATAGGGCTGGAGCTCGCGCTCGCTGCCCTCGGGCAGCTTCACCTTTCCCTGGCGGATGGCCTCGTTGAAGTCGTCGATGTGCCGGAAGCCGAACGCCGCGAGGTCGTCGTAGCGCAGGTCCATCTCGCGCACGACCCACTGCAGCGCCTCGGCGGCCCGCTTGGGGTTGGTGATGATCGGCGTGATCAGGTGCGGGATGCCCTCGTACGCGGTGAGCTCGACCCGCTTGGGGTCGACGAGGACCATCCGGACGTCCTCGGGGGTCGCTCTTATCATCACCGAGGTGATGAGGCAGTTGATGCACGACGACTTGCCGGAACCGGTGGCTCCGGCGACCAGGATGTGCGGCATCTTCGCCAGGTTCGACATCACATAGCCGCCCTCGACGTCCTTGCCGAGCGCCACCAGCATCGGATGGTCGTCGCCCGCCGCGTCCGCGAGCCGCAGCACGTCGCCGAGGTTGACCATCTCGCGGTCGCTGTTCGGGATCTCGATCCCGACCGCCGACTTGCCGGGGATCGGCGAGATGATCCGGACGTCCGGGCTGGCCACGGCGTAGGCGATGTTCTTGGTGAGCGCCGTGATCTTCTCGACCTTCACGGCGGGCCCGAGCTCGACCTCGTACCGTGTGACCGTCGGCCCGCGGGTGAAGCCGGTGACGGCCGCGTCGACCTTGAACTCGCTGAAGACGGTGGTGAGCGAGGCCACCACGGCGTCGTTGGCGGCGCTGCGTGTCTTGCCCGGCCCACCGCGCTGCAGCAGGTCCATGGACGGCAGCGCGTAGGTGATGTCCCCGGAGAGCCGCAGCTGCTCCGCGCGGGGCGGCATTTCGGTGGGTGCGGGCGCGGGCTTGGTCAGGTCCGGTACGGCTCCGGTACGGCGCCCGGCCTGGGCGCCGCGGGCGGTGGGCACCGGAGCGGCCGGAGGTACGGAGGGAGCCGCAGGGGCGTCCGCGCCGTCGCCGGCCACGGCTGCGGCCCGCTCGGCGGTGACGTCCCGGGTCAGGTCGGCGACCAGCGGGGACGGCGGCATGCCGTTGAGCACGGCCCCGTCGAGTGCGGCGGCCGCGGCCGCGGCGACGTCGACGGCGTCCATGGGCCGGTCGAAGTCCGGCTGCGTGGAGGAGCGGCGCGGACGCCTGCGGCGGGTGAGCGCCTCCTCCTCCACCCGGTCGGCGTCGTACGGCTCCTCGGCCCCGGGAGCCCTGCGCCGGGGGCGCGCCGGCGCGGCCTCGCGCCACGCTCCGTCGTACGTCGCGTCCTCGTCGACGAACTCGGGGTCGTACGCCGGCTCGACGATGCCGAGCCGGGCGCCGAGCGTGCGCAGTCGCTGCGGGATGGCGTTGACGGGTGTCGCGGTGACGACGAGCAGCCCGAAGACGGTGAGCAGGACGAGCATCGGTACGGCGAGCACCTCGCCCATCATGAAGACGAGCGGCTGGGAGGCGGCCCAGCCGATCAGCCCACCGGCGTCCTGCATGGCCTTGGTCCCGTCGCCTCGGCCGGGCGACCCGCAGGCGATGTGGACCTGCCCGAGCACGCCGATGACGAGCGCGGAGAGGCCGATGACGATACGGCCGTTGGCCTCCGGCCTCTCCGGATAGAGGATGAGCCGGATGCCGATGGCGCCGACCAGCAGCGGGACGAGCAGGTCGAGCCGGCCGAACGCGCCGGTGACCAGCATCTCGACGAGGTCGCCGACCGGGCCGCGCAGATGGGACCACGTCCCGGCGGCGACGATCAGCGCGAGGCCGAGGAGCAGCAGCGCCAGGCCGTCCTTGCGGTGGGCCGGGTCGAGTCCCTTGGCTCCGCGCCCTATCCCCCGGAACAACGCCCCGACGGCGTGGGCGAGCCCGAGCCAGAGTCCGCGGGCGAGCCGGTACACGCCCCCGGTCGGCGACGGGGCGGGCCGGGGCGCGGCCTTCTTCGCGGCGGTCTTCCTGGCGGGCGCCCGCTTGGCGGGTGCGGCCTTCCTGGCCGGCGCCTTCTTCGCGGGAGGCTTGGCCGACCCGGCGGCAGGCTTCTTGGTGGGCGCCGCTTTCTTCGCGACGCCGGTCGTACGGCCGGCGCGCGGCTTCGCGGTGCCCTGGGAACCCTTGCCGGACGTACGTGAGGCCATGATGCTGAGGTTACCGGTGTGAGCCGCCCGCGACACGTGCGCGTCCGGCCTCACCCGTTCGTGTCGCCCTTGTCGGGGCATGAAACTGACGCCCGTTCACGCGGGGCACCGCTGTGGTGACGGTGGGTCAGTTCTGTGCGGGCAGGGTGGGCGCGCCGCCCGTGCCCGGCTCCAGCGCGTCGAGGGCGCGCCGCAACCCGGTGAGCTTGCGCTCCAGATGGGCGGCGGTGGCGACGGCCGCGGCGTCGGCGGATTCGTCGTCGAGCTGCTTGGACAGCGCCTCCGCCTGCTCCTCGACCGCGGCGAGACGGGCCGAGAGCTCGGCGAGCAGCCCCGCGGACTCCTTGGCGTGACCGCCGTGGCCCCCGCCCTCCAGCTGGAGCCGGAGCAGCGCGGCCTGCTCACGCAGCTGGCAGTTCTTCATGTACAGCTCGACGAAGACCGAGACCTTGGCGCGCAGTACCCACGGGTCGAACGGCTTGGAGATGTAGTCGACGGCGCCGGCGGCATAGCCGCGGAAGGTGTGGTGGGGGCCGTGGTTGATGGCGGTGAGGAAGATGATCGGAATGTCACGGGTCCGCTCGCGCCGCTTGATGTGCGCGGCGGTCTCGAATCCATCCATTCCAGGCATCTGGACATCCAGCAGAATGACCGCGAAGTCGTCGGTCAGCAGCGCCTTGAGCGCTTCCTCCCCGGACGATGCCCGCACCAGTGTCTGATCGAGCGCGGAGAGAATGGCCTCCAGCGCCAGCAGATTCTCCGGCCGGTCATCGACCAGGAGGATCTTGGCCTTCTGCACCATGCCCCGTCCTCCTCGCCCCGGCATGGGCTCACCCCGGCTCATCGAGCCGGGGGAAGCACCGGGCGCCGCCCCAGAAGACGACTCCCTTGCGCCGTCCGTCCTTGTGCCGGTCATGGTAGCCGCACCCCGCCTGTCGCCACACCCTGTCACCACGATGTCACTGTGCACGTAGCGGAAACGTGGTGGGAGACCAGAAGGTTCCCCCGGTCATCTCCCTCTCACACGCCTGTGGCGACAGTCCGTCAGCGGATCGATACCTCCCCGTTGCCTACGCGGGGAGAATGCCGTCACTCCCCCGCATCCACTGCTCCATCACCGACAGCAGGTGATCGGGGTCGACCGGCTTGGTGACGTAGTCGGAGGCGCCCGACTCGATCGCCTTCTCCCGGTCGCCCTTCATCGCCTTCGCCGTCAGCGCGATGATCGGCAGGCCGGCGAACTGCGGCATCCGCCGGATCGCGGTCGTCGTCGCGTACCCGTCCATCTCCGGCATCATGATGTCCATCAGCACGACCGTCACGTCGTCGTGCTGCTCCAGGACTTCGATGCCCTCACGGCCGTTCTCCGCGTACAGCACCGCAAGGCCGTGCTGCTCCAGGACGCTGGTCAGCGCGAAGACGTTGCGGATGTCGTCGTCCACGATCAGCACCTTCTCACCGCTGAAGGAGAACGTGCGGCGCGGCGCGGTGTCCGCCCGGTCCTCGGCGGCCGCGGACTGGTCGGCGCCGGCGGACCGGCCGGGCCGGCCCGGCAGCGACGGCCGGTCGTCGACCCCCGCCTGGACCGCCCTGCGCCGGTGCCGGAACAGCGCCCCGGCCCCCGAGCGCAGATCGGCCGCCATGGACGTGGACGAGGGCGGGAAGTGCCCCTCCTGGCCGCCGGCGTCGTCCTCGTACCCCGGCTGCGGGTCCATCGCCCCGTCCTCGCCCTGCCCGTACCCGTTCGGGGACAGTTCGGGGTTCAGCGGCAGATACAGCGTGAACGTCGAACCGCGCCCCGGCTCGCTCACCGCGTAGATCTCACCGCCGAGCAGACGGGCGATCTCCCGGCTGATCGAGAGCCCCAGACCCGTACCGCCGTACTTGCGGCTGGTCGTCCCGTCCGCCTGCTTGAACGCCTCGAAGATGACCCGCATCTTCCCGGCCGCGATGCCGATGCCCGTGTCGGTCACCGAGAACGCGATCAGCTCGGCCTCCGGGTCGCGCAGCGTCCCGGCCTCCAGGAGCTGCTCGCGGATCGACTGCGGCACGTCCGTCCCGGCGGGCCGGATGACCAGCTCCACCGCGCCCGTGTCGGTGAACTTCACCGCGTTGGACAGCAGGTTGCGCAGCACCTGGAGCAGTCGCTGCTCGTCGGTGTGGAGTGTCGCGGGCAGTTCGGGCGAGACCCGGACCGCGAAGTCGAGCCCCTTCTCCGCCGTCAGCGGCCGGAACGTCGCCTCGACGTAGTCGACGAGCTGGACCAGCGCGATACGGGTCGGGGAGACGTCCATCTTGCCCGCCTCGACCTTGGACAGGTCGAGGATGTCGTTGATCAGCTGAAGCAGGTCCGAGCCGGCGCCGTGGATCGTCTCCGCGAACTCGACCTGCTTGGGCGAGAGGTTGGCGTCGGCGTTGTCGGCGAGCAGCTTGGCCAGGATCAGAAGCGAGTTGAGCGGGGTGCGCAGCTCGTGCGACATGTTCGCCAGGAACTCCGACTTGTACCGCATCGAGACGGCGAGCTGTTCGGCACGCTCCTCCAGAACCTGCCGGGCCTCCTCGATCTCGGTGTTCTTCACCTCGATGTCCCGGTTCTGCCGGGCGAGCAGCTCCGCCTTCTCCTCCAGTTCCGCGTTGGAGCCCTGCAACTCCTTCTGCCGGTGCTCCAGCTCGGCCGACCGCTCCCGCAGCTGCTCGGTCAGCTCCTGCGACTGCTTGAGCAGCACCTCGGTCTTGGTGTTCACGCTGATGGTGTTGACGGTCGTCGCGATCAGCTCGGCGAGCTGGTTGAGGAAGTCCCGCTGGATCTGGGTGAACGGCTGGAAGGAGGCCAGCTCGATGACGCCGAGGACCTTCCCCTCGAAGAGGACCGGAAGCACGATCACATGCGCCGGGGCGGCCTCGCCGAGCCCGGAGGAGATCTTCAGATAGCCCGGCGGGACGTTGACCTGGATCGTCCGCTTCTCCTCGGCCGCCGTCCCGATCAGAGTCTCCCCGGGACGGAAGGACGTCGGCATGGACCCGGCGGAGTAGCCGTAACTGCCGCGCATCCGCAGCTCGTACGAGCCCTCGCTCTCGCCGCCGATCTCGGCGCCGCCGTTCGCGGACCCGGTGGGCACCGCGACGAAGAACGCGCCGTGCTGGGCCGAGACGACCGGCGTCAGCTCGCTCATGATGAGCGAGGCCACGTCGTCCAGGTCGCGCCGGCCCTGCATGAGACCGGAGATCCGCGCGAGGTTGCCCTTGAGCCAGTCCTGCTCCTCGTTGGCGAGGGTGGTGTCGCGCAGGTTGGCGATCATGGTGTTGATGTTGTCCTGGAGGGCCTGGATCTCGCCCGCCGCGTCCACGCCGTCGATCTTGAGGTTGAGGTCGCCCCGCGTCACCGCGGTCGCGACGGCCGCGATGGCGCGCACCTGCCGGGTCAGGTTCCCGGCCATCTCGTTCACCGACTCGGTGAGGTCACGCCAGGTGCCGTCGACGTCCCGGACCCGCGCCTGGCCGCCGAGGATGCCCTCCGTACCGACCTCGCGGGCCACGCGGGTGACCTCCTCGGCGAACGAGGACAGCTGGTCGACCATCGTGTTGATGGTGTTCTTCAACTCCTGGATCTCACCGCGCGCGTCGATGTCGATCTTCTTGGTGAGATCTCCCTTGGCGATCGCGGTCGTGACCGCCGCGATCTGGCGCACCTGACCCGTCAGGTTGGACGCCATCGAGTTCACCGACTCGGTCAGGTCCTTCCACGTGCCGGAGACGCCCGGAACCCGTGCCTGACCGCCCAGTTCGCCTTCCGTACCCACCTCGCGGGCGACTCGCGTCACCTCGTCCGCGAACGAGGACAGCGTCGTCACCATCGTGTTGACGGTGTCGGCGAGTTCGGCGACCTCGCCGCGCGCCTCCACCGTCACCTTCTTCGTCAGGTCGCCGTTGGCGACCGCGGACGAGACCCGGGAGATGTTCCGCACCTGACTCGTCAGGTTGTTGGCCATCAGGTTGACGTTGTCGCTCAGGTCCTTCCAGATGCCCGTGACCCCGCGCACCCGCGCCTGGCCGCCGAGGATGCCCTCCGTACCGACCTCGCGGGCGACTCGCGTCACCTCGTCCGCGAAGTTGGAGAGCTGGTCGACCATCGTGTTGACGGTCGTCACCAGCTCCAGGATCTCGCCCTTGGCGTCGACGGTGATCTTCTTCGACAGATCGCCCTTGGCCACCGCGGTGGTGACCTCGGCGATGTTACGGACCTGGGACGTCAGGTTGTTCGCCATGAAGTTCACCGACTGGGTGAGGTCCTTCCAGGTGCCGGAGACCCCCTGCACCTCGGCCTGACCGCCCAGAATGCCCTCCGTACCCACCTCACGGGCCACCCGGGTCACCTGCTCCGCGAAGCTGGAGAGCTGGTCCACCATCGTGTTGAGGGTGTTCTTCAGCTCCAGGATCTCCCCGCGCGCGTCCACGTCGATCTTCTGCGACAGGTCACCGCGCGCCACGGCGGTGGCGACCTGCGCGATGTTGCGGACCTGGGCGGTGAGGTTCCCGGCCATGCCGTTCACCGAGTCGGTCAGATCGCGCCACACACCGGCGACGCCCGGCACCTGGGCCTGACCGCCGAGCCGCCCGTCCGTGCCCACCTCGCGGGCCACCCGGGTCACCTGCTCGGCGAAGGCGGACAGCTGGTCCACCATCGTGTTGATGGTGTTCTTCAGCTCCAGGATCTCCCCGCGCGCGTCCACGTCGATCTTCTGCGACAGGTCACCGCGCGCCACGGCCGTCGTGACCTGGGCGATCTGCCGCACCTGGGACGTCAGGTTGCCGGCCATGAAGTTGACGGAGTCGGTGAGCTCCTTCCACGTACCGGAGACACCGTCGACACGGGCCTGACCGCCGAGGCGGCCCTCCGTGCCCACGTCCCTGGCCATCCGCGTCACCTGGTCGGCGAAGGACGACAGCTGCGACACCATCGTGTTGACGGTGTTCTTCAGCTCCAGCATCTCGCCGGCCACGTCCACCGTGACCTTCTGCGACAGATCGCCGTTGGCGACCGCCGTCGTCACCTGCGCGATGTCCCGCACCTGACCCGTCAGGTTGCGGAACGCGGTGTTCACCGAGTCCGTGAGGTCCTTCCAGGTGCCGGCCGCGCCGGGCACCTGCGCCTGACCGCCGAGCAGACCCTCCACGCCGACCTCACGCGCGACCCGGGTCACCTCGGAACCGAAGGCGGACAGCTGGTCCACCATCGTGTTGACGGTGTTCTTCAGCTCCAGCATCTCGCCGGCCACGTCCACCGTGACCTTCTGCGACAGATCACCGTTGGCGACCGCCGTCGTCACCTGCGCGATGTCCCGCACCTGCGTGGTGATGTTCCGGAAGACCGTGTTGACCGAATCGGTCAGGTCCTTCCACGTACCGGCCGCGCCGGGCACCTGCGCCTGGCCACCGAGCAGACCCTGCGCGCCGACCTCCCCGGAGACCCGGGTCACCTCGTCGGCGAAGGTGCGCAGCGTCTCGGTCATCTGGTTGATGGTGTCCGCGAGCTGCGCGACCTCGCCGCGCGCGCTCACGGTGACCTTCTGCGAGAGGTCGCCATTGGCGACCGCGGTGGTCACCTCCGCGATCCCTCTCACCTGTGAGGTGAGGTTTCCCGCCATCGTGTTGACGGAGTCCGTGAGGTCCTTCCACACACCCGCGACCCCGGCGACCTCCGCCTGCCCGCCCAGCTCGCCCTCGGTACCCACCTCACGCGCGACCCGGGTCACCTCGGAGGAGAACGAGGACAGCTGGTCCACCATCGTGTTGACGGTGTTCTTGAGCTCCAGCATCTCGCCGGCCACGTGCGCCGTGACCTTCCGCGACAGATCGCCCTTGGCGACCGCCGTCGTCACGAGAGCAATGTCACGTACCTGAGCCGTCAGCCGGTACGCCATGGTGTTGACCGAATCCGTGAGATCCTTCCACGAACCGGACATACCGCGCACCTGGGCCTGACCGCCCAGCTTCCCCTCGGTGCCGACCTCCAGCGCGACCCGCGTCACCTCGTCCGTGAACGCCGACAACTGGTCGACCAGGTTGTTCACGGTCCGCGCGACCTTCAGGAACTCCCCCCGCAGCGGCCGCGCCGCCCCGTCGGGACCGTCCGAACGCAAGTCCATACGCTGGTCGAGATCGCCCTCGGCGACCGCCGACAGCACCCGTCCCACCTCGGAGACCGGCCGCGTCATATCGTCGACCAACGCGTTCGCGGCCTCGATCGCCGCCGCCCAGGCACCCTCGCTGGCGCCTGCCTCGAGCCGCTCGGACAGCTTGCCCTCACGCCCCACCATGCGGCGGACCCGGGACAACTCGCCGGTCAGATGCATCTGCCGGTCGGCGACCTCGTTGAACACGGCGCAGATCTCCGCCATGACCCCGTCGCCGGACACCGTCAGCCGCTTGCGGAAATTCCCGTCCCGCATCGAGACCAGGGCGGCGAGCAGCCGCTCCATGGCCGCCGCGTCCACCTGCACCGTCCCACCGCTCCGGGACCGTCCGCCCTTCGCCCGCGTGCCGCTGCCGCTGCCGCGCCGCGCCGCCGTGCCAGACTCCACCGTGTCCCTCCCGAAGGGGTTGACCGTACTGCTCGGGCTGTCACCACAAGCCTGCCCAGTGTTTCACCGCAGCCGAACAAGGCCATAACAGTTCGGCAGCTTCGCATAACGTCCCCGTCCCCGGGGGACGGAAACAGCGGTGACCGGCATCCGCCCGGACAGTGAAGGTAAGTAACCTGGCATCCGGCTGTCCAACCGCCCCGGTCCGCCCGGCGGGGGCGGGGCGGCGCGACGAAGAGCACCGGGCAGCGGGAGGGGCATACCGACCATGGCAGAGCCGGGCGTCGAGACGCGTACGAGGAGTTCTGTGATCACCGCGCGAGCGGCTGCCACTTTCGACCCTGTCGGGCGGTCCGTCGCGACCGCCCGCGCCTTCGTCCGCGACACCCTCCACGGCTGGGGTTACGCCGATGTCGTCGACGACGCCGTCGTCCTCACCAGCGAACTCGTCACCAACGCCGTCATCCACGCCGGCACCGCCGCCGACGTCCTCTGTCTGCGCAGTGAGCACGGCGTCCGCGTCGAGGTCGCCGACCGCTACCCCGAACGTGAGATTCCGCTCCAGGGCGGGCGCACGCTCGCCCACCCGGACCGGGAGAACGGCCGAGGGCTGCTCCTGTGCGCGGCCCTCGCCACCCGCTGGGGCGTCGAGTACACCCCGACGCGGAAACACGTCTGGTTCCAGCTCGATCTCCCCGAGCGACCGGTCGGCACCCGCTCCGCGGGCCCGGTCCTCCCCGACGCCCTGCTGCCCGTGGCCGAGAGCCGGGTGCGCGTCGCGGTCGCCCAGATCGACCGCGGCGGCGCCATCACCGCCTGGAACGAGGACGCCGAGGAGCTCTTCGGGTACGCCGCCGAGAAGGTCACCGGTAAGCCGCTCGGCGATCTCGCCGCCTGGCCGCACACCCCCGGCATCGGCACGGGACTCGTCGAGGCGCTCCAACTCTCGCGCTGGGAGGGCAGCTACGGCATCCGCTGCGCCGACGGCCGTGTCATCCCCGTCTACGCCTCCCACCTCCGGGTCCGCGACGCCGAGGGCGAACCGTCCACGGTCTGTCTCCTGGTGCGGGAGTACGAGCGGGCGGTCCTCCAGACCCCGCAGCGCCCCCCGGTCTCCGACTCCGGCGCCGACAACCGCTCCGCGGACCCCTTCGAGGTCTTCATCGGCTCCCCGGCCCCCGACGACCTCGACGGCCTGCTCCAGCGCACGGTGGAACGCGCCCGCGACATGCTCGACGGCGACTCCGCCTTCCTGCTGCTCGCCACGGACGACGAGACCGAACTGGAGGTCCGGGCCACGACCGGTCTCCCCTCGGCCCGCCAGCGCTTCGCCAGGGTCCCTGTGGAGACCGGCGCCAGCCGCTACGGCTCCGCCCGGATGCCGGCCGTCCACGAGGACCTGGCCGCCGTCCCCGGCGCCGTCCCGCTCCTCGAAGGCACCGGCATGCGCTCGGTCGTCACGGTCCCCCTCAAGGTCGAGGGCCGCCTGACCGGTTCCCTCGGCGTGGCCGCCGAGAGCGCGAACCGCTACTCCAACGAAGAGGCCCTGCGCCTGCAGTTCGCCGCCGACCGTATCGCCCTCGCCGTGGAATCGGCCCGCCTCGGCGAGCTGGAACGCCTCCGCCGCGGCTCCCTCAGCTTCCTCGTGGAGGCGTCCGATCTGCTGGCCGGCACCCTGGACCGGGACCAGACCCTGGCGCTCATGGCCCAGATGACCGTTCCGACGCTGGCCACCTGGTGCGCCGTCTACACGATCGCCGACCAGGCGTCGGATCCGTACCTCTCCTACGTCCTTCACGAGGACGAGGACCGCATCGACGGTCTGAAGGCCCTGTTGTCCTCCATCGCCCCACCGGACCCGGTGCCGACGCCCGGCGCGCGCGTCTGGGCCGCCCCGGCCGAGGCGGCCCACCGGGCCGCGCTCTCCACGTCGATGCGTGAACTGGGCGGTGTGGCCGGGCCGTTGTCGGCCGGCATCGACTCCACGCTCGCCACGGCCGCGGTGGTCGGCGGCGAGACCGTCGTGCTGCCGTTGGTGGCCCGCAACCGTGTCATCGGCATGCTGACGCTCGGCAAGCCCTCGGACGACCATTTCCGTCAGGAGATCCTGGAGCTGGCGGAGGACCTCTCCCGCCGGGCGGCGCTCGCCCTGGACAACGCGCGTCTCTACAGCGAGCGCATGGCGATCAGCCAGTCCCTCCAGCGCAGTCTGCTGCCGCCGGGTCTGCCGGACATCCCGGGTGTCGAGGTGGACGTCATCTACCGCGCGGCCGGCGAGGGCAACGAGGTGGGCGGCGACTTCTACGACCTGTTCCCGATCCGCGACAACGCCTACGGCTTCGCCATCGGCGACGTCTGCGGTACGGGCCCGGAGGCCGCGGCGGTGACGGGCCTGGCCCGGCACGCCCTGCGTCTGCTGGCCCGCGAGGGTTTCGGCGGCCCGGCGGTCCTGGAGCGCCTCAACGCCGCCATCCTCGACGAGGGCGCGCGCAGCCGCTTCCTCACTCTCCTCTACGGCGAGCTCCGGCCGCAGGAGGACGGCTCGGCCCATCTGAAGGTGGTCTGCGCCGGCCACCCTCTGCCGTTGCGCCTGCGCCAGGACGGCACGGTCGTCCCGGCTGCCGACCCGCAGCCGCTGCTGGGCGTCCTGGAGGACCTGGAGCTGTACGAGCAGACCATCACGCTGGATCCGGGAGATGTCCTGCTGTGCGTGACGGACGGCGTCACGGAACGCCGCGAGGGCACGCGGATGCTGGGCGACGACGGCCTGGCGGAGGTCCTGAAGACCTGCACGGGCCTGACGGCCGGCGCGGTGTCCGCCCGCATTCTCCGCGCGGTCGAACGCTTCGCCCAGGAGCCCGCCTCCGACGACATGGCCATCCTGGCGATGCGTATCCCGGAGCCCTTCACCCAGGACTGAACGGCACGTCGTGGGGGGCCTCCTGACTGGGTCCCCCACCAGAGGCGGCAGGTACGCCCCGGCTTTCCCCGGGAACGCAAAAAGGCCCCCGCCATAAGGCGGGGGCCTTTTCTCTGAGCCCTTTAACGGAATCGAACCGTTGACCTTCTCCTTACCATGGAGACGCTCTACCGACTGAGCTAAAAGGGCGGGTTGTTCGGCGGCGTCCTACTCTCCCACAGGGTCCCCCCTGCAGTACCATCGGCGCTGAAAGGCTTAGCTTCCGGGTTCGGAATGTAACCGGGCGT
>NZ_JBSFTU010000013.1:0-137100 GCF_053591435.1 Streptomyces sp. NPDC003027
TTGCGATCCGTCCCCTCGGCCCTGGCGGGCCTGGGGAGACCCCATGCACCAGACCCCGCTCCCTGATCCGGCCTGATCCAAACGAAAGACCCTAGATCCCCAGCTGTTTCGCCTGGTGCAGGCGCTCCACGGCATCCTGCTCGCCGTCCAGCTCCACCTTCGCGGCGTCCTGGCGGCCGAAGAGGAACATCGTCAGCTCGCCCGGCTCCCCGGAGACCGTCACCACCGGGGTGCCGCGGTGCGCCACCGCCGTCTGGCCGTTCGGGCGGCGCAGGACCAGGCCCACCGGGGCCTTGCGGCCGAGGAGCCGCGCGCCCTTCTCCAGGCGGTTCCACAGCACGTCCGAGAAGACCGGGTCCAGCTCGCGCGGCGACCAGTCGGGCTGCGCCCGGCGGACGTCCTCCGCGTGGACGTAGAACTCCACCGTGTTCGCCCCCTCGTCCACCTGCTTGATGGTGAAAGGGGACATCCGCGGCGGTCCGGTGCGGATGAGCTGGATCAGTTCCTCGTACGGCTTCTCGGCGAACTCGGCCTGCACCCGGTCGAGCCGGGCCTTCAGCGCCGGGACGAGCGTCCCGGCCGCCGCGTCCGGACGGCGCTCGCGCACCACCACATGGGCCGCGAGGTCCCGGGTCAGCCAGCCCTCGCAGAGCGTCGGGGCATCGGGCCCGGCCGCCTCCAACAGGTCGGCGAGCAGAAGTCGTTCACGCTTGGCATGGGTCGACATGCCCGCCAGCGTACGGCCCGGGCCGCCGGTCCGCCCAGTGGACGCCCCGCCGGGCGAACGTCCCGGTCACGGCACAATGGCCGCATGAGCAGCAATCTCGACCCGGCCATCTCCGCCCGCCTCAAGCGCAGCCCGGACGGACTCGTCCCGGCGATCGCCCAGCAGTACGACACCGGCGAGGTGCTGATGCTCGGCTGGATGGACGACGAGGCCCTGCACCGCACCCTCACCACGGGCCGCTGCACCTACTGGTCGCGCAGCCGCCAGGAGTACTGGGTCAAGGGCGACACCTCCGGCCACGTCCAGCACGTCAAGTCCGTCGCCCTCGACTGCGACGCCGACACCGTGCTCGTCAAGGTCGACCAGGTCGGAGCCGCCTGCCACACCGGCGCCCGGACCTGTTTCGACGCCGACGTGCTCCCGCTCTCCCAGTAAGGTCAGCCGCCATGGACCTCGAGACCTTCCGCAAGCTGGCGGCCGACCGCCGCGTGATCCCTGTCAGCCGCCGCCTCCTCGCGGACGGCGACACCCCGGTCGGGCTCTACCGCAAGCTCGCCGCCGAACGCCCCGGCACCTTCCTCCTCGAGTCCGCGGAGAACGGCCGCTCCGCCCAGTTGTGGTCCCGCTACTCCTTCATCGGCGTCCGCAGCGACGCCACCCTCACCGTCCGTGACGGGCAGGCCCACTGGCTCGGCACCCCGCCCGTCGGCGTGCCGACCGACGGCGACCCGCTCCAGGCGCTGCGCGCCACCGTCGAGGCCCTGCACACCCCCCGCGACCTGGCCGGCGGAATGCCCCCGTTCACCGGCGGCATGGTCGGCTACCTCGGCTACGACATCGTCCGCCGGCTGGAGAAGATCGGCGAGCACGGCCGGGACGACCTCCGGCTCCCCGAGCTGACCATGCTCCTCACCAGCGACCTCGCCGTCCTCGACCACTGGGACGGCACGGTCCTGCTGATCGCCAACGCGATCAACCACAACGACCTGGAGACCGGCGTCGACGAGGCGTACGCCGACGCCGTCGCCCGCCTCGACGCGATGGAGGCCGACCTGGCCCGCCCGGTCGCCACCGCCCCCGCCGCCCTCCCCGCCTCCGAGCTGCCGGAGTTCTCCGCGCTGTGGGGCGGCGCGGCGTACCAGGACGCCGTCGAGGACATCAAGGAGCGGATCAGGGCCGGTGAGGCCTTCCAGGTCGTCCCCTCGCAGCGCTTCGAAACCCCCTGCCGGGCCTCCGCCCTCGACGTCTACCGCGTGCTGCGGGCCACCAACCCGTCCCCGTACATGTACCTCTTCCGCTTCGAGAACGGCTTCGACGTCGTCGGCTCGTCCCCCGAGGCCCTGGTCAAGGTCGAGGACGGGCACGCCATGCTCCACCCCATCGCCGGCACCCGGCACCGCGGCGCCACCCCGCAGGAGGACCACGACCTCGCCGAGGAGCTGCTGGCCGACCCCAAGGAGCGCGCCGAGCACCTGATGCTCGTCGACCTCGGCCGCAACGACCTCGGGCGGGTCTGCGAGCCGGGTTCGGTGGAGGTCGTCGACTTCATGTCGATCGAGCGGTACTCCCACGTCATGCACATCGTCTCGACCGTGACCGGCCGCGTCGCCGAGGGGAGGACCGCCTTCGACGTCCTCACCGCCTGCTTCCCGGCCGGCACGCTCTCCGGCGCGCCGAAGCCGCGCGCGATGCAGATCATCGAGGAGCTGGAGCCCTCGCGGCGCGGACTGTACGGCGGGTGCGTCGGCTATCTCGACTTCGCCGGCGACTCCGACACCGCCATCGCCATCCGTACCGCACTGCTCCGCGACGGCACCGCGTACGTGCAGGCCGGAGCCGGAGTCGTCGCCGACTCCGACCCGGTGGGCGAGGACACCGAATGCCGCAACAAGGCGGCCGCCGTGCTCCGCGCCGTCCACACCGCCAACCGGATGAACGGCCCGGAGGCGCGTAAGGGATAGTGGGGTACGTGAGTGCTGTACCCGTACCCCAGCCCCGAGCCGCACGCGCGAGCGGAACGGCCGCCCGACCCGGCGGCCGCCGCAGTCTCGCCGCGGCTCTCCTGCTCGGCGCCCTCGGAGCCACCGTCGTGCTGCTCTCCTCGGGCCAGATCTGGGCCGAGGGAACCGCGTCCGTGGGGGGCGGCACCGTGCCCGTCGAGGCCGACGGCGGTACCGTCACCGGCGTACCGACGGCGCTCGCCGTCGTCGGCCTCGCCGCGCTCGTCGCCGTCTTCGCCGTCCGCCGCACCGGCCGCACCCTCGTCTCCGGGCTCCTCGCGCTCAGCGGCGCGGGCGCGGCGCTGGCCTCGGTCCTCGGCGCCTCCGACAGCGAGGCCCTGGACGCCGAGGCCGCCCGGGTCACCGGTGCCTCCGAGGCCGCGGTGTCCGGCCTGACCCACACCGCCTGGCCGTACGTCACGGCCGCCGGTGCGCTGCTGATCCTGCTCGCCGGTCTCCTCGCCCTGCGGTACGGCAGGAGCTGGCCCGCGATGGGCGGCCGCTACGAACGCCAGGGCGGGCCCCGGGGCGCGCGCCCGGCCGGCGCCACCGCCCGGCCCGGCGGCGACCCGGACCGGCCCGAGGATCTCTGGAAGGCCCTGGACCGCGGCGAGGACCCGACGCGGGAGGGCTGAGCGCGACGCGTGATCGTTGCGCCACCCCGATTCATCCGCGCGTCCCGGTGTGCGGGACAATGACCGCGAGTGTCCGCGCAGGCGAGACCTCACCACTGAGCCACCACCGAGCAACAGCAACGAGGAGCAACTCATGGCGGGCAGCGCCCACGGACACACCCCGGCCGCCTGGACCGGTGTCATCATCTCCTTCATCGGCTTCTGCATCGCCGGGGTCTTCATGGTGGCGGCGAACGTGGCCGGCTTCTGGGCCGGGATCGCCGTCGTCCTCCTCGGCGGTGTCGTCGGCCTCGCCATGAAGGCCGCGGGCCTCGGGATGCCGAAGGAGCCGGAGCACGTCAGGGCCGCCCGCGAGGCGGCTTCCACGAAGGCCCGGGTCTGACGAACGACCTGGACGAAGGCGCGGTCCGGCCATGCCGGGCTGCGCCTTCGCGCGTCAGGGGCGAGAATCACCGGGTGACCGCGAAGCCGCCGACCGCCCCCGCGCCCGACGACCCCGCCGCCCCGCCGCGGCTGCCTCCCGGGGCGACGGCCTCGGGCCCGGCCGACCACGCCGTACCGGCCGGGTACACCGGCCCCGCCGGCCCCGAAAGCCTCGCCGGTCACGAAAGCCCCGCCGGCCCCGCCCGCCCCGCCGTGCCGCCGTCCCTCGGGCGACGGTTGGCCGCGCCGCTGGGCGCGCTCGCCGGGGTCGCCGCCGCCTTCGCCTACGTCGGCACCGTCGACCCCAACGAACCCGGCCACTACCCCGTCTGCCCCCTGCTGCGATTCACCGGCCTCTACTGCCCCGGCTGCGGCGGCCTGCGCAGCGCCCACGCCTTCATCACCGGGGAGTTCGGCGCCGCCGTCGGCGCCAACGCCCTCGCCGTCGTCGGCTACGGCCTCTTCGCCGTCGTCATGATCATGTGGCTGATTCGCGCCGTCCGAGGCGTGCCGATGCGCTTCGTGATCTCCCCTCCGTGGTGGTGGGGGATCGGCGCCGTTCTGGCCGCCTTCACCCTGGTGCGGAACCTGCCGTTCGGCTCCGCGCTCGCGCCGTGAAGTCCCAGCAGGTGGGACGCGTCTCCACCGGATGCGGGCCCCACGCCGTCCTGCGGATACCATCGACATGGCTGAACCTGGTTCATCTTCACGAACGTCACCATCACCGTCCCGGAAGGGGGCCTCTCGCGTGAGTGTGCTCGACGAGATCATCGAAGGCGTGCGCGCCGACCTCGCAGAGCGGCAGGCGCGGGTCTCCCTCGACGAGCTCAAGGAGCGCGCCGCCAAGGCGCCGCAGGCCAAGGACGGCGTCGCCGCACTGCGCGGGGACGGCGTCAAGGTGATCTGCGAGGTGAAGCGCTCCAGCCCGTCCAAGGGCGCGCTCGCCGCGATCGCCGACCCGGCCGCACTCGCCGCGGACTACGAGGCGGGCGGCGCGGCCGTCATCTCCGTGCTCACCGAGGAGCGCCGCTTCGGCGGCTCGCTCGCCGACCTGGAGGCCGTCCGGTCCCGGGTCGACGTTCCCCTGCTGCGCAAGGACTTCATCGTCACCGCGTACCAGCTGTGGGAGGCGCGGGCGTACGGCGCGGACCTCGCGCTCCTGATCGTCGCCGCCCTCGACCAGGAGGCCCTGGTCTCCCTCATCGAGCGCGCCGAGTCCATCGGCCTCACGCCGCTGGTGGAGGTCCACGACGAGGACGAGGTCGAGCGCGCGGTCGAGGCCGGCGCGCGGGTGATCGGCGTGAACGCGCGGAACCTCAAGACCCTCAAGGTCGACCGGTCCACCTTCGACCGGGTCGCTCCGGAGATCCCCGCGCACATCGTCAAGATCGCCGAGTCCGGCGTCCGCGGCCCGCACGACCTCATCGCCTACGCCAACGCCGGCGCCGACGCGGTCCTCGTCGGCGAGTCCCTCGTGACCGGCCGCGACCCCAAGGCCGCCGTCGCCGACCTGGTCGCCGCCGGCGCCCACCCGGCCCTCCGCCACGGCCGGAGCTGACCTTCCCATGACCACCCGCCGCGCCACGCCGACCCCCCGGGGCCCCGCTGCCCCGGGTGCGGTCGCCGTGGCCGCGGAGCGGCCCGACCCGGTCGTCGGCGTGACGATTCCGGCCCCGCGCCGGGTGGCGGCCGTGGCAGGGTCCGTCCACGTCCCCAGCCGCGCGATGCGCACCCGGCTCCGTACTGCCGCCGCGCCGGCGCACGCCCCGCTGGCCCGAGGCTGCCGTCCGCGCGGCTGCCGGGCGCCCGCACGGCGGGTCCACGGCCGCCGCGTGCGGTACGTGATCGGCGACGAGCCCGGCCAGGTCAACGGCATGCGATGGCGCCCGCGCCCCGCGCGCACCCACGCCCGCTAGCCGTCACACGGGACGGGACCCTTGCGGGTGCCCCCGCCCCGTGCTCCCCGCGACCACGACCGCGCCGCGCTCGTGGGCACCGCACGCACCGGGAGCCCGGGCCCGGCAGGGGCACCGTCCGTTGTGCCCACCCGTTCCGCCCCAGCGGAACAGTCGCCCACAGCGGGGGTTCACGCGCGCATCACGTGACCACTGCCAGCACATCATTTCGGGGCACCGCCCCGCGAGGAGCAGTCGCATGTCCAGCGAGTACTTCCTTCCTGACCCCGACGGTCAGATCCCCACGCCCGAGGGCTACTTCGGCGCCTACGGCGGCAAGTTCATCCCGGAGGCCCTCGTCGCCGCCGTCGACGAGGTCGCCGTCGAGTACGACAAGGCCAAGGCCGACCCCGAGTTCGCCCGTGAGCTCAACGACCTGATGGTCCATTACACCGGTCGGCCCAGCGCCCTCACCGAGGTGCCCCGGTTCGCCGAACACGCGGGCGGCGCCCGGGTCTTCCTCAAGCGCGAGGACCTCAACCACACCGGCTCGCACAAGATCAACAACGTGCTCGGCCAGGCCCTGCTCACCAAGCGCATGGGCAAGACCCGGGTCATCGCCGAGACCGGCGCCGGTCAGCACGGCGTCGCCACCGCCACCGCCTGCGCCCTCTTCGGGCTCGAATGCACCATCTACATGGGCGAGATCGACACCCAGCGCCAGGCGCTGAACGTCGCCCGGATGCGGATGCTCGGCGCCGAGGTCATCCCGGTCAAGTCCGGCAGCCGCACCCTCAAGGACGCCATCAACGAGGCGTTCCGCGACTGGGTCGCCAACGTCGACCGCACCCACTACCTCTTCGGCACCGTCGCCGGACCGCACCCCTTCCCGGCCATGGTCCGCGACTTCCACCGCGTCATCGGCGTCGAAGCCCGCCGTCAGATCCTGGAGCGCGCCGGCCGCCTCCCCGACGCGGCCGTCGCCTGCGTCGGCGGCGGGTCCAACGCCATCGGCCTCTTCCACGCCTTCATCCCGGACACCGGCGTCCGCCTGATCGGCTGCGAGCCGGCCGGTCACGGCGTCGAGACCGGCGAGCACGCCGCCACCCTCACCGCCGGCGAACCCGGCATCCTGCACGGTTCGCGTTCGTACGTCCTCCAGGACGACGAAGGCCAGATCACCGAGCCGTACTCCATCTCGGCGGGCCTGGACTACCCCGGCATCGGCCCGGAACACGCGTACCTCAAGGACAGCGGCCGCGGCGAGTACCGCGCCGTCACCGACGACGAGGCGATGCGGGCCCTGCGGCTGCTCTCCCGCACCGAGGGCATCATCCCGGCCATCGAGTCCGCGCACGCGCTGGCCGGCGCGCTCCAGGTGGGCAGGGAGCTGGGTGAGGACGGACTGATCGTGGTCAACCTCTCCGGCCGCGGCGACAAGGACATGGACACGGCGGCCCGCTACTTCGGGCTGTACGGCGCCGACGCCGCTCCGGTCGAGGCCGACGCCTCCGCCGAGAACGGCGCCGCCGAGATCCAGCGGGACACCGAGATCCAGGGGGGCTCCAAGTGAGCGGGAACATTCGACTGCTGAGCGACACCCTGGCCAAGGCCAAGGCCGACAACCGTGCGGCCCTCATCGCCTACCTCCCGGCCGGGTTCCCGACCGTGGACGGCGGCATCGAGGCCGTCAAGGCGGTCTTCGAGGGCGGTGCCGACATCGTCGAGGTCGGCCTGCCGCACAGCGACCCGGTCCTGGACGGCCCGGTCATCCAGACCGCCGACGACATCGCCCTGCGCGGCGGCGTCCGGATCGCCGACGTCATGCGCACGGTCCGCGAGGCCCACGCCGCCACCGGGAAGCCGGTGCTCGTCATGACGTACTGGAACCCGATCGACCGCTACGGCATCGAGCGGTTCACCGAGGAGCTGGCCGCGGCCGGCGGCGCCGGCTGCATCCTTCCCGACCTGCCGGTCCAGGAGTCCGCCACCTGGCGCGAACACGCCGACAAGCACGGTCTCGCCACCGTCTTCGTCGTCGCGCCGAGCAGCAGGGACGAGCGCCTGGCCACCATCACGGCCGCCGGTTCCGGCTTCGTCTACGCCGCCTCCCTGATGGGCGTCACCGGCACCCGCGAGTCGGTCGGCGAGCAGGCCGCCGATCTCGTACGCCGCACCCGGGCCACCAGTGAGCTGCCGGTCTGCGTCGGGCTCGGCGTCTCCAACGCCGAGCAGGCCAAGGAGGTCGCGGGCTTCGCCGACGGCGTCATCGTCGGCTCCGCGTTCGTCAAGCGGATGCTCGACGCCGACGACGAGGCCGCCGGGCTCGTCGCCGTAAGGGAACTGGCGGCCGAACTCGCCGCCGGTGTGCGCCGCGTTTCGTAACCCGTACGGGTGGATCTCGGACCGGGGAGGCGCGGACGTGCCTCCCCGGTTCGTTGCTGAGGCGTGAGCGAGAACCGAGACGGTAAGCAGAGCGCGCGGGAGCGCCTCAAGGAGCAGCGCGACCGCGACAAGGCGCGCGAGAAGCAGCGGCGGGTCCTCATCGTGTCGGCGGCGGTCGTCGGCGTCCTCGGCCTGGCCGCGGTCGTCGGCGTGATCGCCGCCAACACCGGGGGCAAGGGCGGCGGCTCCGACAAGGCGGGCCCGGTCGTCGCGCCGAGCGGCGCCGTGGGGGGCGATCAGCCGGCCATCCCGACGGGCCGCGCGGACGCCCCGTCGACGCTCACGGTCTGGGAGGACTTCCGCTGCCCGGCGTGCACCTCCTTCGAGAACGCGTTCCGCGACACCATCCACGAGCTGGAGGCGGCCGGAGCCCTCAAGACCGAGTACCACCTCGTCACCATCATCGACGGCAACATGGGCGGCAGCGGTTCGCTGCGCGCGGCCAACGCCGCCGCCTGCGCGAAGGACGCCGGGAAGTTCACGCCGTACCACGACGTGCTCTACATGAACCAGCCCCCGGAGACCGACGACGCCTTCGCGAAGAACGACAAGCTGCTGGAGCTGGCGGCGAAGGTCCCCGGGCTCGACACCCCCGCCTTCCGCAGCTGCGTCGAGAACGGCACGCACGACAGCTGGATCGCCAAGTCCACCGAGGCCTTCCGCAACGGCGACTTCCGCGGCACACCGTCGGTCCTCCTCAACGGAGAATCGATCTTCCCGACCAAGGGCAACGAGCAGATCTCGCCGGAGAACCTGAAGAAGTGGGTCGCCGAGGCGAACAAGGGCAGGAAGCCGGGCACGGCCTCCCCGGCGGCCCGCGGCTGAGCCGGTAGTTACGCAGACGTTGCCGGGTGGGCTGCCGTCCGGCCCGCCCGGCAGGGTAGCGTCGGTCATGCCATGGACCTTGCCTACATTCCCAGCCCGTCGACCGGTGTGATCCATCTCGGACCGGTTCCGCTGCGCGCTTACGCCTTCTGCATCATCATCGGTGTCTTCGTCGCCGTCTGGTACGGCAACAAGCGCTGGATCGCCCGGGGCGGCACCGCCGGCACCGTGGCCGACATCGCCGTCTGGGCGGTGCCCTTCGGCCTCGTCGGCGGCCGGCTCTACCACGTGATCACCGACTACCAGCTGTACTTCAGCGAGGGTGAGAACTGGGTCGACGCCTTCAAGATCTGGGAGGGCGGCCTCGGCATCTGGGGTGCCATCGCCCTCGGCGCGGTCGGTGCCTGGATCGCCTGCCGCAGGCGCGGTATCCCGCTGCCGGCGTACGCGGACGCCATCGCGCCCGGCATCGCCTTCGCCCAGGCGATCGGCCGCTGGGGCAACTGGTTCAACCAGGAGCTGTACGGCAAGCCGACCGATGTGCCGTGGGCTCTGGAGATCAGCGCCGGTGCGAACCGCGAGGCCGGGCTCTACCACCCGACCTTCCTGTACGAGTCCCTGTGGTGCGTCGGCGTCGCGCTGCTCGTCATCTGGGCGGACCGCCGCTTCAAGCTGGGCCACGGGCGGGCCTTCGCCCTCTACGTCGCCGCGTACTGCGCGGGCCGGGCGTGGATCGAGTACATGCGGGTCGACGAGGCCCACCACATCCTCGGCCTGCGGCTGAACGTCTGGACGGCGATCGTCGTCTTCGTCCTAGCCGTCGTCTACATCGTGATCTCCTCGCGCGTCCGGCCGGGCCGCGAGGAGACCGTGGAGCCCGGGGCGGGCGGTGGGAAGTCCGTCACCGTCGCCGACGCGGACGGTGAGGACCGTGAGGACGCCGAGGGTGAGCCGGCCGGCGGCATCAGCGACGCCGCCGGAGCAGCCGAGCCCGCCGCCGAGCCCGAGGACGCTCCCGGCGACGGGGCTTCGGACACACCGAAGAACGGGGCGGAGTCCACCGCCAAGGGCTGAGCAGGCACCCCACACAGCGAGCGCGGGGCCGCCGGGACCGAAGGGTCCGGGCGGCCCTGTCGTATGCCGCCCTGTCCACGCGGCCGGGGTGACGGGGCGGGGTGGTGGGTCACGCCCTGGCCGCCAGGGTCAGGACGCGGCGGGCGCCCTCCACCACGGCCGCGTCGACGAAACGGCCGTCCGGGAGGGCCAGGGCGCCTTCCTCGGTCTCCGCGGCCTTGACGACCTCCTCGGCCGCGGCCACCTCGTCGGGGGTCGGGAGGTAGGCCCGTTCGATCACCGGCAGCTGGCGGGGGTGGATCGCGGCCCGGCCGAGGAAGCCGAGGGAGCGGCCACGGGCGCAGTCGGCCGCCAGGGCTTCGAGGTCCCGGACGTCGGGATGGACCGACTGGACGGGGGGCGGCAGGGCGGCCGCGCGGGCGGCGACCACGAGGCGACCGCGCGACCAGTCGAGCCCGCTGTCCTCCCGTACGCCCAGGTCGGCGCGGAGATCCGCCTCGCCCAGGGCGATGCCCCGGACGGCGGGGTGGGCGGAGGCGATGGCGTAGGCGTGCTCGACGGCCGGCGCGCTCTCGAGGAGCGGGTAGAGCGGAACGCCCGGTGCGGCGTCGGCGATCCGGTGGATGTCAGTGGCGTGTGTCACCTTGGGAACACGGAAACCACCGAGGCCGGGGAGGGAGGCCAGCGGGGGGATGTCGCGTGGGGTGTGGATGCGGACATGGACCGGTACGGGGTGCGGGTCGGAGAGCAGATCGACGGTGGCGGCCAGGGCGTATGCCTTGCGGTCCGGTGCCACCGCGTCCTCCAGGTCGACGATGACCACGTCGGCGCCGGAGGCCAGGGCCTTCTGGACGACAGCGGGGCGGTCGCCGGGGGCGTACAGCCAGGTGAGGGGGGTGCTCATACGGCTCCCTCGCCGCGCAGGGCGCTGATCTCGGTGGGGGAGAGGCCCAGTTCGGCGAGGACGTCGGCGGTGTCGGCGCCGTGCGGCCGGCCGGTCCAGCGGATCGCGCCGGGGGTCTCGGACAGCCGGAAGAGGACGTTCTGCATACGGATCGGGCCCAGTTCGGGGTCGGGGACCTCGGTGATGGTGTCCAGGGCGCGGTACTGCGGATCGGTCATCACGTCCCGGATGTCGTAGACGGGCGCGATCGCCGCCTCCGCCTTCTCGAAGGCGGCCATGGCCTCGTCGCGGGTGCGGCGGGCGATCCAGGTGCCGACCGCGTCGTCGAGGACGTCCGCGTGGGCGGCGCGGCCGGTCCCGTCGGCGAACCAGGGCTCGTCGATCAGCTCGGGCCGGCCGACCAGCCGCATCACGCGTTCGGCGATGGACTGGGCGGAGGTCGAGACGGCGACCCAGGAGCCGTCGGCGGTGCGGTAGACGTTGCGGGGGGCGTTGTTGCGGGAGCGGTTGCCGGTGCGTGGCTGGACATAGCCGAGCTGGTCGTACCAGAGGGGGTGCGGTCCGATGACGGAGAGGATCGGTTCGATGATCGCCATGTCGACGACCTGGCCGCGGCCGGTGGTCGTCCTGGCGGTGAGCGCGGTCATCACCGCGTACGCCGTCGCCAGGGCGGCGATCGAGTCGGCGAGACCGAAGGGGGGAAGGGTGGGCGGGCCGTCCGGCTCGCCGGTGATCGAGGCGAAGCCGCTCATGGCCTCGGCGAGGGTGCCGAAGCCGGGGCGGTGGGAGTACGGGCCGAACTGGCCGAAGCCGGTGACCCGGGCCAAGACCAGCTCCGGGTTGACCGTCGAGAGCTCCTCCCATCCCAGACCCCACCGTTCCAGGGTGCCGGGGCGG
This sequence comes from Streptomyces sp. NPDC003027, assembly GCF_053591435.1. Lineage (NCBI taxonomy): Bacteria > Bacillati > Actinomycetota > Actinomycetes > Kitasatosporales > Streptomycetaceae > Streptomyces > Streptomyces sp. NPDC003027. Next base: position 11,826 of record NZ_JBSFTU010000013.1, read on the forward strand.
AAGTTCTCCACGATCACATCGGCGTCGGCGGCGAGGCGCAGCAGGGTGTCGCGGCCGCCGTGGGTGGACAGATCCAGGGTCATGGTCCGCTTGTTGCGGCCGAGGACCTTCCACCACAGACCGACACCGTCCTTGGCGGGGCCGTGGCCACGGGACGGATCGGGCTTGCGGGGGTGCTCGATCTTGATGACGTCGGCGCCGAAGTCGCCGAGCATCATCGCCGCGAGGGGGCCGGCGAAGAGGGTGGCGAGGTCGAGGACGCGCAGTCCCTGGAGGGGAGCGGGGCTCTCGGAGCGGGTCATACGGCGTCGACCTCCAGGCCGGTGACGGAGGAGCCGTGGGCCGCGTCGATCTCGGCGCGGTACGGCATCGAGGAGGAGGCGCCCTCGCGCTGGACCGAGAGCGCGGCGGCGGCCGACGCCCAGGACAGCGCCTCCGGGACGGGCCGGCCCTCGCCGAGGGCGACCGCGAGCGCGCCGACGAAGGTGTCGCCCGCGGCGGTGGTGTCCACGGCCCGGACGCGGGGGGCGGGGACGGTGACCGGGTCGCCGTCCCGGGCGGCGTAGAGACTGCCCCGGGCGCCGAGGGTGATGACCACCTCGGGCACGTCCCGCAGCAGCGCCGCCGCGGCGGCGTGCGGGTCGGCGATCCCCGTGAGCGCGGCGGCCTCGTGTTCGTTGGGCACCAACAGGTCCGTGGCGGCGAGGAGTTCGGGGGGCAGCGGCTGGGCGGGGGCGGGCGTGAGGAGGGTACGGACGCCGAGGCGGCGGGCGGTCGCGGCGCCCGCGACGACGGCGGATAGGGGGAGTTCGAGTTGGAGGAGCAGGGCGTCGGCGGTGCCGATCAGGGCCTCGTCGCCGTGGCTGAGCGTGGTGACGGTGCCGTTGGCGCCGGGGACCACGACGATCGCGTTGCCGCCCTCGTCGTCGACGACGATGTGGGCCGTGCCGGAGGGGCCCTCGACGGTGCGCAGCAGATCGGTCTCGACCCCGGCCCCCTCCAGGGCGGCCCGGAGCCGTACCCCGAAGTCGTCGGAGCCGACCGCGCCGATCATCGCGACCTCGGCGCCGGCCCGGGCCGCGGCCACGGCCTGGTTGGCGCCCTTGCCGCCGGGGATCGTGCGGAACTCCCGGCCGGTGACGGTCTCTCCGCGCGCCGGGGCCCGGGGGACGAAGGCGACGAGGTCCATGTTGGTGCTGCCGAGCACCACGATGCTGGTCATCGGTGTACTGCCTCCAGATGCGTCAGGTCGGCCAGGGTGTCGAAGCCGATGCCGTCGAAGGACGGGATCGAGGTGGAGAGCCGGTTCTTGAGGGGGGAGGTCCAGCGCTCGGGCAGCCGGTCGGGGTGGCCGGCGAGGAGTCCGGCGACCGAGCCGGCGGTGGCGCCGTTGGAGTCGGTGTCCCAGCCGCCGGAGACCGCCGCGCAGATGGAGCGGGAGAAGTCGCCGTCGGCGTGGGTGAGCGCGGCGGCGAGGAGGGCGGCGTTGGGGACGGCATGGACCCAGTGATACCCGCCGAGGGCGGCGTGGAGCCGGTCCACGACGTCGTCGAAGTCGGTGGTGGCGCGAGCGGTGCCGATACCGAGGCGGACCGCTCGGGAGAGGCGTGAGCGGGGAGGGATCACGCCGAGGCCGCACTCCAGTGACCGGTGGACGTCGGCGGTGCCGGTCGCGGCGGCGGCGAGGGTGGCGGCGACGAACATGGCGCCGTAGATCCCGTTGGCGGTGTGGGTGAGCGCCGCGTCCCGGTACGCCTGCGCGGCGGCGGCGTCCGGGTCGCCCGGGTGGGTCCAGCCGTGGACGTCGGCGCGGATCTGGGCGCCGATCCACTCCCGGAAGGGGTTGCGGTGGACGGCGGTGAGCGGGGGCTCGATGCCGTCGAGCAGATTGCGGTAGGCGACGCGCTCGGCCGTGAAGGTGCGGCCGGCGGGGAGTTCGTCGAGCCAGAGGCGGGCGACGTCGGCGGTGGTGAAGTCGCGGCCGTACCGCTGGAGGAGGAGCAGGTTGAGGAGGGGGTAGTTGAGGTCGTCGTCCTCGGGCATGCCGTCGATGTTCTCGGCGAGCGAGGTGGCGGCGGAACGGCGGTTCCAGGGGTGGGCGGCGAGCAGCTCGGGGGGCACGCCGACCGCGGTGAACCAGGAGGAGAGGGGCCAGTCGCCGGTGGCGCGGGCGAGGGCGCGGATGGCGGGCAGGGGCAGCTTCTCGACGGGTTTGCCGAGCAGGCACCCGGCGGCCCGCCCCAGCCAGGCGGCGTGCAGCCGGTCGCGGAGGGACGCCGGTCCCCCCGCTCCGGCCTCCGGCGTGTTCCGTCCACGGGGGGCGGGGGACCGGGGGGCGCACATCCGGATGGCCGGCAGGGGTGTGGGTTCCTCGGGGGCCAGGGGGGCCGGGAGCGTGGACAGTTCGTCGAGGAGGCGCTCCGCCAGGGGGCGGAGGTCGGGGCGGGGGGTGGGGGACGCGCCGGCCGTGCGGGGGGCGGGATGGCCGCCCGCCGTCTGCCAGCGGGCGGCGATCGCGGAGGCGTCGCGGCCGTCCTCCGCCGCCTGGCGGAGCTCGTGGCCGACGAGGTCCTCCGGCTGCACCCAGGTCACGCGCAGGATCATCGGTCCGCGCTCGTCAGGGCCGCGTACGCCGACTCGTGCGCCCGGCGCCTGGCCGCGTCACGGGCGAAGACCTCCCGCGCGACCGAGGCCAGGGCCGCCGCCGGGGCGTGCAGATCCAGGCGGCTCGCCTCCGCCACCCGCTTCGACCAGTCGGCGGGGACCGCGGCCTCACCGCCCAGGGCGCCCGCGATCGCCCCCGACATCGTGGCGATCGAGTCGCAGTCACGGCCGTAGTTGACCGAGCCGAGCACCGTACGCCGGTAGTCGCCCTCGCCGACCAGCAGCATGCCCAGGGCGACGGGGAGCTCCTCGATCGCGTGCAGACGGGACGGGCGGCGCGCGCCGAGGGAGGGGGCGCGGTAGTCCGGGCCCACCGTGTCGAACGGCGCCACCGCCTCGCGCAGCGGTGCGAGGGCCGACTCGAAGTCCTGGTGGTGGGCCGCCACTTCCACGACCGCCTCGATCGCCGACCGTGTGCCGTCCTTGGCGAGACAGAGGGCCGCGCGGACGACGGACTCGGGCGTCGCGCCGGGAGCGCACGCCGCGGCCACCGCCGCCGCGAACACCCCCGCCGCCTCCCGGCCGTAGGAGGACTGGTGCGCGCCGGCGACGTCCAGGGCCTCCGCGTACGCGGCCTCCGGGTTGGCCGCGTTGACCAGGCCCACCGGCGCCATGTACATCGCCGCCCCGCAGTTGACGATGTTTCCGTGACCCGCCTCGCGCGGGTCGGCATGGCCGTAGTGGAGCCGCGTCACGATCCACTTCTCGGCGAGGAAGATCCGTTGCAGGGGGAGGGCCTCGGCCTCCAGCTCCGGGATCCAGACGGGTTTTCCGATGAGTTCGGGGACCAGGTGGTCGGCCACCGCGTACGCGTCGAGGTGGTCCCGCACCTTCTCGTACACCCTGATCAGGGCGTGGGTCATCAAGGTGTCGTCGGTGACGTGGCCGTCACCCTTGTGGTACGGCGCGATGGGGCGGGCCGTCCGCCAGGACGCGCCGTTCCAGGGGCCGACGATGCCGGTGATCCGGCCTCCGTGGCGCTCCACGATCTGCTCCGGGGTGTAGCCCTCGACGGGGCCGCCGAGGGCGTCGCCCACCGCCGCTCCGACGAGGCTGCCCGTGATCCGGTCATCCAGTGTGGGTGTCATGCCGGAATTGTCCACCCGTGGTGGTCAGTTCCGTGTCTCCCAGCAGCCCGGCGAGTTCCACCAGGTCGGTGCCCGCGAGGCGGGGGAGGGCGCAGCCGGCGAGGGTGCGGCAGGCGTCGCGCCAGGTACCGGGGATGGAGTCGCCGCCCCCGAGCGCACCGGTGAGCGCGCCCGCGAGGGCGGGCGCGGAGTCGGCGACGCGGGAGAGGCAGGCGGCCGCCGGTACGGCCGCGGCGGCCTGGCCGCGCGCGGCGAGGGCGAGGGCGAGGGCGACGGGGACGGTTTCGGCGGCGGCGATGCCGTAGCTGTAGACGTGGTCGACGATCTGGTGCTCCAGAAGGGGGACGAGCTCGAAGGCGGTCGCCGCGTCACGCGCCATCTTCACGGCCTGCCGGGCGTTGCGGCCGATCTCGGTGGCGGGCGGGAGCTGGGCGAGCGCGGCCGCCACGGCGTCGTCGACGCTCGCCCCGCCGAGGGCCGCCGCGACGGCCGCGGCGGTCGCGCGCGCACCGTGGACGCCGTCACCGTCCTGGGTGTACCGGGCGTCGAACTCGGCGAGTTCGGCCGCGGCGGCCGGGTCGCCGGGATGGACGACGGCGAGGACCGCGGCCCGTACGCAGGCGGCGTCGTCGAAGTAGTGCGGGTTGTCGTGGCCGGTGGCGGGCGGACGCAGGCCGGTGGCGAGATTGCCGAGCCCGGCCCGGACCGAGATCCGGGCCCGCAGGGGGAGGACGGCGGACTCGACCTCGGGGGCGCGGTCGGCGGCGGCGGCGACCTGGCTGGCGAGCGCGTTCCAGGCCAGGTCGACGGCGGCGCGGAGGCGGCGCTCCGGGGGGAGGGAGCAGAAGAGGGGGCCCGCGGCGGCGAGGACGGCCTCGGCGGTGAAGACCGCCCACTCGGCGTCGTCGGAGGGGCCGAGGCGGAGGGGTTCGGGTGGCTGGTTGAGGGCGATGGGGACGGGGAGGGTGGTGGTGGCGTTCTGTTCGGCGAAGGTGTCCAGTTCGCGGGTGAGGCGGCGGGTCCATTCGGGCATGCGGGCGGCGCGGTGCCTGGCCGCGGGCCACCCGGCGGCGTCGCCCGCGGCGAGCCCGAGGAGGAGGCCTTCGATGGCCTCGCGCCGTGCGTGGGCGTCCGGCCCGGGGGCGGCCGCGGGGCCCTCGGGCGCCGGGCCCGCCTCCGGGGTGCGGTCCAGGCCCTCGTGGGCGCCGTCCCCGTTCGGGGCGCCCGGTCTTGTGGGCTGTGCCCACCCTCCCCCGAGGCTCCGCCCGGGAGGCGCCCCCAGCCGCGCGGAACGACTGCCCGCAGCGGTGGTGGGGGCGGCGGAGCCGGAGCCGTACGTGCGGTGCGTCGGGTCCGTCGTCGTCATGCCGCTTCCTCCTCGTCCGCCGTCAGCAGATCGGCGATGTCCAGGACGTGGTAGCCGCGCATCGAGGGGAGGCAGCTGCCCGTCACGGGGGCGATCGCCGTCGCCCACTCCTCCGGGATCGCCGACACGCCCGCCGACGCTCCGGCGAGCGCCCCCGCGACCGCGGCGGTCGTGTCGGCGTCGCGGCCCATGTTGACCGCGGTCAGGACGGCCGTACGGAAGTCGCCGCGCGCCGCCGCGAAGGCGCCGAAGGCGAGGGCGACGGCCTCCGGGGCCAGATCCGTCCAGGGGTAGCCGCCGATGACGACCGCCGAGCGGACCGCGCGTTCCCGGGTCAGGGGGTCGGGCTCCAGCCGCTGCGCCGCCACCACCGCGCGGCGCATCGAGCGGGCCGTCCAGGAGTCCATCGGGACCGCGGAGAGCGCGGCCGCGATCACCGAGGTCACCGACGCGCCCGCCATCGCCGCCGCGACGCCCGCGGCGACCGCCTGGCCGCCGTAGATGCCTTCGCCGTCGTGGCTGACGGTGCCGTCGATGGCGACGAGCCGCGCGGCTTCGGCGGGGCGGCCCGCGGCGAAGACCCCGAAGGGCGCGGCGCGCATGGCGAGTCCGTCCGACCAGGCGTGGCGGTGCTGGGCCGAGATGGGGGCGGCCAGACCCCGGCGGAGGTTCTCCAGGGTGCCGCGCTCGGAGAAGCCCGCTCCACGGAACGGGCCCTCGTCCAGGTCGGCGATCCAGTGGTGCCAGGCCCGTTCCACATGCCGCACGGTCAGGGCCGAGCCGTGCCGGGCGAGCAGCAGCCCCGAGAAGATCGCGTACTCCGTGTCGTCGGTGCCCGCCGGACTGTCCGCCACGAACCCCTCGATCCGGCCCCAGCGGCGGCGGATCTCCGAGGGGCGCATGTTCTCGGCGGGCGCGCCGATCGCGTCGCCGACCGCGAGGCCGAGGAGCGCGCCTCTGGCTCGCTCGCGCGTGTCGCAGGCAGTCGTTCGCATCTCGCTCGCCCTCTCGCTCGCCTTTCGCGGTTCCTGGATCTGTGCCACGCGAGGGGCCCGACCTGTGCGCCGAATCGTTTCTGTCACCCGGCTGACACCCGGTCGGCACCTCGCGCGGAAGATCAGGCGGGCCTTACTAAGTACGGCCTGCCTTGCTGGCGCGCCCCTTACATCGCGCGTACTTTCGAGGGTGTTGAGGGCGGCGGGGTCGGTCCGAACCGCCGGAAAGGCAGGGAGAAGCATGTCCATCATCGAAGCCGAGGCGCCACTTCACGAGGCCCATCGCGACAACCACACGCACCGCGATGTGAACGGCGGCTGGCTCCGGCCGGCGGTGTTCGGGGCGATGGACGGACTGGTCTCCAACCTGGCCCTGATGACCGGTGTCGCCGGCGGCGCGGTCTCGCAGCAGACCCTCGTCATCACGGGACTCGCGGGGCTCGCGGCCGGCGCCTTCTCCATGGCCGCCGGCGAGTACACCTCGGTCGCCTCCCAGCGTGAGCTCGTCCAGGCGGAACTGGACGTCGAGCGCCGCCAGTTGCGCAAGCACCCCGTCGACGAGATGGAGGAGCTGGCCGCGCTGTACGTCTCCCGCGGGGTCGAGCCCCCGCTCGCCCGCGAGGTGGCGATGCAGCTCTCCCGCGACCCGGAGCAGGCGCTGGAGATCCACGCCCGCGAGGAGCTGGGCATCGACCCCGACGACCTGCCGTCGCCGAGGGTCGCCGCCGTGTCCTCGTTCGGTTCGTTCGCGCTGGGCGCCCTTCTTCCCGTACTGCCATATCTGCTCGGCGCCACCGCTCTCTGGCCGGCCGTGCTCCTCGCGCTCCTCGGGCTCTTCGCCTGCGGTGCGCTGGTGGCCCGGGTGACGGCCCGCCGCTGGTGGTTCAGCGGACTGCGCCAGCTAGTCCTCGGTGGCGCGGCGGCGGCCGTGACCTACGGGCTCGGGATGCTCTTCGGCGCCGCACTCTGACCCATGCGCCATGGAGGGGACCCCGGCCCTGTGGCGGGGTCCCCTCCGTGATGCTGTGATGTATATCCCCTGGGCGGATCCCCCGCCCGAGTGAGACACTATGCATAGCGCTGAATAGGTAGCCGTTAATGGGCGGTTTCGAGTCGCGGACCACCGGGCATGAGGCGTAAGCGCCGCGGGCAATGAGGCCCGCTCCTCGACGGGTCCTCGAACCCTCTCGAACGCCACGAGATCGACCTGTCCCCACGTGAACCACCACCACCGCTCCGTGTCAGCGGTGTCCGCATGCTGGAATGAGCTATCCGCTTCCCGAGAAGCCAGCCATCATGTAACCTGCACGAAATTTCGCGGAGGGCCAACGTCGTCCCTCGGCTGCTGCATATGCCACGACGACGACGGGAGAGCCGATGCGTTCCGACGCCTGGTCGCCCATGGACGGTCGCCCCGCTCCGCAGGGGATGTACGACCCCCGTAACGAACACGACGCCTGCGGTGTCGGGTTCGTGGCCACCCTCACCGGTGTAGCCAGCCACACACTGGTCGAGCAGGCGCTGACCGTACTGCGCAATCTCGAACACCGCGGCGCCACCGGCTCCGAGCCCGACTCGGGAGACGGCGCCGGCATCCTGCTCCAGGTCCCCGACGCCTTCCTGCGCGACGTCACCGACTTCGACCTTCCGGCCGCCGGCGCGTACGCCGTCGGTATCGCCTTCCTCCCTGCCGACGGCTCCGCACAGGCCGTCTCGCAGATCGAGACGATCGCGTCCGAGGAGGGTCTGACCGTCCTCGGCTGGCGCGAGGTCCCCGTCGCCCCCGAACTGCTCGGCGCCTCCGCCCGCTCCACCATGCCCGTCTTCCGTCAGCTGTTCGTGGCGGACGGCAGCAGCGAGGGCATCGTCCTCGACCGCAAGGCGTTCCTGCTCCGCAAGCGCGCCGAGCGCGAGGCCGGGACGTACTTCCCGTCGCTCTCCGCCCGCACCATCGTCTACAAGGGCATGCTGACCACCGGCCAGCTGGAGCCCTTCTTCCCGGACCTGTCGGACCGCCGCTGCGCCACCGCCGTGGCCCTGGTCCACTCCCGGTTCTCCACCAACACCTTCCCGAGCTGGCCGCTCGCCCACCCGTACCGCTTCGTCGCGCACAACGGCGAGATCAACACGGTCAAGGGCAACCGCAACTGGATGGTGGCCCGCGAGTCCCAGCTGGCCTCCGACCTGTTCGGAGAGGGCAGGCTCGACCGCATCTTCCCCGTCTGCACCCCGGACGCCTCCGACTCCGCCTCCTTCGACGAGGTCCTGGAGCTGCTGCACCTCGGCGGGCGCTCCCTCCCGCACAGCGTGCTGATGATGGTCCCGGAGGCGTGGGAGAACCACGAGACCATGGACCCGGCCCGGCGGGCCTTCTACCAGTACCACGCCACGATGATGGAGCCCTGGGACGGCCCGGCCTGCGTCACCTTCACCGACGGCGTCCAGGTCGGCGCGGTCCTCGACCGCAACGGTCTGCGCCCCGGCCGCTACTGGGTCACCGACGAGGGCCTCGTCGTCCTCTCCTCCGAGGTCGGCGTCCTCGACATCGACCCCGCCAAGGTCGTCCGCAAGGGCCGCCTGCAGCCCGGCAAGATGTTCCTCGTCGACACCGCCGAGCACCGGATCATCGAGGACGACGAGATCAAGGCCGGCCTCGCCGCCGAACTCCCCTACCAGGAGTGGCTGGAGACCGGCGAGATCGAGCTCGAGGACCTCCCCGAGCGCGAGCACATCGTCCACACCCACGCCTCGGTCACCCGCCGCCAGCAGACCTTCGGCTACACCGAGGAAGAACTCCGCGTCATCCTCGCCCCGATGGCCCGCACCGGCGGCGAGCCGCTCGGCTCCATGGGTACGGACTCTCCCATCGCGGCCCTGTCCGAGCGCCCCCGGCTGCTCTTCGACTACTTCACCCAGCTCTTCGCCCAGGTCACCAACCCGCCGCTGGACGCCATCCGCGAGGAGCTGGTGACGAGCCTGCGCTCCTCGCTGGGCCCGCAGGGCAACCTCCTGGAGCCGACCGCCGCGTCGTGCCGGAGCGTCACCCTGCCCTTCCCGGTGATCGACAACGACGAGCTGGCCAAGCTCATCCACATCAACGCCGACGGTGACATGCCCGGCATGAAGGCCGTGACCCTGTCCGGCCTGTACCGGGTCTCCGGCGGAGGCGACGCGCTCGCCGCCCGCATCGAGGAGATCTGCGCCGAGGCCGACGCGGCGATCGAGGGCGGCGCCCGGCTGATCGTCCTCTCCGACCGGCACTCCGACGCCGAGCACGCGCCGATCCCGTCGCTGCTGCTCACCGCGGCCGTCCACCACCACCTCATCCGTACCAAGCAGCGCACCCAGGTGGGCCTGCTGGTCGAGGCCGGCGACGTCCGCGAGGTCCACCACGTCGCGCTCCTCATCGGCTACGGCGCCGCCGCCGTCAACCCGTACCTCGCCATGGAGTCGGTCGAGGACCTGGTCCGCGCCGGCACCTTCATCGAGGGCATGGAGCCCGAGCAGGCCATCCGGAACCTGATCTACGCCCTCGGCAAGGGCGTCCTCAAGGTCATGTCCAAGATGGGCATCTCGACCGTCGCCTCCTACCGCGGCGCCCAGGTCTTCGAGGCCGTCGGCCTCGACGAGGCCTTCGTCGCGAAGTACTTCAACGGCACCGCCACCAAGATCGGCGGCGCCGGACTCGACGTCGTCGCCAAGGAGGTCGCCGCCCGCCACGCCAAGGCGTACCCCGTCTCCGGCGTCCCCTCGGCGCACCGCGCGCTGGACATCGGCGGCGAGTACCAGTGGCGCCGCGAGGGCGAGCCGCACCTGTTCGACCCGGAGACCGTCTTCCGCCTGCAGCACGCCACGCGCAACAAGCGGTACGACATCTTCAAGAAGTACACGGACCGGGTGAACGAGCAGTCCGAGCGCCTGATGACGCTCCGCGGCCTCTTCGGCTTCACCTCCGACCGCCCCTCGATCCCCCTCGACGAGGTCGAGCCGGTCTCCGAGATCGTCAAGCGGTTCTCGACCGGCGCCATGTCGTACGGCTCCATCTCCCAGGAGGCGCACGAGACCCTCGCCATCGCCATGAACCAGCTGGGCGGCAAGTCCAACACCGGTGAGGGCGGCGAGGACCCGGAGCGCCTGTACGACCCGGCGCGCCGCTCCTCCATCAAGCAGGTCGCCTCCGGCCGCTTCGGTGTCACGAGCGAGTACCTGGTCAACGCGGACGACATCCAGATCAAGATGGCGCAGGGCGCCAAGCCCGGCGAGGGCGGCCAGCTGCCCGGCCACAAGGTCTACCCGTGGGTCGCCAAGACCCGGCACTCCACCCCGGGTGTCGGTCTGATCTCGCCGCCGCCGCACCACGACATCTACTCCATCGAGGACCTGGCCCAGCTGATCCACGACCTCAAGAACGCCAACCCGGCGGCCCGCATCCACGTGAAGCTGGTCTCCGAGGTCGGCGTCGGCACGGTCGCCGCGGGCGTCTCCAAGGCACACGCGGACGTCGTCCTGATCTCCGGCCACGACGGCGGTACGGGCGCCTCGCCGCTCACGTCGCTCAAGCACGCGGGCGGACCCTGGGAGCTCGGCCTCGCCGAGACCCAGCAGACCCTGCTGCTCAACGGCCTGCGCGACCGGATCGTCGTCCAGACCGACGGCCAGCTCAAGACCGGCCGTGACGTCGTCATCGCCGCGCTGCTCGGCGCCGAGGAGTTCGGTTTCGCGACCGCGCCGCTCGTCGTCTCCGGCTGCGTCATGATGCGCGTCTGCCACCTGGACACCTGCCCGGTCGGCATCGCCACCCAGAACCCGGTCCTGCGCGACCGGTTCTCCGGCAAGGCCGAGTACGTCGTCAACTTCTTCGAGTTCATCGCCGAGGAGGTCCGCGAGCTCCTCGCCGAGCTGGGCTTCCGTACCCTCGAAGAGGCCGTCGGCCACGCCGAGCTGCTCGACACCAGCCGCGCCGTGACGCACTGGAAGGCACAGGGCCTGGACCTCGCCCCGCTCTTCCACGTGCCCGAGCTGCCCGAGGGTGCGGTCCGCCACGCCCTGATCGAGCAGGACCACGGCCTGGAGAAGGCCCTCGACAACGAGCTGATCGAGCTCGCCGCCGAGGCGCTGGGCGCCGCGAGCGCCGAAGAGGCGCAGCCGGTCCGGGCCCAGGTCGCGATCCGCAACATCAACCGCACGGTCGGCACCATGCTCGGCCACGAGGTGACGAAGAAGTTCGGTGGCGCCGGCCTGCCCGCCGACACCATCGACATCACCTTCACCGGCTCCGCCGGCCAGTCCTTCGGCGCCTTCCTGCCCAGCGGCGTCACCCTCCGCCTGGAGGGCGACGCCAACGACTACGTCGGCAAGGGCCTCTCCGGCGGCCGGATCGTCGTCCGCCCGGACCGGGGCGCCGACCACCTCGCCGAGTACTCCACCATCGCGGGCAACACCATCGCGTACGGCGCCACCGGCGGCGAGCTGTTCCTGCGCGGCCGCACCGGCGAACGCTTCTGCGTCCGCAACTCCGGCGCCCTGGTCGTCTCGGAGGGCGTGGGCGACCACGGCTGCGAGTACATGACCGGCGGTACGGCGGTCGTCCTCGGCGAGACGGGCCGCAACTTCGCGGCCGGCATGTCCGGCGGCGTCGCGTACGTCGTCGACCTCGACCGGGACAACGTCAACTCCGGCAACCTGGAGGCGATCGAGGCCCTGTCGGACTCCGACAAGGCGTGGCTGCACGACGTCGTGCGCCGCCACCACGAGGAGACCGGCTCGACCGTCGCGGAGAAGCTCCTCGCCGACTGGTCCGTGAACGTGGACCGCTTCAGCAAGATCATCCCCACCACGTACAAGGCAGTGCTCGCCGCCAAGGACGCCGCTGAGCTCGCCGGTCTCTCCGAGGCCGAGACCACCGAGAAGATGATGGAGGCGGCGACCCATGGCTGACCCCAAGGGCTTCCTGACCACCGGACGCGAGGTCGCCAAGACCCGCCCGGTGGGCGAGCGAGTCAAGGACTGGAACGAGGTCTACGTTCCCGGCTCCCTGCTGCCGATCATCAGCAAGCAGGCCGGCCGCTGCATGGACTGCGGCATCCCGTTCTGCCACAACGGCTGCCCGCTCGGGAACCTCATCCCCGAGTGGAACGACTACGCCTACCGCGAGGACTGGGAGCAGGCGTCCGAGCGGCTGCACGCCACCAACAACTTCCCGGAGTTCACCGGCCGCCTGTGCCCGGCTCCGTGCGAGGCCGCGTGCGTGCTCGGCATCAACCAGCCGGCCGTCACCATCAAGAACGTCGAAGTCTCCATCATCGACCAGGCGTGGGACCGCAACGACGTCAAGCCGCAGGCGCCCGAGCGCCTGTCCGGCAAGACCGTCGCCGTCATCGGCTCGGGTCCGGCCGGTCTCGCCGCGGCCCAGCAGCTGACCCGGGCCGGCCACACGGTCGCCGTGTTCGAGCGCGCCGACCGCATCGGCGGCCTGCTGCGCTACGGCATCCCCGAGTTCAAGATGGAGAAGCGGCACATCAACCGCCGCATCGAGCAGATGCGCGCGGAGGGCACCAAGTTCCGCACCGGCGTCGAGATCGGCCGCGACATCACGGCGACCGACCTGCGCAAGCGGTACGACGCCGTGGTCATCGCCGCGGGCGCCACCACCGCCCGCGATCTGCCCGTCCCGGGCCGGGAGCTGAACGGCATCCACCAGGCGATGGAGTACCTGCCGCTTGCCAACAAGGTCGTCGAGGGCGACTTCGTCACCCCGCCGATCACCGCCGAGGGCAAGCACGTCGTCGTCATCGGCGGCGGCGACACCGGCGCGGACTGCGTGGGCACCGCCCACCGCCAGGGCGCGGCCTCGGTCACGCAGCTGGAGATCATGCCGCGTCCCGGCGAGGAGCGGACGGCCGGCCAGCCCTGGCCGACCTTCCCGATGCTCTACAAGGTCACCTCGGCCCACGAGGAGGGCGGCGAGCGGGTCTACTCCGTCTCCACCACCCACTTCGAGGGCGACGAGGACGGCAACGTCCAGTTCCTGCACCTGGTCGAGGTCGAGTTCGTCGAGGGTAAGCTGACCCAGAAGCCGGGCACGGAGCGCAAGATCCCCGCCCAGCTGGTCACGCTCGCGATGGGCTTCACGGGCACGGACGTCGAGAACGGCCTGGTCTCGCAGTTCGGTCTGGAGCTCGACGAGCGCGGTAACATCGCGCGGGACGCGGACTTCGCCACCAACGTCGGCGGCGTGTTCGTGGCCGGCGACGCGGGCCGCGGCCAGTCGCTGATCGTCTGGGCGATCGCCGAGGGCCGCTCGGCGGCGCGCGGAGTCGACCGCTTCCTCACGGGTGCGAGCGACCTCCCGGCCCCGATCCGCCCGACGGACCGTGCCCTGACGGTCTGACCCCCGGGGTCCGACGACCCCACCTGACGTCCCGTACAACGGAGTGCGGAACTGAGCGCGGCGCCTGCCCCACTGTCCCCGACCGGACGACTGGGCGGGCGCCGCGGCGCGTTCCGGCACGGGAGGCGGGGGCGGTACTCGCGGGGCGATCACGTACGCTCGGCACCTCGTCGGGGGCACGATGGAGGGGGGCCGTCCGTGGCGCTGAGTCTGCGCAAGGTCGAGGAGTCCGCACCCGCGCTGGTGAGCCTGTACAAGACGGCGGGGGTCTCGCTCCAGAAGCACGGCATGAGCGGACAGCGCGCCGCCGTCCATCTCGTGCTCGACCACTCCGGCTCGATGAAGCCGTACTACCGGGACGGCAGCGTCCAGGCGCTCGCCGACCGGGTGCTGGGGCTCTCGGCGAACCTGGACGACGACGGGCGGGTGCCGGTCGTGTTCTTCTCCACCGACATCGACGCCGAGACCGACATCGCTCTCGACGACCACGAGGGCCGGATCGACCGGATCGTCGCCGGCCTCGGCCACATGGGCAGGACGAGCTACCACCTGGCGATGGACGCCGTCATCGACCACTACCTCGACAGCGGCGCCACGGCCCCCGCGCTCGTCGTCTTCCAGACCGACGGCGGGCCGATCGACAAGCTCGCCGCCGAGCGCTATCTGTGCAAGGCGGCGAAGCTGCCGATCTTCTGGCAGTTCGTCGGCTTCGGCGACCCGGGCAGCCGGCAGTTCGACTTCCTGCGCAAGCTGGACGAGCTGGCGGTCCCCGCCAAGCGGCCCGTCGACAACGCCGGCTTCTTCCACGCCGGCAAGGACCCGCGCCGAGTCCCGGACGCGGAGCTGTACGACCGGCTCGTCGCGGAGTTCCCCGTCTGGCTGTCCGCGGCGCGGGCCCAGGGCATCGTGCGGTCATAGACCGGGGCGTAAACCACTGGCCCGAGCCGACCCTCGTCCGACAGGGTGACGCCATGGCATCTCTGGTGAGACATGTGACGATCGACAGCTCCGACGCCTACGCCCTGGCCACGTTCTGGGCAGCCGCGCTGGACTCCCGGCTGTCCGACGACGACCGGCCGGGCGACGAGGAGGCCCTGGTGGAGGCGTCCGGCACCGCGCTCCTCTTCGTGACCGTGCCCGAGCAGAAGTCGGTCAAGAACCGGGTCCACCTCGATCTCCAGCCGCAGGACCGCACCCGCGACGAGGAGGTCGAGCGGCTGCTGCGGCTGGGCGCGACGCTGGTGGACGACCGGCGGAACGCCGACGGGACGGGCTGGGCGACGCTGGCCGATCCCGAGGGCAACGAGTTCTGCGTGGAGCGCTCCGCCGGCGAACGCGCGGAGTGACCTGGCGGAAGCCGCCCCGTCTCCGGTGTTCGTCCGGTGATCCAGAACGGTGACGTGCCGACGAACACGCCGAGCAGCAAGCCGTACAGCAAGCCGGGCAGCCCCAAGAAGACCCAGGTGAGCGCCTCGTGTTGAGCGGCGCGAGGAACTCCTCACGGCTGTGACGCCCGCGCCGCGGCCCATGTGACGCTCGTCGCTCTCCCGCCCCTCGGGCGGGACGGCATGCTACTGTTTCTCCGTTGCTAGTTTTGGTACCCATGAACTTTATGTGCGCCTGACGGGAATGTTCCTTCAGGCGCAATTTTGTTTTCCGGACTCTCCGGGATGGGGCCCCTACCTGTTCAGGAGATACACATGGCTACTGGAACCGTGAAGTGGTTCAACTCGGAAAAGGGCTTCGGCTTCATCGAGCAGGACGGCGGCGGCGCCGACGTCTTCGCCCACTACTCCAACATCGCGACCTCCGGCTTCCGTGAGCTCCAGGAAGGCCAGAAGGTCACCTTCGACGTCACGCAGGGCCAGAAGGGCCCGCAGGCGGAGAACATCCTCCCCGCCTGATTGCCGTAACGCGTTTCTCGCAGCCGGGGCCCGCACCGCGCAGGTGCGGGTCCCGGCTCGCGCTGTGCTCAGGCCAGGAAGGCATTTTCCGTATGACTCGCTCCGAAAAGCGGCCCCGCCGGGCCGCGGACTCCACTTCCGGAACCCCGTCCGGAAATGCCTCGGGCCGCCCCGCGCGCGGCTCCGGCAGCCGTAACGGCTCGGGCGGTGCCGGCTCGCGCCGTGGCGCCGGCACCGGTGCCGCCAAGAGCAAGGGCGGCGCCTCGCGCGGCCGCGGCCCGGCCACGCCTCCGCCGCCGCGTGAGTTCACCCTCCCGGAGACGCTGACGCCCGCGCTCCCCTCCGTCGAGTCCTTCGACGCCCTCGACATGCCCCCGGCGCTCGTCAAGACGCTCGCCGCGCAGGGCGTGACCGAGCCCTTCCCCATCCAGGGCGCCACCCTGCCGAACTCGCTGGCCGGCCGGGACATCCTCGGCCGCGGCCGCACCGGCTCCGGCAAGACCCTCGCCTTCGGCCTCGCCCTGCTCGCCCGCACCGCGGGCCGCCGCGCCGAGCCCAGGGCGCCGCTCGCCATGGTCCTCGTGCCCACCCGCGAGCTCGCGCAGCAGGTGACCGACGCCCTCACCCCGTACGCGACCTCCGTGCAGCTGCGCGTGGCGACCGTCGTCGGCGGCATGTCCATCACCAAGCAGGCCAACTCGCTGCGCCGCGGCGCCGAGGTCCTCGTCGCCACGCCCGGCCGCCTCAAGGACCTGATCGAGCGCGGCGACTGCCGCCTCGACCAGGTCGCGATCACGGTCCTGGACGAGGCCGACCAGATGGCCGACATGGGCTTCATGCCGCAGGTCGTCGCGCTGCTCAAGCAGGTCGAGCCCGACGGTCAGCGGATGCTGTTCTCCGCGACGCTCGACCAGAACATCGACCGGCTGGTGAAGATGTTCCTCACCGACCCGGTCGTGCACTCCGTCGACCCCTCGGCGGGCGCGGTGACGACGATGGAGCACCACCTCCTGTACGTCGCCGACGAGACCGACAAGAAGGCCGTCACCACCCGGATCGCGGCCCGCGACGGCCGCACGATCCTCTTCCTCGACACCAAGCGCGCTGTGGACCGGCTGGTCAAGCGGCTTCTCGCGAGCGGTGTCCGCGCATCCGGTCTGCACGGCGGCCGTTCCCAGCCGCAGCGCAACCGCACCCTGGACCAGTTCAAGACCGGCCAGGTCACCGTCCTCGTCGCGACCAACGTGGCGGCCCGTGGCATCCACGTCGACGACCTCGACCTGGTCGTGAACGTCGACCCGCCGATCGACCACAAGGACTATCTGCACCGCGGTGGCCGCACCGCCCGGGCCGGCGAGTCCGGCAGCGTCGTCACCCTCGTCCTGCCCGAGCAGAAGCGGGACATGAGCCGGCTCATGTCCAACGCGGGCATCAGCCCCCGCACGGCGCAGATCAAGTCGAGCGACGAGGAACTGACCCGTCTCACCGGTGCCCGGGAGCCCTCCGGCATACCGGTCGTCATCGATGTCCCGCAGCCCGCGCAGCCCGCCCAGGGCCGCGGCGGCGGGTCCAGGTCCGGAGCCCCGAGGACCGGCGGCCAGCGCTCGCGCCGCGGTGGCGGCGGGGCCGGCGGCGCCGGCGGACGCTCGCGTACCGGCTCCACCAGCCGTACGGGCACGGGCGGCGCTCCTGCCGCCCGCACCCGCAGCGGCGGCGGCGCCCGCCGGGGCGCGGCCTAGGGACGCCCGCCGGGCCCAGGCGAACCAAGCCGGGGCCCGGCGACCCGGGTGTAAGGCGCGCGGGGGCGGCCGTCAGCGGCAGCGGGGGGCCGTCCACTCCAGCCGCCGCCTGACCCGCTCGTCGCGGACGAACTCCAGGGCGGCGACGGCCGTGTCGCGGGCCGTGCCGTCCGGGGCGCCGTCCGCGAGGAGGGCGGCCAGGGCCTCGACAGCGCGCGGGTCCTGACGCATCGCCAGGCCCCGGGCCGCCTCGGCGACCACGTCCGGATCGGGGTCGCCGAGCCGGGCCGCCAGGGCCTGCCGCAGCGAGGGCGTGTCCTCGGGCACCTCCGCGAGGGCCAGCGTCGCCCAGTCCCGCACCCCGGAGTCGTGGTCCCGGCTCAGCGCCACCAGCGTGTCGACGGCCCGCGCGTGCCCGGCCGGCACGAGCCCGGTGAGCGCGGTCCCGACCGCCCGCCGCACCTCGGCGTCGGGGTGCCCGGCGAACGCCAGCAGCTCCGGCAGCCCGGCCGCGTCCCCGACCCGCCCCAGCGCCACGACCACGGACAACGCCGGCTCCCGTCCGCCCTCACCGCCCACCGGCCCCGAAGCCGGGCTCCCCGCCGTCGAGGCCCCCGTGGCCGAGAGCGTCTGCGTCGCCAGGCGGCGGAGCAGGGGGAGGCTGCGGGGCCCGAAGGTGTCCAGGCCGCCCAGGACCGATGCGCCCAGGGCCCGGCGCAGGGGAGCGTCGCTCGCGCACCAGGCGGCGGCCGCCTCGAAGGTCTCCTCGTCGGCGCGGCTCGCCAGGGCCGCGACCGCCTCGATCCAGTCGTCCAGGTCGGGGTCCCCGCACCGCAGGGCCCGGGCGGCGAGCTCCTCGTACGGTGTGCGGACGCCGAGAGCGGTCTCCAGGAGCGTGGCGATCGCGGCGTGGCCGGTCTGCTGCTCGTTGCCGCTGCCGGGAGCGCCGTCCTCGCGCAGCAGGTCGACGACGACGGTGATCCCGCCGTCCTCCCGGACGCGGCGGACGACGGCCTCGTACGGTTGGGAGCCGTGCGTCTCCAGCAGGCCGCGCAGCACGGCGCCCGCGATGTCCACGCCGATCCAGCGGCGCGCCTCGCGCAGCGCGTCCTCCAGGCCGCCGGCGCCGTGTTCGAGAAGTGCGCGCACGCTCGGCGTGGACCCCCGCCGGGCCGCCGCGACGAGCGGCGGCAGGCCGTCGGGGCCGGGGCGGTCGGGGTCGGCGCCGTGCTCCAGCAGGGCCCGCACGGTCTCCGCGTGCCCCAGCCGCACGGCCCAGGCCATGGCCGTGAACCCGTACACCTCCTCCTGGTCCGCGTGCACCCCGGCGGCGAGCAGCGCCCGCACCACCTCGGCATGCCCCCCGCACGCCGCCCCGCACAGGGGCAGGTCCCCGCCCTCGTCGCCACTGCCCCGCGCCGGGTCGGCCCCGGCGGCGAGCAACACCCGTACGATCGCGGCCTCGTCCGCGACGGCGGCCAGGTAGAGCGCGGTCTGCCCGCCCGTCACGGCCTCGGGCGGTTCCCCGCCCCGCAGGGCCCGTACGACGGCGTCGACATCCCCGTCGAGAATTCCGTTGAACAACGTGCTCATCCACCGACCCTGACCCGGGCCGCCCGGACGGCGCAAATCATTACGCCTCGCACTCCAGCACCGACCCGCACACCCGGCACCTCGCGTGGAGCCGTCGCCCGACCGGGACCCGCAGCCGTTGCCGGCAGACCGGGCACGGGAAGGAGACCCGCATCGACGCGCCCGTGCCCTCGAAGGCGTACGAGGCGCCCGGAGCCGCCCGGCCGTACCGCCGTTCCTTGGCGTAGCGGTGCCGCGCCGCCCACCCGGCCTGCGCCAGCGGGGGCCGCCGTCGGTCCCCGGCCGCCAGGTCCCGGCCGCGTACCCACGCCTCGTACGCCGCCGCGCTCGTGAACCAGGGCGACGGGTCCTCGTCGAAGACCTCCGCGCGCTTGGCCAGCACGTAACCGAACTCCTCCGGCGTCAGATAGCCCAGCTTCTGGCTCGACACCGCGTCCTCCCGGTACGCGTCGAGCAGCAGCCACCCCGCCCCGAGATACGTGGTCACCACGTCCGTGAGGATCTCGTTGTCGCCGGTGGTCGCGAAGCCCAGGTCGAGCCGGTGCAGCAGCACATGGGTGATCTCGTGGGCCAGCGCCGCCCCCACGTCCCTGCGGTGCCGGCGGAAGCGGTCGTTCAGCTCGATGAAGTACTCCGGTCCCGCCGCCGGCTCGACGCTCGCCGCGTGCTCCATCTCCCGGAAGGTCACGACCATCCGCGCCTGCGGAAGCCCCGGCAGGCCCAGGTGCCGTACCAGCGCCGCGGCGACCCGCTGCGCCCCCAGATGCAGATCGTCGTCGTCCCCGAAGGCGACGTCCGCCGCCGGCACGCTCATGGCGTACCGCCTTACTCCGTCCGCCGACAGTCTCCGGTACAGCGCGGTGATCGAACTCCGAACCGTGTCGAGGTGCGGAAACCCGTGGGCGACTTCGTTAGCGTTCGGCACGCCGGACCCCCTTTTCTCCACTCTACGGGGCCGCCGGGCCATGTCCGCCTGGCCGAAAACGCGTCCTTGTGGCCCCCGCGACACGTTGCCCATAATCCGGTCCAAGCCTTGACGGGCACATGCCATCAAGGCCAACCCCCCATGAAAGGTAGTCACTTGAAGAAGAACAGGATCGTCCGCGCGCTGCAGAGAATCGCCGCCACCGGCGCTGTCGTCCTCGCCGCCGTGAGCCTTCAGCCCAGCACCTCCTCCGCCGCGCCGGCGCCCGTCGTCGGCGGCACCCGCGCCGCCCAGGGCGAGTTCCCCTGGATGGTCAGGCTCTCCATGGGCTGCGGCGGTTCGCTGCTGACCCCGCAGATCGTGCTCACCGCCGCCCACTGCGTGAGCGGCTCCGGCAACAACACCAGCATCACCGCCACCGCCGGAGTCGTGGACCTGCAGAGCAGCAGCGCCATCAAGGTCCGCTCCACCAAGGTCCTCCAGGCCCCCGGCTACAACGGCACGGGCAAGGACTGGGCCCTGATCAAGCTCGCCTCGCCGATCACCTCGCTGCCCACGCTCAAGATCGCCGACACGACCGCGTACAACAGCGGCACGTTCACGGTCGCCGGCTGGGGCTCCGCCCGCGAGGGCGGCGCGCAGCAGCGGTACCTGCTCAAGGCGACGGTCCCGTTCGTCTCCGACGCCTCCTGCCAGGCGTCGTACGGCAGCTCCCTCGTCCCGAGCGAGGAGATCTGCGCCGGGTACAGCCAGGGCGGGGTCGACACCTGCCAGGGAGACTCGGGCGGCCCGATGTTCCGCCGCGACAACGCCGGCGCGTGGATCCAGGTCGGCATCGTGAGCTGGGGCCAGGGCTGCGCACGGCCCGGCTACCCCGGTGTCTACACCGAGGTGTCGACGTTCGCCTCCGCCATCAAGTCGGCCGCGGCGACGCTCTGAAACTCTGACCGTCTGACGGCCTGACACGTCGTGACCTTCCGACGACCCGACGGCCCGACGGCCTGACATGTGGTGACACGTACGCCCGGGGGCGGGAGCCCACCCCCGGGCGTACGTACGTTCCACGCCGTCGCCCGTGGCACTCCCACCGCTACGCCAACTCCACCCGCGCCCCCGCGCCCCCGCCCTCCAGTTCGAGCACCCACACCTCGTTGCCGCCCTCCCGCAGCACCGGGCCGGGCACGAACAGCGTGTCCTGCGGGCCCACCCCCCAGTACCGCCCCAAACAGAAATCGTTGACCCACACGAAGCCGTGCGTCCAGCCCGGCAGCGACAGCGCCGCGTCACCTGCCCCCGCGACCTCCACGACCGCCCGGTAGAGCCCCGGACCGGCGTCCGCCGCCACCGGACGGAAAGGCACCTTCGGCACCGTGCCCGCCTCGAAGGCGTCGAGCCGCAGCCCCCGGGCCCGCACCCCGTGCACATACTGGCGCTCGTGCCGCACCCCGCCCGTGATCCCCTTCGACTCCGCCTGGCGCGGCCCGTAGTTGACCCGGCCGAGCGACTCCACCCACAGCTCCACCACCGCCGGCCCCGCCACCGGCTCCGGAAGCACCGCCTCCTCCGCCGTCAGCACACCCGCACGCACCCCGTCCACATACACCACCGCGCGATCACGCAGCCCCGTGACGGACAGCGGATACGGCCGCCGCGGCCCCGGGACCTCCAGCCGGTAGCGGACCAGCCCCCGGTCCACACCCAGCTCCTCGAAGGTCGGCGGCATCGGAACCGACCACTCCGCGCCCCCCAGCACCTCCAGGACCCCCTCCAGCGGAGCCCACTCCACCGGCACCGCCCCCGCCGCGCCCGCGATCCGCCGCGGCGGCGCCGGCACGTCCGGCAGCGGCCCCTCCGCGAACGCCGCGAGCACCTCACGGAACCGCCAGAACTTCTCCGTCGGCAGCCCCGCCTCGTCCACCGGCGCGTCATAGTCGTACGAGGTCACCGTCGGCCGCAGCCCCCCCTCGTGCAGCGCACCCGCCCGGTTGGCCCCCGCCCAGCCGGCGAAGTTGGTCCCCCCGTGCGCCATGTAGACATTGACCGACGCCCCGCACTCCAGGATCTCCCGCAGCGCCGCCGCCGCGTCCGCCGCGTCCCGCACCGCATGCTCCGTACCCCAGTGGTCGAACCAGCCGCACCAGAACTCCATGCACATCAGCGGCCCCGACGGCTGATGGCGCCGCAGCACCGCGAACGCCTCCCGCGCCCCCGAACCGAAGTTCGCCGTGGCCAGGATCCCGGGCACCGAACCGCCCGTCAGCATGTGGTCCTCCGGCCCGTCCGACGTGAACAGCGGCACCCCCACCCCGCAGTCCCGCAGCAACCCCGCCACATGGCCCAGATACGCCTGGTCCGAGCCGTAACTGCCGTACTCGTTCTCCACCTGCACCATGATCACCGGCCCGCCCCGGTCGATCTGCCGCTCCACCACCTGCGGCAGCAGCACCCCGAACCAGCGGTCGACATGCACCAGATACTCCGCGTCGTCCGTGCGCACCCGCCGCCCGAGCGGACCCGTCAACCAGTGCGGCAGCCCGCCGTTCTCCCACTCGGCGCAGATGTACGGCCCCGGCCGCACGATCGCCCACATCCCGGCCCGCTCCACCGCGTCCAGGAAGCGCCCCAGCGCCGCCACATCCCCGTACCGGCCCGGCTCCGGCTCGTACAGATTCCACGGAACGTACGTCTCGACACAATTGAGCCCCATCGCACGGAGCATCCCCAGCCGATGGCCCCACTGCTCCTCGTGCACCCGGAAGTAGTGCAGCGCCCCCGACAGCAGCCGCACCGGCCGCCCGTCCAGAAGGAAATCCTCATCACCCACAGCGAACGTGCTCATGGCCTCACCCTCACCCTCTGGCGGCGAACCGGTCCATGGACAAAGATCGGCGCTGTTTGGACGTAAGGAGACGCGAGGAAACCCGCGGGGAGGCGTGAGCCCGATGTACCACACCTGGATGCGCTACTTCACGCCCAGCCCGGTCCACCACCGCCTCGGCCTCGTCTGCCTCGGCGTCGGGCTCCAGCACGGCGCGCTGCCCACCGTCGGCCCCCGCACCCTCGACCACCACGTCGCCGTCGTCATCAGCGCGGGCAGCGGCTGGTACCGCGCCGCCGACGGGCGACGCACCACCATCACCGCGCCCACCCTCCTCTGGCTCACCCCCGGCGTCCCCCACCACTACTCCGCCGACCCCGCCACCGGCTGGGACGAGAGCTTCGTCGACTTCGCCGGCCCCGCCACCGCCACCTACACCGAACTCGGCTACATCGAACCCGACCGGCCCGTCGTCCCACTCTCCGACGCCGCCGGCGCCCGCGCCGCCATCGGCCGCATCGCCCGAGCCGCCCGGCGCGGCAACCCCCTCCTGGAAGTCGAGACCGGAGCCGCCGTCCACGAACTCCTCGTCGCCCTGCGCCGCGCCCGCGCCGACACCAACGCCGACGGCGACCCCGTCCTCACCGCCCTCGCCCGCGACGCCTTCCAGCCGCTGTCCGTCGCCGAACACGCCGCCCGGCACGGCATGACCCCCGCCGAACTGCGCACCGCCGTCCGGCGCGCCGCCGGCTGCAGCCCCAAGGACTACCTCCTCTCCCTCCGGCTCGCCCGCGCCAAAGAGCTCCTCGCCGCCACCGAACTACCCGTCGCCGCCGTCGCCCGCCGGGTCGGCTACGACGACCCGGCCTACTTCTCCCGACTGTTCACCCGCAGAGTCGGCACCGCCCCCATCCGCTTCCGCGAACAGCAGGGCAGAACCGTGCCCGGCGGCTGGAGCAACCGGATCCCGGATCCCGACCACCCACCGACCATCGCCTCACGATCCGTCTAAGCTCGCTGCCCATGAGCGACACCAGCGACATCGACGAAACCGTACGAGCGGAACTGAACCGGCTCCGCGAAAGCATCGACAACATCGACGCGGCGGTCGTCCACATGCTCGCCGAACGCTTCAAATGCACCCAGCAGGTCGGCGTCCTCAAAGCCCGGCACCAGCTGCCCCCCGCCGACCCGGCCCGCGAAGCCCGCCAGATCACCCGGCTGCGCGAACTGGCCGAGAGCGCCAAACTCGACCCGGCCTTCGCGGAGAAACTCCTCAACTTCATCATCGCGGAAGTCATCCGCCACCACGAGACCATCGCCGACGGAGCACACTGATGGACCGGGTCACCGTCTTCACCCTGGGCGGGACGATCTCCGCCCGGGGCGGCGACGCCACCCGCATGACCGGCACCGAAGTCCTCGCCGGCCTCGGCGTCCCCCACATCGACGTCGAGCTGCGCGACTTCCGCCGGCTGCCCAGCTCCTCCCTCGCCCTGGAAGACCTCGCCGCCCTGGCACACGACGTACGCGACACGGTCGCGGCCGGCTCCGGCGTCGTCATCGTCCAGGGAACCGACACCCTCGAAGAGACCGCGTTCCTCCTCGACCAGCTGTGCGAGACCAGCCGGCCCATCGTCCTCACCGGCGCCATGCGCCGCCCCGACCTCCCCGGCGCCGACGGCCCCGCCAACCTCGCCGCGGCCGTCACCGTCGCCGCCCACCCGGCCTGCCGGAACCTCGGCGTCCTCGTCGTCTTCGCCGACGAGATCCACGCCGCCCGCCACGTCCGCAAAACCCACACCACCTCCCTCGCGACCTTCGCCTCACCCGGCGCCGGCCCCCTCGGATCCGTCATCGAGGGCACCCCCAGAATCCTGCTCCGGCCGACCGTCCCCACGACACCCCGCCCCTTGCGGCTCGACCCGACCGTACGAGTAGCCCTCGTGACCCTCACCCTCGGCGACCGCGGCGACCTCCTCACCAGCCTCGACCCCCAGATCGACGGCCTCGTCGTGGCCGCCTTCGGCGCCGGACACGTCCCCACCTGGCTCGTCGAACCCCTCGAGGAACTCGCCACCCGCATCCCCGTCGTCCTCGCCTCCCGCACCGGCGCCGGAACCACCCTCACCCACACCTACCGCGGCCCCGGCTCCGAGCACGACGTCCTCCACCGCGGCCTCATCCCCGCCGGCCCACTCGACCCCGCCAAAGCACGCCTCCTCCTCCACACCCTCCTCTCCAGCGGAGCGGCAGGCCCCGGAGGCTACGACCGCCCCCGCATCACCGCCGCCTTCACCCACCTCACCTTTTAGGGCTCGGTTCGCCTCCGGGCGCTCTGTGCGTCTGCCGACGGTCGATCGTGCTCGGTCCCTCGTTCCTCGGGACCCGCGCGCGTTCTCCCTTTCGACAGCCGCGGGCCCTTCGGCTCACTCGCCGAGGGGATCGTGGGCTTCGTGGCCGTGCCGGGGTTCCGCGGGTTGTCTCGCCGGCGCCCCTTGGCTCGTCGCCGAGGGCACCCCGGCCCCTGTCCCCGTGCCGGGCGGCCGGGGGTTGTCCCGCTCGCGCCCCTTGGGCTCGTCGCCGAGCGCACCCCGGCCCCCCTCCCCGTGCCGGGAGGCATCAGGCAGCATGGGCCCATGTCCGTACTGACGCGCGACGAAGCGCAGACCCGTGCCCAGCTCCTCGACGTCCAGCACTACACGGTCGACCTCGACCTCACCACCGGCGACCAGACCTTCGCCTCCACGACCGTGATCCGGTTCACCGCCCGCACCTCCGGGGACACCTTCGTCGAGCTCAAGCCCGCCACCCTGCGCTCCGCCCTCCTCGACGGCCGGCCGCTCGACCCCGCGACACTCGACGGCAACCGGCTCCCGCTCACCGGCCTCGCCGCCGGCGAGCACGAGCTGCGGATCGAGGCCGACATGCGGTACTCCCGCACCGGCGAGGGCATGCACCGCTTCACGGACCCGACCGACGGCGAATCGTACGTCTACACACAGCTCTTCATGGACGACGTCCAGCGCGTCTTCGCCGCCTTCGACCAGCCCGACCTCAAGGCCGTCTTCGAGGTCGGCGTCACCGCCCCCGAAGGATGGACCGTCCTCGCCAACGGCATCACCACGCGGCAGCCCGACGGACGCTGGCAGGCAGCCCCCACCCCCCTGCTCTCCACCTACTTCGTCTGCGTCGCCGCCGGCCCCTGGCACTCCGTGCGCACCGAACACGCCGGCCTGCCCTTCGGCATCCACTGCCGCCGCTCCCTCGCCCCCCACCTCGACGCCGACGCCGAGGAGATCCTCGACATCACCAAGGCCTGCTTCGACCGCTTCCACGAGAAGTTCGAGGAGCCGTACCCCTTCGACTCGTACGACCAGGCCTTCGTCCCCGAATTCAACGCCGGCGCGATGGAGAACCCCGGACTGGTCACCTTCCGCGACGAGTTCGTCTACCGCTCCGCCGTCACCGTCACCGAGCGGCAGACCCGCGCCATGGTCATCGCCCACGAGATGGCACACATGTGGTTCGGTGACCTCGTCACCCTGCGCTGGTGGGACGACATCTGGCTGAACGAGTCCTTCGCCGAGTACATGGGCTACCAGACCGTCAACGAGGCATGCTCGGACCGCTTCCCCGACACCTGGATCGACTTCGGCATCGAGCGGAAGGCCTGGGGGTACGACGCCGACCAGCGCCCCTCCACCCACCCCGTCGCCCCCGACCCCGCCGCCGTCCCCGACACCGCCTCCGCGCTGCTCAACTTCGACGGCATCTCCTACGCCAAGGGCGCCTCCGCCCTGCGCCAGCTCGTCGCCTGGATGGGGGAGAAGGACTTCCTCGCCGGCATCAATACCCACTTCAAGCGGCACCGGTTCGGCAACGCCACCCTCGCCGACTTCATCGACAACCTCGCCTCCGCCACCGAGCGCGACGTCCACGCCTGGGCCGACCGCTGGCTGCGGACCACCGGCGTCGACACCCTCACCCCCGAGCTCGGCGGCGACGAGACCCGCACCACCCTCACCGTCCGGCACGACGGCAGCCGCCCCCACCGCGTCACCGTCGGCGTCTACGACCGCGACCTCATCGACGCCCGCCGGCTCGTCCCGCGCGAGCACCTGGAGGTCGACGTCCCGCAGACCGAGCCCCTCGGACTCCCCGGCCCGCGCCCCGCGCTCGTCGTCCTCAACGACGGCGACCTCACCTACGCCAAGGTCCGCCTCGACGCGACCTCACAGGAAACGGCCCTTCGCATCCTCTCCGGCGTCCCCGGCGCACTCACCCGCGCCGTCCTCTGGAACACCCTGCGCGACATGGTCCGCGACGGCGAACTCGAACCCGCCGCCTACCTGGAGACCGCGCACACGCACCTCCCGGAGGAGACCGACCTCGCCGTCGTCCAAGGCGTGCTCGCCTTCGCCCGCACCCAGATCGCCGACCGCTACCTGCCGGCCGAGGAGCGCCCCGCCGCGCTGGCCCTCATCACCTCGCTCGCCCGCGACCTCATCCGCCGCACCGAGGACGGCTCCGCCCCCGGACTGCGCCTGACCGCCGTCCGTACGTTCATCAGCAGCGCCACCCAGCCCGACACCATCGCCGCCTGGCTCACGGACGGAACCGTCCCCGGCGGCCCCGAGACCGACCCGGAGCTGCGCTGGCGGATCCTCGCACGGCTCGCCGTCCTCGGCGCCGTCGACGAGGCCGCGATCGACACGGAGCTGGAGCGGGACCCGAGCGCCACCGGCCAGGAAGGCGCCGCCCGCTGCCGCGCCGCCCTGCCCACCCCCGAGGCGAAGGCCGCCGCCTGGTCCCGGCTCTTCGACTCCGACGACCTGTCCAACTACCTCTTCACCGCCACCGCCCAAGGCTTCTGGCAGCCCGAACAGGCCGATCTGGTACGGGAGTACGTCCCCCGCTTCTACCCCGCCGCCATCGCCCTGGGCGCCCGCCGCGGCCCGGCCATGGCCGAGGCGGCCGGCCGCCACGCCTTCCCCGCGTACGCGATCGACGCCGACTCCCTGGCCCTCGGCGAGGCCCACCTCACGGACGAGTCCCTGATCCCGGCCCTCCACCGCAAACTCGCCGACCAACTGGACGATCTGCGCAGGGCCCTCCACGTCCGCAACCCCTGACGGACGCGGGCCGGCCCTTCGGCCGGTCCGGGCCCTTCGCGAGCCCCGCACCCACCTGCCCCGGGTGCGGGGCTCCTTCCCATGCCCCGCACCCCACGGCCCCCGGCACGCAACCCCCGCGTCCCCCGTTCGGGTTGCCCACCCCCGGCTCTCCGGACAAACCCCCAGAACCCCCGGCAAGCTCATGCCATGCGTGCCGCGCCCACCCCCCGCGCGGTCCCCGGCCGGGCCAGAGCCGACGGCCGCGTCCGTCTCAAGGCCACCCTCCGCACCACCCCCGGCCACCCCGACACACCTCTCACCCTCGTGGAAGGCAGCACCGACCGATGACCGGCACCCCGCAGCGCGACCTCGACCACACCCACGATCTCGTCGGCATCGGCATCGGCCCCTTCAACCTCTCCCTCGCCGCACTCGCCCACGGCGTCCCCGGCGGCCTCACCGCCACCTTCTACGAACAGAACCCGGCCTTCCACTGGCACCCCGGCCTGCTCATCGAAGGCGCCACCCTCCAAGTCCCCTTCCTCGCCGACCTGGTCACCCTCGCCGACCCCACCAGCCCCTGGTCGTTCCTCAACTACCTCCGCTCCCGCGACCGGCTCTTCCCCTTCTACTTCGCCGAGAAGTTCCACATCCAGCGCGCCGAGTACGACGCCTACTGCCGCTGGGTCAGCACCCAACTGCCCGGCCTGCGCTTCGGCCACCAGGTCGACGCCGTCCGCTGGAACCCCGAACGCCGCCTGTTCGAAGTCGACTTCACCCAACTCGACGCCGACGGCGAGGCCGAAGCCCTCGGCCGCGCCCACGCCCGGCACATCGCCCTCGGCGTCGGCACCGAGCCCTACGTCCCCGAGCCGCTCAAACCCCTCGCCGACGCCCCCGGCGTCCCCGTCATCCACTCCGCCGACTACCTCGACCACCGCGAGCGGCTCCTCGCCGCCGAACACATCACCGTCATCGGCTCCGGCCAGTCCGGCGCCGAGATCTTCCTCGACCTCCTCCGGGCCCGCCCCGCCGGAGCCGAGAAGATCCACTGGCTGGCACGCACCGAGGCCTTCGCGCCGATGGAGTACTCCAAGCTCGGCCTGGAACACTTCACCCCCGACTACACCCGCTACTTCCACGCCCTGCCCGAGCCCGTACGCGACCACCTCGTGCCCCGCCAATGGCAGCTGCACAAAGGCATCGACGCCGACACCATCGCCGCCATCCACGACGAGCTCTACCGCCGCACCCTGCAAGGAGGCTGGCCCGACGCCGTCCTCACCCCGGGCGTCAAGGTCCGCACCGCCGGGCGCGTCGCCACCACCAAGGTCGAACTGCACCTGGAACACATCCAGCAGGCCACCCGCTCCCGCCTCACCACCGACGCCGTCGTCCTCGCCACCGGCTACCGCGAACGCCCGGTCGACCGGCTGCTCGCCGGACTCGACCCCTACCTGCGCCACGACTCCGCCGGCCGCGCCCGGATCGACCAGGACTACCGGCTCGACCTCGACCCCTGCGTCACCGGACACGTCTACGTACAGAACGCGGAGAAGCACACCCATGGCGTCGGCGCCCCCGACCTCGGACTCGCCGCCTGGCGCAGCGCCACCATCCTCAACTCGCTCACCGGCCAGGAGCCGTACCCGCTGCCGCGCCGCACCGCGTTCACCACCTTCGGCCTCGAACGACGAGAGGCGCCACGCATCCCGGCCCAGGCCCAGAAGCTGACGCCTCTCACACGCGGCTGACGGTTCGGCCGCCCGCTAGAAGACCGGCACGCCGTCCCGGGTCAGCTTCCAGTCCACCGACGCGAACCGGCCCGGGTCGATCGTCCCCTTCGCCCGCACCCACTGGATGATGGTGTTACGGATCTCGTCCGAATCGGCCCACAGCTGCGGGGCACCGGCGACATGCGGGAACGCGCCGCCACCACTGGCACGGTAGTTGTTCACCGCGAGCACGAACCGCGCGGCCGGATCGACCGGCGCGCCCTCGAACGCCAGGTTCACGATGCGCGAACCGGCCGGCCTGGCGATGTCGATCTCGTACGTCAGGCCGAACACGGCGTCATAGTTGTAGTCCGGGATCCCCGACGCATTCGTCAGCTTCGACGGATCCACGGGCGCGCCGGCCGGCGTCTGGACGTAGTACCGCGCCGAATACTCCAGATAATCCTTCAACTGGGCGCCCGTCAGAAGGCGCGCCTCCAGCGTATTCTCGAAGGGGTACAGCCCGGCCGCGTCCCTGATCGTGACCTGCCCCGCCGGGATCGCCGCCGTACGCGAGAAGCACGACGCCTGCGAGAGCACGGGCAGCGCCGCGTACTCCCCGCCGGCCAGCGCCGCCCGCACCGTCTCCGCCTGCACCTGATTGATCAGGTCGATGATCGGCTCGTCCTTCCACGGCGCGTCGGCCGTGGCCATCGCGGCCGTGGACGTACCGATGACCTGGTTGACATACGCGACGACCTTCTCGTGCTCGTCCGCCAGCAGCCCCGTGATCTCCGGGTCCTCCTCCACCGTGTTGGAGTTGAGGACCTGCGCGGCCACCTTCTCCACGCTCCAGCGGCCCTTCTCCCACACCAGGTCGAAGTCGAAGAGGGTGAGGCGCTGACCCCACTTGAGCGGCTCCGAGAGCACCACGTCCCGGCCGGTCTCCCTGTTCCTCACCCGGTACTCCGGGATCTCCGTGTGAGCGTGCCCCACCAGGATCGCGTCGATACCGGGCACCTGCTCCGCCACCAGACCCGCGGCGTTCTCGATGTGCGGCAACTGGTCCCCGTACGACGACGTCCCGCTGGAACCGCTGTGCGCCGACACCACCACCACGTCCGCACCCATCGACCGCAGCTTCGGCACCCACTTCGCCGCCTGCTCCTCCAGACCCGGGAAGACCATCTTCCCCGTGACGTTGGCCTTGTCCCAGATCGCGATGCCGGGATTGGTCAGACCGAGGATCGCGACACGGACATCCCGGCCGTGCGGCGTCCGCAACCGGTGCATGCTGTACGGCGGAAAGGCCGGACGCAGCGTCCTGGCGTCCAGCGCGTTGGCACCCAGCAGCGGGAAGTCGCACTGCTCCTCGAACCTGCGCAGCACCGGGATGCCGTAATTGAACTCGTGGTTCCCCAACGCGGCGGCGTCGTAGCCGATGGCGTTCATGGCCTGAGCCATGGGGTGGACGGGCCCGCCCGTCCGGGTGATCGGATCCACCTTGGCGTAGTAGTACGACAACTGGGTGCCCTGGATGGTGTCACCCGCGTCGATCAGGAGCGTGTTGCCCTTCCCCTTCGCCGCGCGCACCTGGCCGACGAGCGTGGAGATCTTGGCCAGGCCGACGTCGTTGTGAGCCCTGTCGTCGAACTCCCTGTCCGTGAAGTAGTCCCAGTTGAAGACGTTGCCGTGCAGGTCGGTGGTGCCCATCACGGTGAAGGAGTACCGCTTGACCGGCTTGGGACGACGCCCGTGGGCCTGCGCGGGGGCGGCGGCAGCCCCCGTGGTGAGGGCAGCTCCCGCCCCGACGGCGACGGAGCTCTCCAGGAACGTCCGACGGTTCAGCGGCATGTGTTCTCCTTGGTCCAGTGGCGCACAACGCGCGTAGATTCTGGCCCAGCAGCCGCGCCCGGCAACAGACCTTTCCGGTTACGGAGTGGGAAAGTGTTCGACGGACACCCGTCGCCGTACATGGAGGAGCCGGCCGTGACGCACGAACATCCGACCCCCGAAGCACCGCACGTCACCGTGCGCGGCGAAGGACGACTCGAAGTCGACCCGGACCTCGCCCGGATCTGGGTCACGGTCACCGCCCGCGGCGCCGACCGCGCGACCACCCTCGCCGACCTCACACGCCGCAACACCCACATCCTCGACCTCCTCAAATCCCACGGCGACGCCGTGGAGAAACTGGAGACCGGGCGCTTCTCGATCGCCCCCGACTTCGGCCGACGAGGCCGGCAGGAGCGGCCCCGCGGCTACCAGGGGACCGTACGCGTGACCGCCGAACTCACCGACTTCACCGTGCTGGGAGAGCTGGTCACCCGCCTCGCGGACCTGGAGGCGACCGCGGTGGACGGCCCCTGGTGGGCCCTGCGACCCGACTCCCCGGCCTACGCCGAGGCCCGCCGCCTCGCCGTGACAGAGGCGGTCCAGCGCGCCCGCGCGTACGCCGAGGCGCTCGGCACGACACTCTCCGCCCTGCTCGAACTCGCCGACACCGGCCTCATCCCCCCATCCGGCCCCATGGGCGGCGCCCGCATGGCCTTCGCCGCCGAATCCGCCGACACAGCCCCACCCCTGGACCTCGAACCCCAACGCCAGACGGTCACAGCCGAGGTGACCGCCCGCTTCACGATGAACCCACCGGTGCTCTAGCGGGAGGCGGGGGTGGGCCCTGGTCGACACCGGCACAAGCACGCCACCGCTCGGCCGACCAGCCCTTCCGCGGCCGCTCGCCCCCACCCATGACAGAACTTGCAGCGAGTTTCTGCAACAACCTTGTTGAATACGGTAGTTGATGCCACTGTTGTCCCGTCTGGATCAGACCCCAACGGGAGGCGCAGTGCGCAACGCGAGACGACTTCTCCTCAGATTCGGCGCCATGGCGAGCTCGGCACTCACGATCGCGGGGATCGGCCTCATAGCCGCCCCTCCGGCCGCGGCCGTCGACTACTACTACGAACTTCCCTACCCCTCGGGCGAGTCCTACCTCGTCACCCAAGGACCCGAGGGCACCTACTCCCACACCGGCCCGTACAACGAGTACGCCTGGGACTTCGGACTGCCGGCGAACTACGAGGTCTCCGCCGCCCAAGGCGGCACGGTCCTCGTCTCCGACTGGTCGCCGTACTGGCAGAACGGCATCGAGGTCATCATCCGCCACTCGAACGGCCAGTGCACCCACTACGCACACCTCAACCGGGCGATCTACAACACCGGCGACTGGGTCCCGCAGGGCCGGATCATCGGCTGGTCGGGCGCCACCGGAGCCGCGACCGGCGCCCACCTGCACTTCCAGGTCATCAACTGCAACACCCGCGTCGGCATCCCGGCCACGCTTCAGGGCTGGACACCCCCCACCGGATCGCGGCCGGTGAGCGTCAACACACGCGCCTGACACCGGCCCCACCCCCGCCACACCGGCGGGACGAGCGACCGGAGCGGCGGGTCAGCCGCCCCGCTCCCGGGCCCTGCGCGGTGCATCACGCGCAGGGCCCGAACGGAGCTTCGTACGGGGCTACACACAGGGCACGCGAAGGGCTCGCACGGCTCCCGCAAGCGCTCATCAGAGCACCCGCCCGCACACATTCAAGACTTGTCAATAACCTTTCACGCGAAGGTTGTTGAACAGACATGCCGAGCCCCTTCTCTACCCATCGGTAAGCTCTAGGGTCGAACCATGCGCCGAGCCAAAATCGTTTGCACCCTGGGACCAGCCACCGACACATACGACCAGATCAAAGCCCTGGTCGAAGCCGGAATGGACGTCGCACGCCTCAACCTCAGCCACGGCACCTACGCCGAGCACGAGGAGCGATACCAGCGTGTACGCAAAGCCTCCGACGAGACCGGCCGCAGCATCGGCATCCTCGCCGACCTTCAAGGCCCGAAGATCCGCCTCGGCCGCTTCCGCGAAGGCCCCGTACTCCTTGAACGCGGCGACGACTTCACCATCACCGTCGAACCCATGGAAGGCGACCGCCACATCTGCGGCACCACCTACCAGGGCCTCGCCACCGACGTCACCACCGGCGAACGCATCCTCGTCGACGACGGCCGCGTCACCCTCGAAGTCACCGGCGTCGACGGCCCCCGCGTCCACACCCACGTCGTCGAAGGCGGCATGGTCTCCGACCACAAAGGACTCAACCTCCCCGGAGTCGCCGTCTCCGTACCCGCCCTCTCCGAGAAGGACGTCGACGACCTCCGCTGGGCCCTGCGCACCGGCGCCGACGTCATCGCCCTCTCCTTCGTCCGCAGCGGACGCGACATCGAGGACGTCCACCGCATCATGGACGAGGAAGGCCGCCGCCTCCCCGTCATCGCCAAGATCGAGAAACCCCAGGCCGTCGAGAACATCGACGACATCGTCGCCGCCTTCGACGGCATCATGGTCGCCCGCGGCGACCTCGGCGTCGAAATGCCCCTCGAACACGTCCCCATCGTCCAGAAGCGCGCCGTCAAACTCGCCAAGCGCAACGCCAAGCCGGTCATCGTCGCCACCCAGATGCTCGACTCCATGATCGACAACTCCCGGCCCACCCGCGCCGAGGCCAGCGACGTCGCCAACGCCGTCATCGACGGCACCGACGCCGTGATGCTCTCCGGCGAGACCAGCGTCGGCAAGTACCCCGTCGAAACCGTCAGGACGATGAGCCGCATCGTCGAGGCCGCCGAGGAAGACATCCTCGCCAAAGGCCTCCCCCCGCTCACCGAACGGAACAAACCCCGCACCCAGGGCGGCGCCGTCGCCCGCGCCGCCGCCGAGATGGGCGACTTCCTCGGCGCCAGGTTCCTCGTCGCCTTCACCCAGTCCGGCGACACCGTCAAGCGCCTCTCCCGCTACCGCTCACCCATCCCCCTCCTCGCCTTCACCCCGGACCCGGCCACCCGCTCCCAGCTCAACCTCACCTGGGGAGTGGAGACCTTCCTGGGCCCGCACGTCGACTCCACCGACGCGATGGTCGCCCAGGTCGACGAGGAACTCCTGCGGATCGGCCGCTGCGAGAAGGGCGACCTCGTCGTGATCACGGCCGGCTCCCCGCCGGGCGTCGCGGGCTCCACGAACCTGGTCCGCGTCCACCGCATCGGGGACGCGGTGACGAACTGAGGGCTCAGCGCTTGGGCCCGACGTGGGCGTCCATGAGGGCGACGGAGGCTTTGCGGGCGACGGAGATGTTGTACGGGTCAACGCCTCGGGCGGTGGTCGTCCACTCGACGCCGACCTTGCTGAGGGTGTCGCCGAACAGCTGCCGGATGTCGTCCGACTTGTTGGTGAAGAAGTAGCGCGGGTACTCGTACCGCTTGCGCTCACCGCCGACGAGTCGGGTGGTCCAGTTGGTGATCCGGCAACCGTCGGAGTGGACGAGGCCCCGGATGAACGGCCAGGGGTGCTTGTCGACGATCGTCTGCTGCCAGGGTTCGAGGACGATGCGCCGCTCGTGCTTCTTGCCGGGCCCGTGCTGCGGAAAGAGACAGACGAGATGCAGAGAGTACAGCTTCACGTTGTGGCACCCTTTCCTGCGCACCCGGCAGGTGGAGTTCTCCGGGAACACCCGGCGTAGGGCCGCTTCCGCCTCGTCCTGCACGCCGGGCCAGGCGTCGTCGAGAGTGATCATGAGGCTCGGCACGCGGTGGGTCGAGTATCGGCTGATGTGTCCGTCACCCAAGTAGAGCCCTAGGAGGTAGGCGTACGCCGCCTCGTCCAGTTCCCGTCCGTCGCAACGGTGGCACTTGGGGTCAGGGCGGCCCGGACACTCGCCGCGTTGCGCGCGGTCTTCGTGCTTCCAATAGCTGATCGTGCCTGCGGGAACGTGGAGCTTGCGTGCGACGTCCGCGTTCCTGGCACCGCCGCGGAGCAGGGTGAGGGCATGCTGTCGTACTTCTGTGCCGTGAAAGTGCATGCGATCACACTGCGCAATATCATCTTGCTGCGCGTAGCAAAAAGCGGACATTCACGCGAAGGTGAAAGTCCGCTTCGAAAGTTGTGCCGGGTGCGGGACTCGAACCCGCAAGCCCTCACGGGCAGATGTGTTTGAGACATCCGTGTATGCCATTCCACCAACCCGGCGAGGTTGCCAGTCGGAGTGTACCCGGTCACCGGCGTATCCAGCAGCTAGGTAGGCTTCTGGGTGCAGCGCCACGCCCCGCAACGAGGAGCCCCCGTGACCGCCCCCGAGTCGCCCCAGCCCGCCGCCGACGACGTCGACGCGTCGCACGTTCCGCCGCTGACGACCCGTGTCGTCATCGCCGAGGACGAGGCTCTCATCCGCCTCGACCTCAAAGAGATGCTCGAGGAAGAGGGCTACACGGTCGTCGGCGAGGCCGGCGACGGGGCCCGGGCCGTGGAGCTCGCCCGGGAGCACCGGCCGGACCTGGTCATCCTCGATGTGAAGATGCCGGTGC
Organism: Streptomyces sp. NPDC003027; assembly: GCF_053591435.1. Taxonomy (NCBI): domain Bacteria; kingdom Bacillati; phylum Actinomycetota; class Actinomycetes; order Kitasatosporales; family Streptomycetaceae; genus Streptomyces; species Streptomyces sp. NPDC003027. Next base: position 47,551 of record NZ_JBSFTU010000013.1, read on the forward strand.
TGGACGGGATCTCCGCCGCCGAGAAGATCGCGGGTGAGTCGATCGCGCCGGTGCTCATGCTCACCGCCTTCTCCCAGCGTGACCTGGTGGAGCGGGCGCGGGACGCGGGGGCGATGGCGTACCTCGTGAAGCCGTTCAGCAAGAGTGATGTGGTGCCGGCCATCGAGATGGCTGTGTCGCGCTTCGCCGAGCTGCGGGCTCTGGAGAAGGAGGTCGCTGATCTCTCGCAGCGGCTGGAGACGCGCAAGCTGGTGGACCGGGCGAAGAGCATTCTGCAGACGCAGTACGGGTTGACGGAGCCGGCGGCGTTCCGCTGGATCCAGAAGACGTCGATGGACCGCCGTATGTCGATGCAGCAGGTGGCGGAGGCGGTCATCGAGGACGCCGAGGAGAAGAAGGCGGCCAAGGGCCAGCAGTAGTCGTTCAGGACAGAAGAAGGCCCGCCCCACTGCGTTGTGGGGCGGGCCTTCGTCTTGGGTGGGGCTTACTCCTCGCCGAGGTACGTCTTGCGGACGTCGTCGTTGTGGAGGAGGTCCTGGCCGGTGCCGGACAGTTTGATCGTGCCGACCTCGAGGACGTAGCCGTAGTCCGCCAGGGAGAGGGCGGCCTGCGCGTTCTGCTCGATGAGGAGGATCGTCATGCCCTCGGCCTTGAGGGTGGCGATGGTCTCCATGATCTTCTGCATCATGATGGGGGAGAGGCCCATGGAGGGCTCGTCCAGCATGAGCAGCTTGGGCTGGGACATGAGCGCCCGGCCCATCGCGAGCATCTGCTGTTCACCGCCGGAGAGGGTGCCGGCCGCCTGCTTGCGACGTTCGCCGAGGATCGGGAAGAGGTCGTAGGCGCGCTGGACGTCGCGTTCGATGCCGTCCTTGTCCTTGCGGAGGAAGGCGCCGAGTTTGAGGTTCTCGGTGATGGTGAGGCGCGGGAAGATGTGCCGGCCCTCGGGGGAGTGCGCCATGCCGAGGGAGACGACCTTGTGGGCGGGGATGCCGTTGAGCACCTGGCCGTCGAAGGTGATCTTGCCGCTGGAGGGCTTGAGCAGTCCGGAGAGGGTGCGGAGGGTGGTGGTCTTGCCGGCGCCGTTGGTGCCGATGAGGGTGACGACCTGGCCGGCTTCGACGGTGAAGGAGATGCCCTTGACGGCTTCGATCTTGCCGTAGGCGACCCTGAGGTCCTCGACCTCGAGTAGTGCGGTCACTTGGTGTCTCCCTTGGTGGTGCTGTCCGCGTTGCCGGTCGCGGGTGCTTCGGGGGCGTCGTCGGCGGGGGGGTCGGTGGCTTCGGTGGCCTCGTCCGCCTGGTCCGTCTCGTCGGCGACCTCCGCGGGAGCGTCGTCGGCGTCGCCGTCGGCGTCCTGCTCGGCGTCTCCCTCGGCGTCGGCGTCGGCGTCGTCGTCGCCGGCCTCGGCTTGTGCTTCGGCGTGTGCCTCCGCCGCTTCGACCTCGGCGACCTCTTCGGCGCCCGGGGCGCCTTCGTACGGTGTGCCGAGGTAGGCGGCCACGACGCGTTCGTCGCCCTGGACGACGTCGGAGGTGCCCTCCACGAGCTTCTCGCCCTGGACGAGGACGGCGACCCGGTCGCACAGGTTGAAGATGAACTTCATGTCGTGCTCGATGACGAGGACCGCGATGCCCTTGTCGCGGATGGCGAAGACGAGTTCCTCGGTGGTCCGGGTCTCGTTCTGGTTCATGCCGGCCGTGGGCTCGTCGAGGAGCAGCAGGCCGGGGTCGCTGGCCAGGGCGCGGGCGATCTCCAGTTTGCGCTGTTCGCCGTAGGGGAGGTTGCGGGCGAGGTGGTCCGCCTTGTTGGCCAGGCCGATGAACTCCAGGAGTTCCATGGCCTTTTCGCGGGAGGCGGCTTCGGCCTTCTTGAAGCCGGGGCCGCGCAGGAGCGCGGACCAGAGGCCTTCCTTGGTCCGGGTGTGGCGTCCGACGAGGACGTTCTCCAGGACGGTCATGTTGGAGAAGAGGCGGATGTTCTGGAAGGTGCGGGCGATGCCTGCCTTGGTGACGAGGTGGGGTTTGGGCGGCAGGACGGTGCCCTTGTAGCTGACCTGTCCCTCAGTGGGGACGTACAGGCCGGTCAGGCAGTTGAAGAAGGTGGTCTTGCCGGCGCCGTTGGGGCCGATGAGGCCGACGATCTCGCCCTGGCGGACGGTGAGGTCCACTCCGCGTACGGCGGTGAGTCCGCCGAAGCGCATGGTGACGCCGCTGGCGTCGAGGACGGTGGCGGCCGTGGCCGTGGTGGTGGTCGTCATGGCGTTCACGCACCCGCCTTCGCGGTTCCGGCGCCGGACTCGGCGGACAGCCGTGGCTCCGGTACGTCGAGCTTGTCGGCGTTCTCGTCGTGCTCGTGGTATTCGAGCTGGGCGCGCCGGTTGGGGATGAGGCCCTCGGGGCGGAAGCGCATCAGCAGGATGAGCGCGAGGCCGAACGCGAGGAGCTGGAAGTCCTTGAGGAAGGCGAGCTTCTCGGGGATGAGGAAGAGCAGGGCCGCGCCGAGGAGCGGGCCGCGGATGGTGCCCATGCCGCCGAGGATGACTGCCGCGAGGAGGAAGGCGGAGTTCGGGGCGACGGGTCCGGCGAAGACGTACATCTCGGGGAGGACGGTGCCCTGGAAGTGGGCTTGGACGGTGCCGGCGACGCCGGCGAGGGTGGCGCCGAGGGCGAAGGCGATCAGCTTCACGCGGAAGCCGTTGATGCCCATGGCGGTGGCCGCTGTCTCGTCCTCGCGGATGGCGACCCAGGCGCGGCCGATGCGGGAGTCCTGGGCTCGGCTGAAGATGAGGACGACGAGCACCATGACGAGGAGCATCAGCAGGTAGTAGTTGGCGTACGAGCCGAGTTCCACGCCGAGGATGGTGTGGGTCTGGCCGAAGTCGTAGCCGAAGATGTTCAGCGCCGGGATGTTGGGGATGCCGTTGGGTCCGTTGGTGATCTGGGGTCCGTTGTCGCCGTCCATGTTGTTGACGGTGATGCGGAAGATCTCGCCGAAGCCGAGGGTCACGATGGCGAGGTAGTCGCCGTGGAGTCGGAGGGTCGGTGCGCCGATGATGACGCCGAAGATCAGTGAGGCGATCGCGCCGATGATCATGGCTGCCCAGAAGGGGAGCTGGATGTCGAGGGCGGAGGCCGTGGATCCGGAGACGAGGGCGGCGGTGTAGGCGCCGACGCCGAGGAAGGCGACGTAGCCGAGGTCGAGGAGGCCGGCCAGGCCGACGACGACGTTCAGGCCGAGGGCGACCGTGGCGAAGATGAGGATCTGCACCGCGATCACGGTGAACGTGTCGGTGGTCTGGGTGAAGGGGAAGACGGCCGCGGCGGCGAAGGCCGCGACGGCGGCGACGTGCTTGTTCTTCGAGGCGATCGCGGAGAGCCGGGCCATGAGGCCGGACTTGGCGAGGGCGCCGGCGGCGAAGCCGGCGAGGAGCAGGTAGCCGATGAACAGCTCGGGGTATTCGGTGGAGATGCCGTATGTCACGGCGTACATGCCGATGGCGAAGGCGACGACGATGATGAGGATCTCTGCCCAGGAGGGGAGTTCCTTGGGCTTCGGCGCCTTGCGGGTGTCGTCCTTGAGCGCGAAGGCGGTCAGGGGGACGAGGGTGGCGGCGGCGGCGACGAATCCGCCCGGTTCCAGGTGGGCGAGGCCGCCGAGTTGTACGGCGATGGCGAGGACGGTGTACCAGGTGGTGCCGAGTGCGCCGAGGGCGAGGAACCGCAGGGCTTTGGTGGAGCCGGCGGGGGTGAGCCAGCGCAGGCCCTTGATGCCGAGCCCGGAGAGGGCGAAGAGCGTCAGGAGGAGGCCGGCGAGGAGGGTGAGGACCTGGAGGCCGCCGGGGTAGCCGGTGACGGTGAGGTCGCCGGGGAATTCGGTGGTGTAGGTCCAGGCGAGGAAGGTGCTGGCGACGGTGGCGAGGCCACCGGCGGCGACGATCCGGTGGAGGAGGCCGGGGGCCTGGGGGGCCGCGGTCTTCTCGGGGGTGGTGGACTCTTCGGGGGTCTTGGTGAGGTCAGTGGTCATCGTGCTCACGCCCTGTCCGCGACGCGCTCACCGAGCAGACCTTGTGGTCTGAACAGGAGGACGAGGATGAGGAGGGAGAAGACCCAGATGTCCTTCCAGGCGCCGCCGCCGAACTGGGCCATGCCGGGGATGTGCTCGACGTAGGCGATGGAGAGGGTCTCCGCGAGGCCGAGTACGACGCCGCCGATCATGGCGCCGTAGATGTTGCCGATGCCTCCGAGTACGGCGGCGGTGAAGGCCTTGAGGCCGAGCAGGAAGCCCATCTCGAAGCGGATCTGGCCCTTGTCGAGGCCCTCGGCGACGGCGGCGACCGCGGCGAAGGCGGCGCCGATGGCGAAGGCCATCACGATGATGCGGTCGGTGTTGATGCCCATCAGCTTCGCGGTGTCCGGGTCCTGCGCCGTGGCCTGCATGGCGCGGCCGCTGCGGCTCTTGGAGACGAAGAGGCCGAGGGCGAGCATGCACGCGGGGGCGGCGACGAGGACGAACGCGTCGGCGCGGGAGATCGCGAGGTGCTCGAAGATCTGGAAGCTTCCTCCCTTGAATTCGGGGAAGCTGACCGGGCTCTTGGCGCCGGGGTAGAAGCCCCAGACGATCTGCTGGAGCACGATCGACAGACCGATCGCCGTGATCAGGGGTGCGAGGCGGGGGGCGCCGCGCAGGGGCCGGTAGGCGAAGCGTTCGGCGGCGGTGGCGACGGCCACGGAGACCACCGCGCCGCCTATCAGCATCACGGGTATCGCGATCACGAGGGCGGTGCCCTCGGGGAGGATGGTGTACGCCGTGAGGGCGCCGAAGCCCCCGATCATGAAGATCTCGCCATGGGCGAAGTTGATGAGCTGGACGATGCCGTAGACCATCGTGTAACCGATGGCGATGAGGCCGTAAAGGGCCCCCAGGGCAAGGCCGTCGGCCAGCTGTTGCGGCAGTTCGTTCACCGCAGGGCCTCCGATGAGCGTGTCGGATATGACACCGCGCGAGGGCGCTGTTTGCGCCCTCGCGCGGCTTGGTTCAGGTGGTGCGTGTGCGGGGCGGTGCGGGGTCAGTCCTTGAAGGTCTCGGACTTGACGTCGGTCCAGGCGCCGTTCTTGACCTGGTAGACGGTGAGCTGCTTGTTGGTGGTGTCGCCGTACTGGTCGAAGGAGACCTTGCCGGTCACGCCTTCGAAGGAGACCTTGGACATGGCCTCGGTGACCTTGGCGCGGGCGTCGTCGGGCAGCTTGCCGTTGTTGGCGGCGACGACGGCCTTGACGGCCTGGATGATGGACCAGGCGGCGTCGTAGGAGTAGCCGCCGTAGGCCGCGTACGGGTCCTTGTAGCCGGCCGCGTTGTAGTCGGCGATGAACTTCTTGGCGGTGGGGAGCTTCTCGACGGGGAAGCCGACCGAGGTGGCGAGGTCACCGTCGTTGGCCTCGCCGGAGGCCTTGATGAACTGCGGGTCGTAGATGCCGTCGCCGCCCATGGTGGGGATCTTGGCGCCGGTCTTCTTGACCTGGTCGGAGAGGAGGCCGCCCTCGGGGTACTGGCCGCCGAAGTAGACGGAGTCGGCGCCGGAGGCCTTGATCTTGTTGGCGGTGGAGGAGAAGTCGGTCTCCTTCACGGTGACGGAGTCGGTGCCGGCGACGGTGCCGCCCAGGCGCTTGAACTCCGCGGCGAAGATCGCGGCGAGGCCGGCGCCGTAGGTCTGCTTGTCGTTGACGACGAAGACCTTCTTCTTCTTGGCGTCGTTGAAGAGGTAGTTCGCGGCGAACTTGCCCTGGACGACGTCCGTGGTGGCGGTGCGGAAGTAGGTCTTGAACGGGCGCTTGAACTCGCCCTTGCCCCAGTTGTCGCCCTGGGAGAGGGAGGGGTTGGTGTTGGCCGGGGAGACCTGGGTCAGGTTGGCCCGCTCGAAGTCCGCCTGCATGGACTGGGAGACGCCCGAGTTCAGCGGGCCGACGACGCCGAGGACGTCCTTCATGCCGGCCAGCTTGGTGGCGTTGGCCTTGCCGGTGGCGGGAACGGCCTGGTCGTCGAGGGCCTCGATCTTGAACGTGACGCCGGGGACTTCTTTGTTCTTGTTGGCGGTCTGGACCGCCAGGTCCACGGAGTTCTTGATGCCCTGGCCCAGTGCGGAGAGCGAACCGGTGAGCGGCGCGTCGACGCCGATGACGACCGTCGTGCCGCCGCCGCCGGCGGCGCCGTCGGTGCTTCCGCCCTTGTCGTCGCGGGAACCGCACGCGGTGAGGGTGAGCGCTCCCGTGGTGATCACGGTGGTGAGGATGAGCAAGGAACGGTGTCGCACGATGAATCCTTTCCCTGGCGCGGCCCCCTCGAGCTGAGGCGGTGCCGTGAAGCCGTGGCAAGAGGTGCCGTTGGTGAGTGCCGGGCCGTACGGGGATGACTGGCTGGGTGGTGCAGGGCCGTGCTGTGGACGCGCCCGGCGGCGCGGTGACTGGCGGTGACTCTAAGCGCAGGTGGGGGAGGTGGGGAGCGGGGAGGTCAGGATGTGACTGTCTTGTTATCGCAAGGGGGAGAGGAGGTGGACACCCGGGGGGCAAAGCGGGGTGTAACGGTCAGTTGCGGGGTGTTCACATAGTGAGAATGTGCAGTTCCGCTCAGGGGCTTGAGCAGATCATGGTCCTGTCGTCAGGCCGCAGGAGGCTGTCCGAATAGCGGACAGGGGGTCTGATCTGAGCGGACGGAACGCAGAGGGTGCCACTCCGCTTCTGGAGCGCGCGAGTGTTACGGAGTGTTACGAGGGTGGGGCGGTGGCGTGCTTGTCACCATGGCCGCCGTGCGGCGGGCCGGTTTCCGGTTCCCGGGTCTCCGGTGGCGGCGTTCGGGGTCGGGGGTCGGCCGAGGCGGGTGCGGCCGAGGCGGGTGCGGCCGTGCGGCCCGCCGGAACGCCGAAGGCCAGGACCGCGCGAAGAGCGGTCCTGGCCTGGGTCTGCGGCGACAGCGCCATGCGCGCCACGCTAGGTGATCGTCGGCATGGGCACAACCAGCCTGCCGCCTACGGCAGTTGGGTGAACGGCTTCAGGAAGTCGCGGGCCCCGGGCGCGTCGAGCCGGTACGTGACGTTGGTGGCGTAACAAGGCGCGTCGCCCGTGATCGTGGTGGCGACCAGGGTGAGCTTCCCGTCCAGCGTGGCGAAGTTCGGACCGCCCGAATCGCCGTAACAGGCACCGCCGTTGCCCTGCGGGGCCGTCATGGCGAGCCGGATCCACGCGTCGTTGAGCGCGTTGAAGGTGACCGGGGCCTTCAACCGGACGCCGCCGCCCGGGTGGGTGTGCCCGCCGGGTCCGCGCCGTGCCTCCTGGGTGCCGTAGCCGGCGACCACGAACGAGGTGTCGTTCAGGCCCTGCGCGCCCAGCGCGGAGAGCGCGCCCGCCTTGGGGAGCGCGGCGGGCGTGAACGCCCAGCGGGCCTTCATCGCGGCGGCCGGTACCTGGACGACCGAGATGTCGCGGGTGTCCGAGGCCGGGCCGGGGTACGCGGGGTGGTTGTGTGCCGTGCCCTCGACGGCCACGGCCTTCGCCACGGCGGCCGGATCCCCGGGATGCTCGGCGGCGGCCCTGTCCAGACCGCCCTGCACGTCCTGGTCGAGGGAGACGTAGAACCTGACGTTCTCCGGCCAGTCGGTGGTGCAGTGCGCGGCGGTCAGGAAGGTGTCCGCGTCGATCATGGTTCCCGAGCAGACCCAGTCGACCCGGTCGGGCGTCCCCGGGTCTCCGTCGTTGTCCCAGGTCGCGACGAGCGCGCCGACCTCGGTGCGCTCGGGCGCGGGGGTCGCGTTGTACGAGTTGATCGCTGCGGACGGGATCGCGGTGGCGAGAACGGCAGCGCAGGCCACGGCGGTGACGGCGGTCGCCACGGTGGTGATACGTACGGCGGTCAAGAAGAGCCCCTCGGTGTGTGAGTGGATCGGGTCTTCTCCTGTGGGGGAGGCTCGTCAGTGAAGCGCCTGCGGCAGGTGGGGGCAAGAGGGGCTGCGGATACGGGTGTCGGCGGACCGCCCCGAGCGGTGGAGCGGCCGGGCCGCCCGGAGCGGTCGCGCGGCGAGGGTCGATGGCTTCCGCGAAGCGCCGGACGGGCGGGCCCGGGTGCGCTCCGCCGCCGGCGGCCGGGCGGGTGTCGGAAAGCCGCGAGCGCTCCGGGGGCGATGTCCGGAGGCTGGGACCGTGGTCTGCGGCACCGCGTCCGGCAGCGGGGACCGGACCTGGCGGAACGACGTCCGGAAGGCGACCTTCCGTCTCCGGAGACCGGGTATCGCGCCCGGGGCGGTACGCGCGCCCGCGCTCGGGCTCCGCGCCCCGCCGCCGCCCGGCCTCAGGCTGCCTCCCCGCGGCCGTGGTCCGTGAGGTGAACCCGCGGCGGTCACTGTGCGTGTGCCGCCGAGGCTCGGTCATGGGGCGCCGTTCGGACGGGGGCCCGCGCCGGGGAAACCCTCGATCCCGGACCCGCCAGGGGGCGTCGCGGAGCGCGGCCCGGGACGGAGTGGGCCGCCCAGGGCCTGCGAGCGATGCGGCGGCGGGCCGCCTGCGGTCAGGCCCCGCCGCCGGTCACGCCCGCATCCGGGACCTTGTCCGCGTCCTTGGGCGTGACCTCCCGCAGCAGGCAGGTCAGCCGCGCCGTGCAGACCCGCTTGTCCTGCTCGTCCGTGATGACGATCTCGTACGTGGCCGTGGAGCGCCCGCGGTGGACCGGCGTCGCGACGCCCGTGACCAGGCCGCTGCGCACCCCGCGGTGGTGCGTGCAGTTCAGGTCCACGCCCACCGCGATCTTGGAGACGCCGCCGTGCAGCATGGAGCCGATCGAGCCCAGCGTCTCGGCGAGCACCGCCGAGGCGCCGCCGTGCAGCAGGCCGTACGGCTGGGTGTTGCCCTCCACCGGCATCCTGCCGACGACCTTCTCGGCCGAGGCTTCGACGATCTGCACGCCCATCCGGTTGCCGAGGTGCCCGGCGGAGAAGAGAGCGGGAAGATCCACGCCGAGCGCGGCGTACTCGTCGACGACCTCCTGCGGGAACTTCACGTGCTGCTGCTCACCCATCGGCCCGGCTCCGTTCGTCTGCGTACGACTGCTGATCCACTGATCCACTGATCCGCCTGATCGCCTGAGCGAACGCTTAGGCGGACGGTGATTGTTCCAGACGCACGATCACGGACTTGCTGGCGGGGGTGTTGCTGACATCCGCCGTCGACTCCAGCGGCACCAGGACGTTCGTCTCCGGGTAGTACGCCGCCGCGCACCCCCGGGCCGTCGGATAGTGCACCACCCGGAAGCCGGGCGCCCGGCGCTCGCTGCCGTCCGTCCACTCGCTCACCAGGTCCGTGTACGCCCCGTCGGCCAGGCCCAGCTCCGCCGCGTCCGCCGGGTGGACCAGGACGACGCGGCGGCCGCCCTTGATGCCGCGGTAGCGGTCGTCCAGGCCGTAGATCGTGGTGTTGTACTGGTCGTGCGAGCGCAGGGTCTGCAGCAGCAGCCGGCCCTCGGGAACCCTCGGATACTCGACGGGCGCGGCGGTGAAGTTGGCCTTGCCGGTGGCCGTGGGGAAGCGGCGCTCGTCGCGCGGACCGTGCGGCAGGGCGAAGCCTCCGGGGTTCGCCGCGAGCCGGTCGTTGAAGTCCTCGAAGCCGGGCACCACGCGCGCGATGCGGTCCCGGATCGTGGCGTAGTCCTTCTCGAACTCCTCCCAGGGCGTCGCCGAGGCGGCGCCGAGCACCGCCCGCGCCATCCGGGCGACGATCGCCGGCTCGGAGAGCAGATGCGGACTCGCCGGCGGCAGATTGCCCCGCGAGGCGTGCACGAGCCCCATCGAGTCCTCCACCGTCACGAACTGCTTTCCGCTCTTCTGCACGTCCTTGTCGGTACGCCCGAGTGTCGGCAGGATGAGCGCGCGCGTGCCGGTGACCGCGTGCGAGCGGTTCAGCTTCGTCGAGACGTGCACCGTGAGCCGGGCCCGGCGCATCGCCGCCTCGGTGACCTCCGTGTCCGGCGTGGCCCCGACGAAATTGCCGCCCATCGCGAAGAAGACCTTCGCCTCGCCGTCGCGCAGCGCCTGGATGGAGCGGACCACGTCGTAGCCGTGGTGGCGCGGCGAGACGATCCCGAACTCCTTGTCCAGGGCGTCGAGGAACGCGGGCGCGGGGCGTTCGAAGATGCCCATCGTGCGGTCGCCCTGCACGTTGGAGTGGCCGCGGACCGGACAGACCCCGGCGCCCGGGCGGCCGATGGCGCCGCGCAGCAGGAGGAGGTTGACCACCTCGCGGATGGTCGGCACGGAGTGCTTGTGCTGGGTGAGCCCCATCGCCCAGCAGACGATGGTCCGCTCCGAGGCGAGCACCATCTCCAGGGCCCGCTCGATCTCGCCCCGGGTCAGGCCGGTCGCGGCGAGCGTCTCGTCCCAGTCGGCGGCGCGGGCGGCGGCGGTGAACTCCTCGTACCCGTGCGTGTGCTCGCGGACGAACTCCTCGTCGACCGCGCCCTCCGTCTCGATGATCAGCTTGTTGAGGAGCCGGAAGAGGGCCTGGTCGCCGCCGATCCGGATCTGGAGGAAGAGATCGGTGAGCACGGCGCCCTTGAGCATGCCCTGCGGCGTCTGCGGGTTCTTGAACTTCTCCAGGCCGGCCTCGGGCAGCGGGTTGACCGAGATGATCCGGGCGCCCGCGGCCTTGGCCTTCTCCAGGGCGGAGAGCATCCGCGGGTGGTTCGTCCCCGGATTCTGCCCGGCGACGACGATCAGGTCCGCCTGGTGCAGATCCTCCAGCGAGACACTGCCCTTGCCGATCCCGATGGTCTCGTTCAGCGCCGAACCGGACGACTCGTGGCACATGTTGGAGCAGTCCGGCAGATTGTTCGTACCGAACTCCCGGGCGAACAGCTGCAGCAGGAACGCGGCCTCGTTGCTGGTGCGCCCCGAGGTGTAGAAGAGCGCTTCGTCGGGGGAGGACAGCGCCCGGAGCTCCTCGGCGATGATCGCGAAGGCCCGCTCCCAGGGCACCGCCTCGTACCGGTCCCCGCCCTCCGGCAGATACATCGGCTGCGTGATGCGGCCCTGCTGGCCCAGCCAGTAACCGCTGCGGGTGGCCAGGTCGGCCACCGGGTGGGCGGCGAAGAAGTCGGGTGTCACCCGGCGCAGCGTCGCCTCCTCGGCGACCGCCTTCGCCCCGTTCTCGCAGAACTCCGCCACGTGCCGCTTGTCGCCCTCCGGCCAGGCGCAGCCCGGGCAGTCGAAACCGTCCTTCTGGTTGACCTTGAGGAGGGTCCGGGCCGTGCGCCGCACACCCATCTGCGCCTGGGCCATCTTGAGGGTGTGGGCGACGGCGGGCAGCCCCGCGGCCGCGTGCTGGGGCGGCGCGACCTGCGGCGCGTCCTGGACCGGGTCGCCTGCGGGCGGCTTGCTGACCATCGCGCTCTCCCTTGAGCGGAACTCTGCTGCGTACGTCTTCGATCCTGTCACGGACCTCCGACAGCGGGGGAGCGGACCAGGTGTGGACGGGATTGTCAGCGGTCCGTGGCAGGATCGTGTGCGTGGCCGAGACAGCATCGAAGAAGACCGAAGACAACCGTCCCCGTCTGCTCCTCATGGACGGGCACTCCCTCGCGTACCGGGCGTTCTTCGCGCTGCCCGCGGAGAACTTCACCACCGCGAGCGGACAGACGACGAACGCGATCTACGGCTTCGCGTCGATGCTGGCGAACACGCTGCGCGACGAGGCGCCCACGCACTTCGCGGTCGCGTTCGACGTGTCCCGCAAGACCTGGCGCTCGGCCGACTTCCCCGAGTACAAGGCGAACCGCTCCAAGACCCCGGACGAGTTCAAGGGGCAGGTCGAGCTGATCGGCGAGCTGCTCGACACCATGAACGCGGTGCGGTTCGCGGTGGACGGCTTCGAGGCCGACGACGTGATCGCCACGCTCGCCACCCAGGCCGAGGCGGCCGGCTTCGACGTCCTGATCGTGACGGGCGACCGCGACTCCTTCCAGCTGGTCACAGACCACGTGACCGTGCTGTACCCCACCAAGGGCGTCTCCGAGCTGACCCGCTTCACCCCGGAGAAGGTCCAGGAGAAGTACGGCCTGACCCCGTCGCAATACCCCGACTTCGCCGCCCTGCGGGGCGACCCGTCCGACAACCTCCCCGGCATCCCCGGGGTGGGCGAGAAGACCGCCACGAAGTGGATCAACCAGTTCGGGTCGTTCGCGGAGCTCGTCGAGCGCGCCGACGAGGTCAAGGGCAAGGTCGGCCAGGCCCTGCGCGACCACCTGGAATCGGTCAAGATGAACCGCCACCTCACCGAGCTGGTGAGGGACGTCGAGCTGCCCCGCGGCGTCGCGGAGCTGGAGCGCGCCCCGTACGACAGGACCGCCCTCAAGGGCTTCCTGGAGGTCCTGGAGATCCGCAATCCGAGCCTGCGGGAGCGCCTGCTCGCGGTCGACCCCGGCGCGCAGGAGGAAGAGGCCCCGGCCCCCGAGGCGGGTCTCGAGCTGGACGGCACGGTCCTCGGCTCGGGCGAGCTTGCCTTCTGGCTGGAGCAGCACGGCGGGCAGCCGCTCGGTGTCGCCACCGTCGCCACCTGGGCCCTGGGCGTCGGCAATGTCAGCGAGGTCGCGCTCGCGGCGGCCGACGGCAAGGCGGCCTGGTTCGACACGACCCGGCTCGACGAGACCGACGAGCGTGCCTTCGCCGCCTGGCTCGCCGACCCTGCCCGGCCGAAGGTGATGCACAACGCCAAGGAGTCCCTGCGGGTCTTCCCCGAGCACGGCTGGCACATCGAGGGCATCACGATGGACACCGCCCTCGCCGCCTATCTGGTCAAGCCGGGGCGTCGCTCCTTCGCCCTGGACGCGCTCTCCGTCGAGTACCTCCACCGCGAGCTGGCCCCGGCCACCGCCGACGGGCAGCTCGCCTTCGGTACGGACGAGCACGCCGAGGCCGACGCGCTCATGGCGCAGGCCCGCGCGGTCCTGGACCTCGGTGAGGCGTTCGGCGACCGGCTCGGCGAAGTCGGCGCGACCGATCTGCTGCACGATGTCGAACTGCCCACGTCCCTGCTCCTCGCCCGGATGGAGCGGCACGGCATCGCCGCCGACCGTGCCCATCTGGAGGCCATGGAGCAGCAGTTCGCGGGCGCGGTCCAGCAGGCCGTGAAGGAGGCCCACGCCTCCGTCGGCCACGAGTTCAACCTCGGCTCGCCCAAGCAGCTCCAGGAGGTCTTCTTCGGCGAGCTGAACCTCCCGAAGACCAAGAAGACCAAGACCGGTTACACCACGGACGCGGACGCGCTGGCCTGGCTGGCCGCGCAGACCGAGCACGAACTGCCGGTGATCATGCTGCGCCACCGTGAGCAGGCCCGGCTGCGCTCCACGGTCGAGGGCCTGATCAAGACGATCGCCGCCGACGGCCGGATCCACACCACCTTCAGCCAGACCGTCGCCGCGACCGGACGCCTCTCCTCCACCGACCCGAACCTGCAGAACGTGCCGGTCCGCACCGACGAGGGCCGGGCCATCCGCCACGGCTTCGTCGTGGGCGAGGGCTTCGAGGCCCTGATGACCGCCGACTACAGCCAGATCGAACTGCGGGTGATGGCCCACCTCTCCGAGGACGAGGGCCTCATCGAGGCGTTCACCTCCGGCGAGGACCTGCACACGACGGTCGCCTCGCAGGTCTTCGGCGTCGAGCGGTCCGCCGTCGACGCGGAGATGCGGCGCAAGATCAAGGCCATGTCCTACGGCCTGGCGTACGGCCTGTCCGCCTTCGGCCTCTCGCAGCAGCTGAACATCGAGGCGGGCGAGGCCCGCGCCCTGATGGACACCTACTTCGAGCGCTTCGGCGGGGTACGGGACTATCTGCGCCGGGTCGTCGACGAGGCCCGGGCGACCGGGTACACCGAGACGATGCTGGGCCGCCGCCGCTATCTCCCGGACCTGAACAGCGACAACCGCCAGCGCCGCGAGGCCGCCGAGCGGATGGCGCTGAACGCCCCGATCCAGGGCACCGCGGCGGACATCGTGAAGGTCGCCATGCTGAACGTGGACCGCGCCCTGACGAAGGCCGGCCTCTCCTCCCGCATCCTCCTCCAGGTCCACGACGAAATCGTGGTCGAGCTGGCCCCCGGAGAGCGGGAGCGGGTCGAGACCCTGGTGCGTCAGGAGATGTCCTCGGCGGTCTCCCTCCGCGCCCCGCTCGACGTCTCGGTGGGCGTCGGTCCGGACTGGGAGTCGGCGGCGCACTGACGACCGGACGGCCGACGAAGCGCGCGCCGGGCGCCCTCCGTCGGCCGTCTGTCTGCCCCGCCGGCTACACCCCGGCCCAAGACATCAGCGAGAGCCCCGACGGGAGCGCACCGGCTCACGGTCCGGGGCCCCCGGGCCGGGTGTCACCGGCGTCCCGCGCAGCCGTACCACCGCCCCGTACAGCACCAGACCGAGGGCGAGGCCCGCGCCGGCCCCGAAACAGGCGGTCGGAATGATGTCCAACGGCGTCTCGATCCGGCCCCAGTACGCGTACCAGCGCAGGCACCGGTGCACGATGCCCGCCAGGACGCACCCCCCGATCAGCCCGGCAGCCAGCCACCGCACCCGCCGGTCGAGCACCGGGAAGCCCGGCGGCAGCGCCGCCCCTCCGGGCGCCGCGCGCAGCCCCCGCACCGTGAACCACACCAGCAGCCCCAGGGCCAGCGCCGAACCGCCGTACTGCGCGTAGAGATAGACGGGGAAGCCGGCCACGATCTCGCCGAGGAACGGAAGCGCGCGCGTGCCCCAGCGGTCGAGGTGGGTGAAGGCGTCCCAGACCACATGGGTCGTCGCCCCCAGCACCGCGGAGAGACAGAACCACGCCGCCAGCGCCGCCGGCCGGCGCTCCCGCCAGGGGCGCCCGCGCAGGAAGGCGTACACCCGCGCCTGACGGCCGGCCGGCAGCAGGGCCACGAGGGGCTCACGCACCGTCAGCCAGAGCGCCACCAGCAGCGCGGTGATGAGGACATCGACCGTCACGATCCCCACCGGCGCGTGCGTGACGTCCCCGAAGAACATCGCGTCCGGGACCGCCGTCGCCGCGAAATAGGTCATGTCGGGAGAGAACGACCCCGCCACGAGCGCCGACGCGACCAGCGGCCCCCGTGCGGTGCCGTCTCTCCGCATCCCCGGCAGGACGGCGGCGGCATGACTGAGTGTGAACGGCATCGGAGGCCCCCCTTGTGCGGTCACGCAACAGTACGCGGGAGTGATGTTCGTCGGATCCCGGGCGGCCAAGTGGTGACGAAAGCGTGAAACCCGGTCAGGCGCCGGTGTGCCGGAGCGCGCAGTTGTCATAGGGTCGCCTGAGTCCACGCGCGGGGAGCGCGAGTGCACTCGAGGGGGAGGGAACGTACGTATGGCAGCGCAATTCGGCCGTCGGCTGCGCAGGGGGGCCACGAGCGGTGCCGTGGTGGCCGCGGCGGTCGCGGCGCTGGCCGCTTCGCAGGCTCCGGGCATGACACCGCCCCCCGCCGACAACGCGAGCGGCGACCAGTC
This sequence comes from Streptomyces sp. NPDC003027, assembly GCF_053591435.1. Classification (NCBI taxonomy): domain Bacteria; kingdom Bacillati; phylum Actinomycetota; class Actinomycetes; order Kitasatosporales; family Streptomycetaceae; genus Streptomyces; species Streptomyces sp. NPDC003027. The sequence continues at coordinate 63,078 of NZ_JBSFTU010000013.1, forward strand.
GATCGGCGCCGGTGACTCCACCACGCCGCCGGAGGACTCGGCCACCGGCCAGTCCCCGTACTACACCGACCTTCCGCCGCTCAACACCCCCAACAAGCCCGGCACTTCCGTCGACCTGCCGATCGTCACCGGTCCCGCGGAGGCGGGCATCCCCGCGACCGTCCTCGCCGCCTACAAGCGCGCGGAGCAGTCCATACGTTCCAGCGACCCCGGCTGCCACCTGCCGTGGCAGCTGCTCGCGGGCATAGGCAAGGTCGAGTCCGGTCAGGCGCGCGGCGGCCGGGTCGACGCCAACGGCACCACCTCCTCGCCGATCCTCGGCCCGGTGCTCAACGGTGTCGGTTTCGCCAACATCTCGGACACCGACGACGGCGCGTTCGACGGCGACACGACGCACGACCGCGCGGTCGGCCCGATGCAGTTCATCCCCTCCACCTGGGCCACCTGGGGTCAGGACGCCAACGGCGACGGCCGCAAGGACCCCAACAACATCTACGACGCCGCCCAGGCCGCCGGTCTCTACCTCTGCGCCAACAACCGCGACCTCGCGGTCAAGGCCGATCTCGACCGGGCGATCCTCAGCTACAACCGCTCGACCGAGTACCTGAACACGGTGCTCTCCTGGTTCGAGTACTACAAGCGCGGCACCCACCAGGTCCCGGACGGCACGGGCGTGCTGCCGGTCGACCGCAGCGACACCTCCCGTGGCAGCACCTCGCCGGCGCGGACGAAGCCCACCAGCCCGTCGCCCTCCCCGTCGACGCCGCCGGCCAAGCCCAAGCCGAAGCCGACCAACCCCGGTACGTCGCCGACCACTCCGCCGCCCACCCCGCCCGCGTCGGTGCGCGTGGTACGCATCAAGGACGCCGGCACGGGCACGCTGGCGGCGACCGCTGGCGGCGTCTTCGCCGGACGCCCGACGGTCGCGGCCCTCGACTCGGCGGGCAAGCCCGTCGCCGGAATCAGCGTCCGCTTCGAGATCATCGGGACCACCGGCGCGAACTTCGGCGGCGTGGCCAAGAGCGTCACCCTCACCACGGGCTCCACGGGCAAGGTCGTCACGCCGCTCCTCCGGGCGGGCGAACAGCTGGGCACCTTCACCGTGCGGGCCACCGTGGTGGGCCGCAGCATGGCGCCCGTCGAGTTCCGCGCCTCCGTCACCGCCCGACAGGCCGACACCCTGGTCCGCGGCGACGCCAAGGAGCTGACGGCCACCACCGGCGAACGGTTCGCCGACCGGGTGCTGGTGAAGGCCACCCACGACGGCGCCGCCGCCTCCTCGGTCGCCCTCACTGCCACCATGGTCACCTCGGCACAGGACTCCCAGGCGGCCACGAAGGGTCCGTACTTCAAGGACGCCAACGGTGACCCGCTGCGGACGCTCACCGGTCTGAAGACCGACGAGAACGGCCTGCTCACCCTGCCGGACATCTACGCGGACGGCGAGGCGGGAACCTTCCTCCTCCGGCTGACCGCGCCCGGCGGCGGCACCCTGATCGTCGAACTCAAGGTCACCGCGCCGGCCCCCGCGCCCAGCCCGTCCCCGACGACATCGCCGGACGCCTCCCCGAATCCCACCCCCAGCTCCACCTCCTGACCCCTACGGGGGCGTCCCCCGCGCGACTTCCCTGCCGCTCCTCCGTCCAGCCGTGGACGGAGGAGCGGCATTCTGCGTTCCGAGTGCGACGTGTTCTCATCTCACGCCGCGTTGCTACGGTGTCCCCTCCCTGACGCCGCATCAGATCGAGCACCGGGAGGCCCACCATGCGCGCCCTCGTCGCCGCCATAGATCATCCAGACCCTCAAGGGCAACGGGTCATGTGAAGTCACCGCTCCCGTCTGATCCGTGCGCTGGTGTGCCGGGTCGGTGGGGCCGCCCCGGGGTCCTCCGGCCACGGATGCCGGGGGTAGCGGCCGCGCAGCTCCGCCCGCACCGACCGATAGCCCTCCCGCCAGAACGAGGCCAGATCGGTCGTGACGGCCGCCGGACGGCCGGCGGGGGAGAGGAGATGGACCAGGACCGGCGTCCCGGCGACCCGTGGCGTCTCGGCGAGCCCGAACATCTCCTGCAACTTGACCGCCAGGACCGGCTGCTCGCCGCCGTAGTCGACGCGTATCCGCGAGCCGCTGGGCACCTCGATCCGCTCCGGCGCCAGCTCGTCGAGCCTGGCCGCCTCGCCCGTCGCCCAGGGCAGCAGCCGCTGGAGCGCCTGACCGGCGTCGATCCGGCCGAGGTCGGACTGCCGCCGCGCACGGGACAGCTCCGGCTCCAGCCACTCCATCGCCCGGTCGAGCAGCACCTGCTCCGAGACGTCGGGCCACGGCTCGCCCAGGACCCGGTGGAGAAAACCGAGCCGCCGCCGCAGCTCCTCCGCCTCGCGGCCCCACCGCAGCAGCCCCAGGCCCTCACGCCGCAGCCCGTCGAGCAGCGCCTCACGGACGAGACCGGCGTCGGCCTCCTCCCGGAGCGGGCGCACCGCCAGCTCCACTGCGCCCAGGCGCGACACGGAGCGGGCGACCACGTCCCCGTCCTCCCAGCGGACCTCCTCCCCGGCGGTCAGCAGATGCCCGGCCGCGGCACGCGCCACGTCCTCGTCCACCACGGCCGCCAGCCGCACCCGCGCCGTCGCGTTCTGCGCCGTCCGGTCCGCCACGGCGACGGCCAGCCAGGGGGCCGAGCGCAGAGCGGAACCCTCCGCGAGCGAGGCACCCGTGCCCGACACCATCAGGAACCCCCCGCCCGGACGCGCCCGGGCCACCCGCTCAGGAAAGGCCAGGGCGGTCACCAGCCCGGCGGCGGCGTCGTCCCCGGCGACCGGAGCACCCGCCGCCGCGCCGGCCCCCGAGCCGCGCGGGGCGGTCCCCGCCTCGGCGATCGACCGCTCCAGGCGCCGAGCCTCCGTCCTCCATCGCGCCCCGTACCCGTCGCCGCCCCGCCGCGCCGAGCGCCAGGCCGCCGCCAGGTCGTCGCCGTACTCCCGCGGCGGCTCCTCGCCCAGCAGCGCCACCACCTCGGCCGCCCGCCGGGCGCCCACCGAGGGCGCGCCGTCGAGCAGCGCACGGGCCAATCGGGGATGCACGCCGAGCCGGGACATCCGAACCCCACGCTCCGTAGCCCCGCCGTCCTCGTCCACCGCGCCGATCGCCGTGAGTACGGAACGGGCCGCCGCCATCGCGCCGGCGGGCGGGGCGTCCAGCAGTGCGAGCCCGGCCGCGGAGGGATCGCCCCAGCAGGCCGTGCGCAGGGCGAACGAGGCCAGATCCGCGATCCTTATCTCCGGGGACGGGAACCTCGCCCGGCGCCCGTCGTCCGCCTCCGCCCAGCAGCGGTACACCGTCCCGAACGCCTCCCGCCCCGCCCGGCCCAGGCGCTGGGTGGCTCCGGCGACCGACACCGGCACCGTCGCCAGCGAGCCGAGGCCCCGCGCGTGGTCCATCCGCGGCTCCCGGGCCAGCCCCGAGTCCACCACGATCCGCACCCCCGGCACCGTCAGGCTCGACTCCGCCACGGCCGTCGCCAGGACCACCCTGCGGCTCCCGCCCGGCTCCGTCCCGCGCAGCACCGCGTCCTGCACGGAGGCCGGGGCCCGGCCGTGCAGCTGGAGGACCTCAGCGTCCACCCCGTCCAGCATTCCGGCCGTGCGCGCGATCTCTCCCGTACCGGGAAGGAAGCAGAGGACGTCTCCGTCGTGCCGCTCCAGCGCCAGCCGCACCATCGCCGCCACGTGCCGCAGCAGGGCCGGATCCACCCACGTGCCGTGCGCCGGCCGGATCCCGGCCGGCGGTGGGGCGAACAGGACACGGCAGCCGTGTCCCTCGCCCATCGCCCGCACGATCGGCGCCGGGCCCGAACCGTCCAGGACCGTGAGGAGCTCCGCCCACGCCTCCGCGTCGCTGGTCGCCGAGGCGGCGATCAGCTTCAGCTCCGGCCGCAGCGTCGCCCGTACGTCCACGAGGAACGCCATCGCCGTGTCCGCGTCCAGATGCCGCTCGTGGCACTCGTCGAGCAGCACCACGTCCACGCCGGAGAGCTCCTGGTCGCGCTGGAGGCGCTGGAGCAGGACGCCGGTCGTGACCACCTCGACCCGCGTCGCGGGTCCGGCCCGCCGCTCGCCGCGGACCGAGAAGCCGACGGCCTCGCCGACCTCCTGGCCCAGCAGCCACGCCATCCGCCGCGCCGCCGCCCGCACCGCCATCCTGCGCGGCTCGGCCACCAGCACCCGCCGCCGCGGCCCGTCCCCTATGAGCCCCGCGAGCGCCAGCGGCACCAGCGTCGTCTTGCCGGTGCCGGGAGGCGCGTACAACACGGCCGTGCCCCGCTCGTCGAGCGTGCTCAGCAGCTCGGGGACGGCATGGCGGACGGGTAGACGGTCGAGTGCGTCGTTTCGGATCACGCACTCAGTCTCGTACGTCGCCGCCACCGACGACGCCCGCTGTCCACAGGGCCGGTGCGTTCATATGACCAGCCTCGTGACCGGTCTCGTGATCGACCTGGTGACCGATCTTGTGACCGACCTCGTGACCGGTCTCGCGCGCGGCCGCCTAGTCGCGGACGCAGACGAAGATCGCCGTCCCCGGGATCAGGTTGCCCCGCAGCGGTGACCAGCCACCCCACTCCTGGTCGTTCCAGGCGGGCCACTCGGGCTCCACCAGGTCCACCAGCCGGAAACCGCCGGCCACCACGTCCCGGACCCGGTCCCCGATCGTCCGGTGGTGCTCGACGTACACCGCCCGCCCCTCCTCGTCCTGCTCGACATAGGGAGTGCGGTCGAAGTAGGACGCAGCGACCGACAGGCCCTCGGGGCCCGGCTCGTCCGGGAACGCCCAGCGGATCGGATGCGTCACCGAGAAGACCCACCGGCCACCGGGCCGCAGTACCCGGCGCACCTCACGGAAGACCCGCACCGGGTCGGCCACGAATGGCACCGCGCCGTAGGCCGAGCAGGCCAGGTCGAAGGAGCCGTCCCGGAAGGGCAGCGCTCCCGCGTCCGCCTCGACCAGCGGAACGTCATCGCCGATCCGCAGCGCGTGCTGGAGCTGGCGGTGCGAGAGGTCCAGCGCGACCGGCCTGGCGCCCTGCCGGGCGAGCCAGCGGGAGCACTGCGCCGCCCCCGCCCCGATCTCCAGGACGTCCAGGCCACTCAGCGAGCCGGCCGGACCCAGCAGTCCGGCGTCGGCCTCGTCGAGCCCTTCGGGACCCCAGACGAACCGGTCGTCCCCGAGGAACGCTCCGTGGTCGCTCTGGTACTCGTCGGCGTTCCGGTCCCACCACCCGCGACTCGCCCGGCTGCTCTCCGCGTCCCCGGCGTCACGACGGGTCGCCGCGGGCTCCAGCCCGCCCTCGTCTGCCGGTCCGTACTCTTGGTTCATCTCGCCCGTCGATGTAGTTTGCGCACAGCGCGGCTGCGCGGCCCCTGTGGCCCGGAGGCGTGGGGTGACTTGAGTTGTGCCGGTTATGCGGCGATCTGCCCCGGGTGCGCGCTTCGCGCATTGACCCTGTCCGGCCGCCCCCGTATGCTAAAGGTTGCGCTGCGGGCCTGCGCGCCTCAGACGGAGCAGGCCGCGCTCGTACCTGTTGTATGTCCCCTCGGTTTTCGAGGCGCCCCCCGTTCGCGCGGGACGGCGCTTCATTGGCTGTCCGGCTTCTTGGTGCGATACGGGCTCACGGCGTAGCAGTACCTACGACTTTCTGTCCGTAACCGGAGCCCTTTCCCACATGACGAGCAGCACCGAGACCACCGCCACCACCCCGCAGGTTGCGGTCAACGACATCGGTAACGAGGAAGCCTTCCTCGCCGCGATCGACGAGACGATCAAGTACTTCAACGACGGCGACATCGTCGACGGCGTCATCGTGAAGGTCGACCGGGACGAGGTCCTGCTCGACATCGGTTACAAGACCGAAGGTGTCATCCCGAGCCGCGAGCTCTCGATCAAGCACGATGTCGACCCGAACGAGGTCGTCAAGGTCGGCGACGAGATCGAGGCCCTGGTCCTCCAGAAGGAGGACAAGGAAGGCCGCCTGATCCTCTCGAAGAAGCGGGCCCAGTACGAGCGCGCCTGGGGCACGATCGAGAAGATCAAGGAAGAGGACGGCATCGTCACCGGTACCGTCATCGAGGTCGTCAAGGGTGGTCTCATCCTCGACATCGGCCTCCGCGGCTTCCTCCCGGCCTCCCTGGTCGAGATGCGCCGTGTTCGCGACCTCCAGCCCTACGTGGGCAAGGAGCTCGAGGCGAAGATCATCGAGCTGGACAAGAACCGCAACAACGTGGTCCTGTCCCGCCGTGCCTGGCTCGAGCAGACCCAGTCCGAGGTCCGCCAGACGTTCCTCACGACCCTCCAGAAGGGTCAGGTCCGCTCCGGCGTCGTGTCCTCGATCGTCAACTTCGGTGCCTTCGTGGACCTGGGTGGCGTCGACGGCCTCGTGCACGTCTCCGAGCTGTCCTGGAAGCACATCGACCACCCCTCCGAGGTTGTCGAGGTCGGCCAGGAGGTCACCGTCGAGGTTCTCGACGTGGACATGGACCGCGAGCGTGTCTCCCTGTCGCTGAAGGCGACGCAGGAGGACCCGTGGCAGCAGTTCGCCCGGACGCACCAGATCGGCCAGGTCGTTCCCGGCAAGGTCACCAAGCTGGTTCCGTTCGGTGCGTTCGTCCGCGTGGACGAGGGCATCGAGGGTCTGGTCCACATCTCCGAGCTGGCCGAGCGCCACGTGGAGATCCCGGAGCAGGTCGTCCAGGTCAACGACGAGATCTTCGTCAAGGTCATCGACATCGACCTCGAGCGTCGTCGCATCAGCCTCTCGCTGAAGCAGGCCAACGAGTCCTTCGGTGCCGACCCGGCCTCGGTCGAGTTCGACCCGACCCTGTACGGCATGGCCGCGTCCTACGACGACCAGGGCAACTACATCTACCCCGAGGGCTTCGACCCCGAGACCAACGACTGGCTCGAGGGCTACGAGACCCAGCGCGAGGCCTGGGAGACCCAGTACGCCGAGGCGCAGCAGCGCTTCGAGCAGCACCAGGCTCAGGTCATCAAGTCCCGCGAGGCCGACGAGGCCGCCGCTGCCGAGGGTGGCACCGCCGCTCCGGCCGGTGCCCCGGCGGGCGTCTCGGGTGGCTCCTACTCCTCGGAGTCGGACGACAACTCCGGCGCCCTGGCGTCGGACGAGGCCCTGGCCGCCCTGCGCGAGAAGCTGGCCGGCGGCCAGAGCTGACGCTCTGACCACCAGCTGACAGGCTGAAGCGACAAGGCCCGCTCCCCCCTCGGGGGAGCGGGCCTTGCGTCGTTCGGAGGACGACGGCTCAGGGCGGGACGGTTCACGGCCGGCCGCTCAGGGGGTGACGGCGATGTTCGTCAGCCCCCTTCCGCCGGTGACCGTGTTCGAGCCGTACACCGTCGTCCTGCAGCTGTCGCTCTGGTTGGTGACGTAGATCGCCAGCCGCTTGGCGCCCGACGCGCCCGTCAGATCCGACCGATTGCCACGGAAGACCGTCCCGCAGCCCCAGCCGTTTTGCTGGCTGTGGGTCTCGAAACCGTTGTCGGTGGTGTTGCGGCCGGTGTTGTTCTCCACCAGCACGTTGTTGCCCTTGACGTCCACCCAGGAGTCGTCGAAGTTGGCGCCGGTGAGACCGCGCCCGTCGAAGGTGTTCCCGACGATCCTCGCGCCGGTGGTGCCCTCCTTGATGTCGACCGCCTCCCCGCCGACGTCCGGCCCGATCGTGTTGTTCAGGATCTGCGCGTTGTCGCTCTTGTCGGAGAGGGTGTTGGCGCTCCCGACGTAGACCCCCTCGCCCATACCGCGCCCGTCGTTGCCGGTGTCGTAGATCCGCGAGTTCTTGATGACACCGTTCCTGCTGGAGTTGCGGAAATGCACGCCCTCCATGTCCAGGCCGTGCACGGTGACCCCGTCGATCACCACGCCGTTCGCCGTGTCAGTCATGATCCCCTTCTGCCCGCCGGTCACGGTGACGCCTTTGACCGTCCAGTACGAGGCGCCGTTGAGGTGCAGGCCGTAGCCGCCGCCGGCGGTGAGCACCGCGCGCGAGGAGCCGGTGAGGGTGATCCGGGCGGATGAGGTGCCCGGGGTGGTGGCCTTGAAGTTCCCGGTGTACGTCCCGTCGGCGAGGTGGATCGTGTCGCCGGGCCGGACGTTGGTGAGCGCCGTCTTGAGCTGGGCGGCGGTCGACACCTCGATGGTGGCCGCGGCGGCCGGTGTCGCGGCGAGCGGCACGGCGAGGAGGGCCGTCAACGGAAGCAGGGACAGGAGCGGCGTTCGGGGGTGCATGGGGGTGCCTTCCCGTAGAAGCGAGGGTTCTCGTACATGTACGGCGAACGACAGGCTGAACGCGGTGCTGCCCGTGACGGTAGGGAGGGCCCATGAGCATGTCAAGGTCTGGACCAGTGGGTGCGGAAGAAGGATCACCTGCGGGGAATGGCCGGCCCATCGGCGACGTTCCCCCTGAGGAACGCGAGGAGGAGCGGTAACCGTGCTTGATCCCCAGGATTTGTACGAATGGGACCAGAAGGGCCTGGCCGTGGTGGACCTGGCGCTGGCGCAGGAGTCGGCCGGGCTGGTCATGCTCTACCACTTCGACGGATACATCGACGCGGGTGAGGCCGGCGAGCAGATCGTCGACCGCCTGCTCGACACTCTGCCGCACCAGCTGGTGGCCCGCTTCGACCATGACCGGCTCGTGGACTACCGCGCCCGCCGACCGCTCCTCACCTTCCGGCGCGACCGCTGGACCGCGTACGAGACTCCCGCCATCGAGGTCCGCCTCGTGCAGGACGCGACCGGCGCGCCCTTCCTGCTGCTCTCCGGCCCCGAGCCGGACGTCGAGTGGGAGCGCTTCGCCGCGGCGATCCGCCAGATCGTCGAGCGCCTGGGGGTACGGCTCGCGGTGAACTTCCACGGCATCCCCATGGGAGTGCCGCACACCCGTCCCGTCGGGCTCACGCCGCACGGCAGCCGCACCGACCTCATGCCGGGCCACCGCAGCCCCTTCGACGAGGCGCAGGTGCCCGGCAGCGCCGAAGCGCTCGTCGAGTACCGGCTCTCGGAGTGGGGCCATGACACCCTCGGTGTCGCGGCGCACGTTCCGCACTATGTCGCCCGGGCCTCCTACCCGGACGCCGCCCTGACCGTCCTGGAGGCCATCACCGCCGCCACGGGTCTCGTCCTGCCCGGTATCGCCCACGCGCTGCGCACGGAGGCGCGGCGCACGCAGACCGAGATCGACCGCCAGATCCGTGAGGGTGACGAGGAGCTGGTGGCGCTGGTCCAGGGCCTTGAGCACCAGTACGACGCCATGGCGGGCGCCGAGACGCGGGGCAGCCTGGTCGCCGAGCCCGTCGACCTGCCGTCGGCGGACGAGCTCGGCCGTGAGTTCGAGCGCTTCCTCGCCGAGCGCGAGGGCGACGCGTAACCCCCCGAAGGCGACGCGTAACCCCCCGAGCGACGCACAACCCCCGAGGGCGTCGCGCGGGCGGGGGCCCTAAGCTGCCGCTCATGCTGAAGGTGGGCCTGACCGGCGGTATCGGCGCCGGCAAGAGTGAAGTGTCGCGGCTGCTCGTCTCGTACGGAGCCGTGCTGATCGACGCCGACAGGATCGCCCGCGAGGTCGTCGAGCCCGGCACTCCCGGGCTCGCGGCCGTCGTGGAGGCGTTCGGTGCGGACATCCTGACCGACGAGGGCACGCTCGACCGGCCGAAGCTCGGCTCGATCGTCTTCGCCGACGCCGACCGGCTGGCCACCCTCAACGCCATCGTGCACCCGCTGGTCGGTGCCCGCTCCGCCGAGCTGGAGAGCGAGGCCGGGCCGGACGACGTGGTCGTCCACGACGTGCCGTTGCTCACCGAGAACGGGCTCGCCCCGCTCTACGACCTGGTCGTGGTCGTGGACGCGTCCCCGGAGACACAGCTCGACCGGCTGGTACGGCTGCGTGGCATGGCCGAGCCGGAGGCACGCGCCCGGATGGCGGCCCAGGCCACGCGCGCGCAGCGGCGCGCCGTCGCGGATCTCGTCATCGACAACGACGGGCCGTTGGAGGCGCTCGAACCGCAGGTGAGGAAGGTCTGGACGGAGCTGACGCGCCGGGCCGCGGCGGACGACCGCCAAGCCCCCTGAGCCGGGCCCGACCGAGCCCGGCCCAAGCCGGAGCGAGTCCGGTCGGGCCGCGCCGCACCGCGAAGAGGCGTCACCGCGGTCGATCGGCCACGGCCCGCGTGGGTAGAGGATCGCGGGGGCACGGTGGTCGGATCGTCATTCCGTACGGAATACCGCTGCCGCGCCCCATGTTGAACCGCCGGAGCAAGGGGAAGGATGTCACCGTGGCCGAGAGGAACCCGGAAACCCACGTCATCGACTTTCGCGCCGCCGAGCATTTGCTCGCCGCGCGGGACCCGCGAGGTGCCGTGAAGCTGCTCGACTCGGTGATCGCCGCCCACCCCGAGAACACCGCGGCACGGCTGCTGCGCGCCCGCGCCTTCTTCGCCGCCGCCCAACTGCGACCCGCCGAGCTCGAGTTCGAACTGGTCCTCGAACGGGAGCCCGACAACGCCTTCGCCCACTTCGCGCTCGCCCGCACCTTCCAGCGCTCCGGGCGCCCCGACCAGGCCACCCGCCACTTCCGGCTCGCGGCCGCGCTCGACCCGAAGCCGGAGTACATCGAGGCGGCCCGTTTCGGCACCGAGGACTGAGGGCTCCGCCCACGGTCTTCCCGCCGACGGTCTTCCCGCCGACGGTCTTCCCGGCGACCGGACGGGTCAGCGGCGCGGGCCGCCGTGGTCCGGTTCGTACGGGGGAACGTCCCGCCCAGGCTGCCAGTGCGGGCCTTGACGGAGACGACGCACGACCATCGCCATGTCGACGAGAACGACCAGGAACAGCACCCCGCAGGCGGCGGCCCACCCCGGCCTACCGGCCAGGGCGAACGCCGTCGTACCGAAGACCGCCCAGATCAGCCCCCATATACTCAGCCAGAACCGCATGCGCAGGGGACTGCGTGCGGTCGTCGGCTCACTTCCAGTACGCATGACCGTCGCCTTTCCCGGCGAGGGGCCCGAGCGCCTACTGAAGGTGTACCCGTGAGGGGGAGATGTGAACGGACGAACAGGGTGGGAGGCGGCTGTGCGCCGCTCCCGGGTACGGGGCTGCCTGCTGGGCGGGGCCATCGGGGACGCTCTGGGCAACCCCGTCGAGTTCCTCTCCCTGGAGGCGATCCGGCGGACCCACGGCGAGTACGGGCTCGCCGACATGGTGCCGGACACGGACGGGGTGATCGGACGGGTCACCGACGACACCCAGATGACCCTTTTCACCGCGGAAGGGCTCATCCGCGCCCGCGCGCGGTCCGTCAGCGAGGGCGACGGCGCTCAGACCGCCTGCGTCCAGCAGGCGTACCGGCGCTGGCTCGACACCCAGAACCACCCCGCTCCGCCCGCCCGCGGTGGTACGGACACCGTCCGTACGGGCTGGCTGCGCACCCAGCCCTGGCTGTACGCGCGACGGGCACCGGGCAACGCGTGCCTCACCGGCGTCGCGGCCGGACATGTGCCCCCGCGCTACGGGCAGATCGGCACCGGGCCGGTCAACCCCCAGTCGAAGGGGTGCGGCACGGTCATGCGCTCGGCCCCCTTCGGGCTGATCGGTGAGACCGCCGACAGTGCCTTCGAACTGGCCGCCGCGTGCGCCCAGATCACCCATGGGCACCCCACCGCGGCCCTGGCTTCCGGTGCGTTCGCCGCGATCGTGGCGTATCTGCTCGAAGGGGAGTCGGCGGAGGGCGCCGTCCTGCGGTCGATGGAGCTGCTGCGGCGCCGACCCGGCCACGAGGAGACGACGGCCGCGCTGCGGGCGGCGGTCGACCTGGCCGGTGCCGGGCGGCCCGGACCCGAGCGGGTGGAGACCCTGGGCGCGGGCTGGGTCGCCGAGGAGACCCTGGCCATCGCCGTGTACTGCGTGCTCGTCCGCACCCACTCCGTGGCGCAGGCCCTGTTGCTCTCCGTCAACCACTCGGGAGACAGCGACTCGACCGGCGCCGTCTGCGGCAACCTCCTGGGCGCCCTGCACGGGGACGCGCAACTGCCGCTGGAGTGGCTGATGATGACGGAGGGGCGGGCCGTCATCACCGAGCTGGCCGACGATCTGTCGTTGCAGGTCGAGCACCGCGAACTCAGGCCCGGAGTGCCCGTTCACCCGTTCGAGCGGTATCCCGCCTGCTGACGCGGGAGTGGAACGGCCCCCGCTCCTCGGCACTGCCCGACGAGAGCCGGCCGACGCGGTCGTCTAGTGGACGACGCTGTAGCTGCGCCAGGGAGGGCTGCCGGGAACGATGGTGTCGCCCGACCTGGCGGGGACATAGGAGCTGTCCTCGCCCGTGCAGTCGGGCGTCGGGTACACGATGAGGTCGACCGCCGTCAGGTTCTCGATCTTCGTCGCGCCGTCCTGCGCGAGCACGTGGCAGCCCTTGACCGACGGGCTCGTCACGGTCACCTCGACCTCGTCCGGCGTCTCGTACCTGATCGTGCCCGCCGCGGTGCGGTCCAGGCCGGAGCAGCCCGCGACGGCGAGGGTCAGGAGCGCGGCCCCGGAGGCGGTGCCGAGACGCCGGTGAACGGACATGGCGGATCCTCGTCTGTCGGGCGAAGGCCGCTGAACCTGTCGCGGCCCTGTTCCTCGCCACCCTGCCGCCTGCCGGAGGGGCTGTCACCCGCTGCTGGGCCGCCCGGGCGAAGCGGTGTGAGGGCCGTTGTCAGACCCCACCCGTAAGGTCGGAGGTCCAGTCGGGATCCGTCGGAACGGGAAGGTGAGCGGTGCCGTGACCCACGCCCTGTACAGCCGCGCCGCCGTCTTCCTGCCGGCCGCCCTGCCCCGCGAGGGGCGCGTCGCCTTCTGGGCGCCGGACGGGGGCGCGCTGCCCGACGGCCCGCCCGCGGAGGAGGCGGGCGCGTCCTCGGTGGAGGAGCTGACGGTCGTGCGCCGGCACGGCGCCGGGGTGCGCGGCCGCACCGTGCGCGCGGTGGTCCTCTCCGTCGCCGACGCCCTGCCCCACCTCGTGGCGGCGCGCCACCATCCGGGCGCCCACCCGGCCTCCGCCTGCTGGGGCGCCGCCGCCCTGCACGCCCTGCATCTGACGGCGCGCGGCCGGCTGCTGCCCGGACTGACCGCCGACGACCTCGACGCCTGGCGGGCCGGGCCGCTGGACGCCGACGACATCGCCCACCTCCGGGCCGTCGCCGCCGCCATGCCGTACGAGGCGCACGCCGTGCCCGTGCCCGGCGGCGGCCCGCTCCGGCTGCCCGAGCCGGAGGCGCTGGTGCGCGCCTTCCTCGACGCGGTCGCCGACACCCTGCCCCGCACCCCCGCCGCGGCCTGCGCGGTGGGCGCGCCCTTCGCCGCCCGCGAACCGCAGCACCTGCCCCGCGCGCGTGCCTGGGCGGCCGAGGCCGCGGCCGGCATGGACGCCGGGGTCCGCGTCTCGCTCCGGCTCGACCTCGCGGGGTACGAACTCTTCGACATCGCCGACGAGGGCGGCGACGAGCGGCAGGCGGCCGCGGCCCTCCTCCAGGTCCACAGCCTCGCCGACCCCACCCTCGTCATCGACGCCGCCGCCCTGTGGGCGGGTGACGGCGACGAGCACTTCGGGCCGCGCGCCCGGATCGACGCGCTCCTCGCCCTCCGCAGGGCGGCCCGCGTATGGCCGCCGCTCGGCCGGCTCCTCGAGCGCGATGTGCCCGACGTCCTGGCGCTGACCGAGGACGAGCTGTACGAGCTGCTCGGACCCGCCGCCGCGCGGCTCGCCGACGCGGGCGTCGCCGTCCACTGGCCACGCGAACTGGCCCGCTCGCTCAGCGCCTCCGCCGTCGTCCGGCCCGCGCTCTCCGCGCCCGGCTCCGCCACCGACGGCACGGCGTTCTTCGACAGCGAGGAGCTCCTCCGCTTCAACTGGCAGCTCGCCCTCGACGGCGACCCGCTCACCGAACGCGAGATGGACACCCTCGCCGAGTCGCACCGGCCCATCGTGCGCCTGCGCGACCAGTGGGTGGTCATCGACCCCGACCTGGTCCGCAAGGCCCGCAAACGCGAGCTCGGCCTGCTGGAACCCGTCGACGCGCTCGCCGTCGCCCTCACCGGCAGCGCGGAGGTCGACGGCGAGACCGTCCGGGCCGTGCCCGTCGGGGCGCTCGCGACCCTGAGGGACCGGCTCCTCGCCGGCCCCGAGGCCGTCGAACCGCCCCCCGGCCTCGACGCCACCCTCCGCGACTACCAGCTGCGCGGCCTCGCCTGGCTGGACCTGATGACCTCGCTCGGCCTCGGCGGCTGCCTCGCCGACGACATGGGCCTCGGCAAGACCGTCACCCTCATCGCCCTGCATCTGAAGCGCGCTCGCCGCGCGCCCACCCTCGTGGTCTGTCCCGCCTCCCTGCTCGGCAACTGGCAGCGGGAGGTCCAGCGGTTCGCCCCCGGCGTCCCCGTACGCCGCTTCCACGGCCCCGACCGCACCCTGGACGGTGCCGACGGCGGCTCCGGCACCGGCGGGATCGTCCTCACCACGTACGGCACCCTGCGCACCAGCGCCTCCCAGCTGGCCGAACAGGAATGGGGGATGGTCGTCGCCGACGAGGCCCAGCACGTCAAGAACCCGTTCTCCGCGACCGCCAAGGCGCTGCGCGCCATCCCGGCACCGGCGAGGGTCGCGCTCACCGGCACCCCCGTGGAGAACAACCTCTCCGAGCTGTGGGCCCTCCTCGACTGGACCACCCCCGGGCTCCTCGGCCCCCTCAAGGCGTTCCGCTCCCGCCACGCCCGCGCTGTGGAGAACAGCGAGGAGATCGAGAACGACGAGGCGGTCGAGCGGCTCGCCCGGCTGGTCAGGCCGTTCCTGCTGCGCCGCCGCAAGTCCGACCCGGGCATCGTCCCCGAACTGCCGCCCAAGACGGAGTCCGACCACCCCGTGCCCCTCACCCGCGAACAGGCCTCGCTCTACGAGGCGGTGGTGCGGGAGACCATGGCTCACATCGAGGGCGCCGAGGGCATCGCGCGCCGCGGGCTTGTCATGAAGCTCCTGACCTCGCTCAAGCAGATCTGCAACCACCCCGCCCAGTACCTCAAGGAACAGACCGCGAAGGGCGGCGGCACGGCCCGCCTCGCGGGCCGGTCGGGCAAGCTCGCCCTGCTCGACGAACTCCTCGACACGATCCTCGCCGAGAACGGCTCCGTCCTCGTCTTCACCCAGTACGTCTCCATGGCGCGGCTCCTCGCCGACCATCTGGCCGCCCGGGCGATCCCGGCCCAACTGCTGCACGGCGGCACGCCGGTCGCCGAACGGGAGCGGATGGTGGACCGCTTCCAGGCCGGTGAGGTGCCCGTCTTCCTCCTCTCGCTGAAGGCCGCGGGCACCGGACTCAACCTGACCCGGGCCGGTCATGTCGTGCACTACGACCGCTGGTGGAACCCGGCGGTCGAGGAGCAGGCCACCGACCGCGCGTACCGCATCGGCCAGACCCAGCCCGTCCAGGTCCACCGGCTCATCGCCGAGGGCACGGTGGAGGACCGCATCGCCGACATGCTCCGCGCCAAGCAGGCCCTCGCCGACGCCGTCCTCGGCTCCGGCGAGGCGGCGCTGACCGAACTGACCGACCGCGAACTGGCGGACCTCGTATCGCTGAGGAGGCCGTCATGAGCCCCCGCCGGCCGTCCGGCGCCCGCCCCGGCCTCCCTCGCCACGACGACCGTCGCCGTACGTTCCCCCAGCTCGCGCCGCGTGAGGCGCCGGACGGGCGGTTCGCCGCCACCTGGTGGGGCAACGCCTGGGTGGAGGCACTGGAGGACACCGCGCTCGACCCGGCGCGCCTGGCCCGCGGCAAGGCGTACGCGGGACGCGGCCACGTCGACGCGATCACGGTCACCCCGGGCCGGGTCGTGGCCTACGTCCACGGCACCCGCCCCCGGCCGTACCGCACGGAGATCCGGCTCCGCACCCTCGGGGACGACGACTGGGAGCGCTTCCTCGACGAGGCGGCCGCCCGGCCGGACCACATCGCCGCCCTGCTCGACAAGGACGTCCCGCACGCCCTCGAAGCCGTCACCGGACTGCTGCCCGCGCCCGGTGACCTGATCCCCGACTGCTCCTGCCCCGACGACGGCTACCCCTGCAAGCACGCCGCCGCCCTCTGCTACCAGTCCGCGCGGCTCCTCGACGAGGACCCCTTCGTCCTCTTCCTGATGCGCGGACGCGGTGAACAGGAGCTCCTCGCCGCGCTCACCCGCCGCAACGCCGCCCGTTCCGCCGCCGAGACCGGCGCCGCCCCGCCCGTCCTGGCGTCGGTCCCGGCGCGCGCCGTCCTCGGCTCCACCGCCGACGGCGCCGCGCCCAGACCGATGGTGCCGCTGCCCCCGCCGCTTCCGGTCCCCGCCCACCCCGGCCGCCCTCCGGTCCACCCGCCCGACCCGGCCGCCCCCGACCCCCTCGCCCTCGATCTGCTCGCCTCGGAGGCCGCGGCCCGAGCGCACGCCTTCCTGACCACGGGGCACGACCCGGTCGCCGCCCTCACCCCCTGGCAGGACGCCGTCCGGCTGGCCGCCGCGCACCCCGGCTCCGGCCTCACCGCGTCGACCCGCGCGCTCTACCGCGACCTGGCGTACGCCCTCGACCGCACCCCGACGGATCTTGCGCGCGCCGTCGCCGCCTGGCGCCAGGGCGGTCTCGCCGGTCTCACGGTCCTGGAAGAGCCCTGGGACCCGCCCGCCGGCCCCTTCGACCGGGCCCGCCCGGCCCTGCTCGCCGCGGACTACCCCGCCTTCCGCCCCTGGCGCAACCGGCTGTCGACCCGCTCCCTCCAGCTCCGCCTGGGGCGGGACGGCCTCTGGTACGGATACGAGTCGGACGCCGACCGGGAGGACTGGTGGCCTCGCGGCACCCCTGACGCCGATCCCGTCGGCGCGCTCACCGATCTGCTGGGGCGGTGACAGAGAGACCGGACGGAAGGCCGTTCCGCGGCCTCCGTCGCAGCGCGTGAGGTCATATTGCGAGCCTCAAACCCACTCAAACGAGTGAAACAAGCCAGAGGCCTGATCCGGGCGGGTCTGAATCGCGTTAATTGCGGTACGGGCGAGTGCCCGTGAAAACCTCCGGAAGGCAGGAAGCCATGAGGCACATGCGCCGAAGTGGTCTGGCCACATTGATGGTCACGGGTGGCGCGCTCGCGCTCTCGGCGGGCGCCGCGCACGCCGGCTCCGGTGCAGAGGGCGCCGCGGTCGGGTCGTCGGGCGCGATCTCGGGCAACACCGTTCAGCTGCCCGTGCACGTCCCGGTCAACGTGTGCGGGAACACGATCAACGTCGTCGGACTGCTCAACCCGGCGTTCGGCAACCGCTGTGAGAACCGGTCGGGCTCGTCCGACGGATACGGCTCCCAGCGCGGTGGCGACGGCAGGCACAAGGACCTGCCGGGTACCCCGCGCGACCGCGAGGGTGGCGGCGGCCCCTCCCAGGGCGGTTCTTCCCAGGGCGGCTCCAGCAACAGCGGCGGCGGCGCCACGGCCGAGGGAGTCACGCACGGCTCGTCCGGGATCATCTCCGGCAACGGCATCCAGCTGCCGATCGACCTCCCGGTGAACGTCAGCGGCAACTCCGTCAACGTCGTGGGCATCGGCAACCCCGCCTTCGGCAACACCTCGGTCAACGGCCCCGGCACGCCCGAGGGCCCCGGCGAGGAGCCCAAGCCGGCCACGACCCTGCCCGCCCCGAGCACCGACACCGAAACCGACACCGACACCGACGAGCCGGCTCCGGCGGCCGGTCCGCAGACCAGCTCCGTCTCGCTGGCCGACACGGGCGCGGACCTGATCGGCTACGCCGTCCCGGCGAGCGCCGCGGCGCTGCTCGGCGGTGCGCTGCTGTACCGCCGCTCCCGCCGCGCGGGCGGCGAGATCTGAGGTCCGCCAGGACCCTCACGTCCGGCGCCAGGCCCGGAGCACCGCCTCGATGGCCGGTGCGACCCTCGTCCGGGCCTGGTGGCGGGGAACGCCCCGCATGAGCAGCGTGTCGTACTCGGTGTCGACATGCCGTACGGACGCCCGCACCGCGGCGGTGACCGCACCGCGGTCGAGGGCCCGCCCGGCCGCCGTCCGCCCTACGCGTCCGCTGCCCTTCTCCGAGGCGTGGGCCGCGATCTCCGCGGCCCGCTCCACCGGGCAGGACGGGAACAGCCGCAGGATCTCGGCCTCCAGCTCCGCCGTGACCCGCGCGTCCCGCTCCGCCCGCCGCGCCGCGTCCCTGGCCCGCCGGCGCGCCCGTGCCTCCGCGTCCGCCAGGCACGCCTCCTCCGCCCGGACCAGCGCGGCCTCCTCGACCAGCAGCCCCTGACGTTCGTACCGGGTGCGGCGCCGGTTGTGCCGTACCACCACCGCCCACAGCGAACTGCCCTCCCGCGCCCGGCGGGTGAGCGCCGTGTCACCGCGGCGCAGGAAGACGAGATGGCCGAGGTCGGCGCAGTCGAGGCAGACGGGGGAGTGGAACTCCACCACCATCCGCTCCAGCGGCCCCTGGTGGCACTCCGAACAGCGCCGGCGCCGGAGCGGCTCGACGACGACGGGCGCGACGAGGTCCATGGCGGGCCTCCCTCAGTGCACTCCGGGCGCGGCGGAGGCGATGAACAGATCGAGCGCCTCCTTCGCCTCCCGCGAGCGCCGGGCGCGGTCCTCCTCGTCGACCGCCTCGTGCAGGCAGTTGGTCACCTCGAGCGCCGACTCGGCCAGTCGGCGGGTGGCCGGGTCGTCACAGACCAACTGGACCCGGAAGAGGGCCTGGAGGGCGGCGGTGCGCTGGTGGTACGAGGCGTAGCGCGCTTCCTCCGCCTCCTCCGAGCCGGGATGCCGCGCCGCCCGGAACCACCGGTCGTGCTGGCTGCGACGGTAGTCGACGACGGCACCGGCGAAGGCACTGTAGGTCGCGATCCGCTCCTGGCGCAGCTGCTCGGCACGGGCGAGGCCCGCCGTGCGCTCGGCGGCCCGGCCCTGGAACCAGTGCGTCGCGATCACACCGAGCAGGGTCCCCGCCACGGCGATCAGGGCCGTTCCCATGACCGGCAGCTCCTCATGCGTCTCAAGTGGCCCAGAAAACAGTTCGATTCATCGCCCGGTCCCCGGCTAGGGTCCGTCACGTGGCAACGAAACTCAATCAGATCATCGCAGTGGAGAAGGGCGTCAAGTCCCGCGCGCACCAGGACCTGACCGCGGCGCACCACGGGCTGCAGAAGCCCGCGCTGCTCGCCGGCATCTCCCGTACGTACCAGCCGAAGGACGAGGAGGGCGAGCAGCTTCCGCCCGAGTCCACGCTGGTGCAGGTGAAGGCCGAGGACGTGCTGCGCGACACCGCGCGGGCGCTGACCCGGCTGTTCGATGTGACCGCCACCAAGGACTGGGCCAACTGCGAGGCACGCGCCGACATCACGGTCGACGGGCGTGTCCTGGTGGGCCAGGTGCCCGTCGCGTACCTCCTCTTCCTGGAGAAGCAGCTGACGGACATCAACGCCTTCGTGCGCAAGCTGCCCGTCCTGGACGCCGCCGAGTCCTGGACCCTGGACCCGTCGACCGACGCGTGGAAGACCGAGGTCGTCCGCACGGTCCGGACGAAGAAGGTGCCGCGCAACCATGTGAAGGCGGAGGCGACGGAGAAGCACCCGGCGCAGGTCGAGGTGTACTACGAGGACGTCCCGGTCGGTTACTGGACGACGGTGAAGTTCTCCGGCGCCCTGCCGGCGCGGCGGGTGAACGAACTCCTGGAGCGGGTGGAGAAGCTCCAGCAGGCGGTGAAGTTCGCCCGTGAGGAGGCGAACAGCGGGGAGGTCACCGACCAGCGGGTCGGCGACGCCGTCTTCGGTTACCTCTTCGGGTAGCCGGGACGTACACGGACTCCCCGGCCACCACGGAACACGGCCGGGGCGCGCGAGGAGCGCAAAGCTGAAGCTGAAGCTTGTCGTGAATCCGCGGCCCTTCTGACGGGGGTCGCGTTCAAACTCAGACTATTGCTCCAGACTCAGCATTCGCCGCTCATCGCCGGATCGACCGGGCCCGGGCCCTGGTGCGTCGAAATGCCAGTTCGAATCTGGTCCGCCGAGCTTCGATCGGCGGTGGTCCAATGGCAGGACGCGGCGCAATGACGACTGACCCGGGTCCTCAAGCGTGCCGGCGTGTGATGTGAGCGGCATCGACAGGGCCCGGGGGCAGGCTACGCCCTCGGGCCCGCTCCCGTTTCCGGGCCGCTCTCACTGGCGGTAGCCGCCCAGGAAGCGGCCGATGCGGCTGATCGCCGCGTCGAGATCGTCGGCGTACGGCAGGGTCAGGATGCGGAAGTGGTCCGGGCGCGGCCAGTTGAAGCCGGTGCCCTGCACCACCTGGATCTTCTCCCGCAGCAGCAGGTCGAGGACGAACTTCTCGTCGTCGTGGATCTTGTGCACGGCGGGGTCGAGGCGCGGGAAGGCGTAGAGCGCGCCCTTCGGCTTCACACAGGAGACGCCGGGGATCTCGTTGAGCTTCTCCCACGCCCTGTCGCGCTGTTCGCGCAGCCTGCCGCCCGGGGCGGTCAGCTCGTGGATCGACTGCCGGCCACCGAGCGCGGCCTGGATGGCGTACTGCGCGGGGGCGTTGGGGCACAGGCGCATGGAGGCCAGCATCGTCAGCCCCTCCAGATAGCTCCTCGCGTGCTGCTTGGGACCGGTGACGACCAGCCAGCCGGAGCGGAAGCCCGCGACCCGGTACGTCTTGGAGAGGCCGGAGAAGGTGAGGACGACGAGGTCGGGGGCGAGGGCGGCGGCGGTGTGGTGGACGGCGTCGTCGTAGACGATCTGGTCGTAGATCTCGTCGGCGAAGACCATCAGCTGGTGACGGCGGGCGAGGTCGAGGATGCCCTCGACGATCTCCCGCGGATACACCGCTCCGGTGGGGTTGTTGGGATTGATGATCACGACCGCCCTGGTCCGGTCGGTGATCTTCGCGGCCATGTCGTCGAGGTCCGGGTACCAGTCGGCCGACTCGTCGCAGAGGTAGTGCACCGCCTTGCCGCCCGCGAGGGTGGTCACCGCCGTCCACAGGGGGTAGTCGGGCGCGGGGACCAGGACCTCGTCGCCGTCCTCCAGGAGCGCCTGGACGGCCATGGAGACCAGCTCGGAGACGCCGTTGCCGAGGAAGACGTCGTCCACGTCGACGTCGGGAAGGCCCAGGGCCTGGTAGCGCTGGGCGACGGCGCGCCGGGCGGAGAGGACACCGCGCGAGTCGGTGTACCCATGGGCCTTCGGGAGCATCCGGATCATGTCCTGGACGATCTCCTCGGGGGCCTCGAAGCCGAAGAGCGCCGGGTTGCCGGTGTTGAGGCGCAGGACGCTGTGACCGGCCTCCTCCAGGGCGTTGGCGTGCTCGATCACCGGGCCGCGAATCTCGTAGCAGACCTCGCTCAGCTTGCTCGACTGCCGGAACTCCATGCGACGACCTCCCAGAAGGACTTGATGCTTGGTTTTACCAAGTTCGAGCTTGGAAAGTCCAACAACTTGTCTAGACTGCGTCGCATGCCACGTCGCCGAAGCTATGACCAGTACTGCGCCGCCGCCCGCGCCCTCGATGCCGTCGGCGACCGCTGGACGCTGCTGATCGTCCGTGAACTCCTCGCGGGGCCGCGCCGTTACACCGACCTGCACGCCGATCTTCCCGGCGTCAGCACGGACATGCTGGCCGGTCGCCTCAAGGAGATGGAGGCCGCCGACCTCGTCACGCGCCGCAGGCTGCCACCGCCCGCCTCGGCGTACGTGTACGAACTCACCGGCCGGGGCACGGCGTTGCTGCCCGTCCTGCGCGCCCTGGCGGAGTGGGGAGCGCCCGTCCTCGGTGAACCGCGGCCGACCGACGCCGTACGGGCGCACTGGTCCGCGATCCCCCTGCTGCGCGCGCTGGAGGAGCGGGGCCCGGGCATCACCCAGGTGACGCTCGACGAGGGAGAGTTCCATGTGCGGATCGGGAGCGACGGCACCGCCGCGTACGGCGACGGGCCGGCGGAGGCGGCCGACGCCTTCCTGCGGACGGACACGGCCACCTGCCGGGCCCTGGCGAGCGGAGAGCTGACACTCGCGGAGGCGGTCGCGGCGGGCCGGGCCGAACTCGACGAGACCCTCCGCGTCCCGTGAGACCGGACCCGGCAACCGGCGGGACAGAGATCCTCGCCGAGCGTTTCCCGGTGCCGCACCGCCTCCCCGGCCCGGCCGAACCGTCACTATGACGTCTGTGCGATTCCAAGCGATCACCTGGGAGCGACTGGCCGACACCCTGGCCGCGCACCTCGACGGAACGGCCCCCGGCGGCGGCGACTGGCTCAAGGTCGCCATCGACGGCGCGCCCACGGCCCCCACCGGGGAGACCGCCGGGCGGATCGGGGCCGCCCTGCGGCTGCGCGGCCGGGCCGTACTGGTGGTGGGGACCGGCGGGTTCCTACGGCCCGCGTCTCTGCGGTACGAGTACGGGAAACGCGACCCCGACGCCTACTACAGCGGCTGGTTCGACACGGGCGCGCTCTGGCGCGAGGTCTTCGGGCCGCTGGAGGCCGGCGGCAGCGGGCGCGTGCTGCCCGACCTCTGGGACCCCGTCACGGACCGGGCGACCCGCAGCCCGTACGTCACCCTGCCACCCGGCGGGGTGCTGCTGCTGCACGGCCCGTTCCTGCTCGGGCACTGGTTCCCCTTCGACCTGACCGTGCACCTGCGGCTCTCCCCGGCCGCCCTCGCCCGCCGCACCGAGGAGCCCTGGACGCTGCCCGCCTTCGAACGGTACGAGCACGAGGTCGGCCCCTCCGAAGCCGCCGACGTCGTCGTCCGCGCCGACGACCCCCGCCACCCGGCCTGGACGGGGCTCAGGGGCCGGCCGTCATAGGCCGGCCGCCCACCGACGCCACCGCCTCCGCGCCCGCCCGGCAGCCGGACTCCGCCGCCTCGGGCGCGTCCGCGCCCGCCAGCCGGGCCGCCAGGAAAGCCCCGGTGAAGGCGTCGCCCGCGCCCGTGGAGTCCACCGCCCGGACGGCAGGCGCCGCGACCTCGGCCGTCACCGTCCCGGACTCGGCCACCACGGCGCCCTTCCCGCCCACGGTGACCACCACCAGCGGGAAGATCCGGCTCAGCGCCGCCGCGGCCTCGGCCGGTCCGGCGTGCCCGGTCAGCAGCCGGGCCTCGTCGGCGTTGGGGAACAGCACCTGCGCACCCTCGGCCTCCGCCAGGAAACGGTCCGCGCCCAGCCCGGCCAGGAACCCCGCGGAGGCCGGGTCCACGCTCACGGGGATCCCCGCCTCGCGCGCGTCCATGAGTGCCCGCCGTGCCGTCGCGCGGCTCGCCGCGGCGAAGAAGAGGTACCCGGACAGATGAAGACGGGCGACCCCGTCGAGGAAGGCGGGCGACCAGTCGGCCGGGGACAGGCGCAACGCGGCGCCGCTGTCCGTCAGGAACGTGCGCTCGGCGTCCGCGTCGACCAGCGCTATCACCGTGGCCGTGGCGGCCTCGGCGTCCCTGACCAGCAGCGGGCGCACGCCTGCCGCCCGCAGCGCGCCCTCGTGCCAGTCGGCCGCGTCGGTCCCCACCCGGCCCAGCAGCCGCACGTCAGCGCAGCCCGAACGCGCCGCCCAGCAGGCGACGTTGGCGCCCGCACCGCCCGGCAGCGTGCGGATCTCGGCCGCCGTGTCGGTCGCGGGCGCGAGCGGACTCCGGTGCCGGGCGACGACGTCGGTGACCACGTCACCGACGACCAGCAGGCCCCTCATGCGCCCGCTACTGCGTACGCGGTCGCGATCCGCGCCGCGAGCCGGACGTTGCCGCGCACCGCCGCGAGGTTGGCCTCCAGGGACGCGCCGTCCGTGTGCACCGTCAGGTATTCGAGCAGGAACGGTGTCACCGCCTGCCCCGTGACCCCCTTCTCCCGCGCCGCGGCGAGGCCCTGGGCGAGGACCCGGTCGTGCAGCCCGGGGTCCAGCTGGTCCGCCAGGGGCACCGGGTTGGCCACGATCAGCGCGGCGGACGGCTCACCGAGCTCGTCCTGGGCGCGTATCACTCCGGCCACCTCCTCGGGCGTCCGCAGCGTCCAGTCCACCGGCTCGCCGGAGGAGGCCAGATAGAAGCCGGGGAAGTGTTCCGTGCCGTACCCGACGACCGGTACACCCAGGGTCTCCAGGCGCTGCAGCGTCGCCGGGACGTCGAGGATCGACTTCACGCCCGCGCAGACGACCGTGACCCCGACCCGAGAGAGCAGCCGCAGGTCGGCCGACTCGTCCTGGCTCTCGCTCCACTCCCGGTGGACGCCGCCGAGCCCGCCGGTCGCGAAGACCCGTATGCCGGCGGAGTGCGCCAGCCAGGCGGTCCCGGAGACGGTCGTCGCCCCGGTCGCCCCGGTCGCCAGCGCGGGCGCCAGATCGCGGTGCCCGAGCTTCCGGACCGCCGGGTCCTCCGCGATCCGGGTCAACCGGTCGTCGTCCAGGCCGACATGGGCCACCCCGTCGATCACGGCGATGGTGGCGGGCACGGCGCCGCCCTGCCGTACCAGATCCTCCAACTCCCGTGCCACGGCGAGATTGCGGGGGCGCGGCAGGCCGTGGGCGATGATCGTGGATTCGAGCGCGACCACGGGACGGCCCTCGTGGAGCGCCTCCCGTACCTCTTCGGACACCTGTGTGGACATGTCCCATCTCTGGCGCGACGGCGGGCCGGTCAAACCTCCGTGGCGATCTTCAGCCACAGCGCGGCAGCGCCGGCAGCCGGCCCGTGTCCACCACCTGGACCACCGCCCGCGAGCCGCTCGCCTTGGGGTTGCCGACGCTGTACGCGAGCGCCAGCGCCCCGCCGCCGGCCTGCGCGTATCCGTACGCGGGGGTGATCCGCGCGTACGAGCCGGAGCCGAGGTCCAGGGCGTAGGAGGTCTCCGGTGTGCGCCAGGTGACCAGTCGGCCGCTGATCCGGAGCTGGTCCATGCCGTCGACGGCCGGTGGTGTGGTGACGGCCGCCGTCGGTCGTGCGTCTCCCGTACGCCACACCATGAGCCGGGGCTCGGACTCACCCGCGACCCAGGCCCAGGTCCGGCCGTCGGAGACGACGGACCGGATGTTCCGGAGCGCGGCGAGGGGAGCGGGCAGCGGGACCGTCCGCCCGTCCTTCGGGGACACGGCGGTCAGCCGCGTGCCGGAGCCGGCGGATTCGCGCCACACCAGCAGCTCTCCGGCGGCGAACGGCGTGTCCATCACCCCCGTGCGCAGGGCGCGGGGGGTTCCGCCCGCGGCCGGAGCCGCGTAGACGGTCGCCTTTCCGCCG
The DNA here is from genome assembly GCF_053591435.1 of Streptomyces sp. NPDC003027. Classification (NCBI taxonomy): domain Bacteria; kingdom Bacillati; phylum Actinomycetota; class Actinomycetes; order Kitasatosporales; family Streptomycetaceae; genus Streptomyces; species Streptomyces sp. NPDC003027. The sequence continues at coordinate 88,412 of NZ_JBSFTU010000013.1, forward strand.
CCCACGCCTTGCGCCCAGTGGACCGTGCCGTCGCGGACGACCGGCCGGGGGAGGGGACCCGGACGGTCGGCGCGCGCGAGGCGCTTCGCCTTCCCTGTACCGGCGTCCCAGAGGTACAGGCTCCACGGGCTGTCCAGTGTCCGGCCTTCGAGGACGGCGAACGCGGCCCACCGGCGGCCGTCGAAGTCGGCTGCGAGGAGCTGGTGTTCGACGGAATCGGCGAGGTCGAGCAGGGTGCGGGGCGCCGAGCCCGTCCGCACCAGAGCGGCGCGCCGCTGTCCGCCGCCGGTGAGCTGGACGGCGGTCCAGCCGGGCCCGGCGTCGGTGAGGACGGCCCGTTCGCCGTCCGGCGCGCGCAGCTCTCCCGCGTCGAAGGCGGAGCGCCAGACAGCGGGCAGCGGTACCTCGCAGGCGGTGGTCAGGGCGCTCGGCCGAGCGGTGGGGGAGGGCGTCCGGGCGCGGTCGGGCGTCGGGCCGGGGCCGGGCCGGGCCGACGAGCACCCTGCCAGCAGGATGCCCGTCAGCAGCACGGCCAGGGAGGCCGGGAGGGTCCTACCAGACGTACCCACGGCCGCCCATGATGGTGGTGAGGGTGTCGGACGAGATGTGCGCCGACTTGGGGACGGAGCCCGCCCAGGAGATCACGCTCGTGCTCACGCCGCCCACCGGGTCCAGGTAGTTGACCTGCGCGGCGGCGGTGTCGGTGTTGTAGCCGTCGATCGCGACCCAGTGGAAGATCTCGATGTTGGGGTGGCCGACGAGATGGGGACCGCCCGGTACCTCCCAGGCGTTGCCCGCGATGGCGAAGTCGTTGTCGGTGTTGTGGGTGATGTGCTGTCTGAAGTTCGCCTTGTCGGTGGCGGTCGGCGTGTAGGGCAGCGCCTTGGGTACGTATCCGGCGCCGGGGAGGCGGTGGTTGAGCGCGTCGGCCATCGGGTAGCCCGTCGGACCGGGGACGTTGATGTTGATGCCGTACCAGGCCGTGCCGTTGGTGTTCGTCTTGAGGAGGGTGGCCGCGTCCTGCTGGGACCGGCCCGCGACCTCGTCCCGGGCGGACTGGGCGATCACGAGGGTGGCCGGGCCGCACCAGTAGGAGGTCTTCTGCGACTGGTGCAGACCGCCGGACAGCTTGTATCCGGCGAGCGCGCCCTGGAGCCGGGCTTCTTCGTAGGATCTCGCCGCCTCCGCCTGCTTGGCGGCGCCGAGTCTGCGCTGGGCCGGAGTGAGGTGCTGCGGACCGAGGGTGTCGTGCGCCGCCTTGTAGGAGGCGCCGGGGGCGTCCGGTGCGAGTTCGGCGGCGTGCGGCGCCGCGTGCGCCGAAGGGGCGACGGCGGCGGCCGCCAACAGGGCGGCGGCGGTCAGGGCGAGCGTGCGGGGAAGGGAGGCTGACGACGGCATCGCACTCTCCTGTCGGAGGTGGGGGAGGGGTTCACGGTGAGTTTGACGCTGCTCACGTCATGCTGTCAGTGCTCTCGCCGCATTGCCCGCGACCAACATTGGGCCGACCAAAGGCGCCGCCCCGGACCAGCGGTGACATCGATCGGTTCCGTGGCGCGGTCCCCCCGTTTTCACCGGTCCCGACGGCGGGGCGAGGCCGGCCCCCCCGCTACAGTCACCGCCCATGACGACACATGACCGCCCCTCCTTCGCCGTGCACATCCCCGACGCGGAGCTGGAGCCGGAGCCGCTCGACCCCGCCCAGGTCGTCTCGGGCACGCCCGAGGTGACGGGCAAGGTCCTGTGGGAGTCGGCCGACGGCAAGCAGGTGCGCGGCATCTGGCAGATCACGCCGGGCGTGGTGACCGACACCGAGGCCGACGAGCTCTTCGTCGTCGTCAGCGGACGCGCCACGGTCGCCGTCGAGGGCGGCGAGACGCTGGAGATCGGGCCCGGTGACGCCTGTGTGCTGCGCGAGGGCGACCGGACCACCTGGACCGTCCACGAGACGCTGCGCAAGGCGTACCACATCAGCCTCTGAGGCGGGGGGCTCGCGGCGGAGGAAGCCCCGCCGAGAGGATGGTAGGAAGGTTTCCTATCAGATACGCTCCCGCTCAGCGGCTTGGCGCGGCGCCCGAACCCTGTGGGCGTGACGCGCTCAGCGAGAGCTCTGACCCGGCCGCCGTACGCCGTCGCCCTGCCCATGTCCCGCGCGCCCACGGACCTTCCCGGGCAGGGGGCGGTGTACCGCACCGGTGTCCAGCTCTCGCCGTCCCTCAAGGCCAGGGAGCCCAGGTATGCGCCTGTACGCCTCCGCCCCACCACGCCGCACCACCCCCCTCACCCGCGTCCCCCACCTCACCCCGCCCCTCCTCCTCGCCGCCGTGCTCCTCCTCGTCGGCGGACTGCTGCTCGCCTCCCCCGGGCACGCCGGCGCCGCCGCCGACCCGCTGATCTCCCGTGGCAAGCCCGCCACCTCCTCGTCCGTCGAGAACTCCGCCTTCCCCGCGGGCAAGGCCTTCGACGGCGACCCCTCCACCCGGTGGGCCAGCGCCGAAGGCTCCGACCCCCAGTGGATCGGGGTCGACCTGGGCGCGGCCGCAACGGTCTCGCGCGTCCGCCTCTCCTGGGAGGCCGCCTACGCCACGGCGTACCGCGTCGAGATCTCCGCCGACGGCGCCACCTGGACCCGGCTCGCCACCGAGACCGCCGGCGACGGCGGCACCGACGACTGGACCGGTCTCACCGGCAAGGGCCGCCATCTGCGCGTCCACGGCACCGCGCGCGGTACGTCGTACGGCTACTCCCTCTACGAAGTAGAGGTGTACGGCACCGTCACGGGACCCCCTCCCTCCGGCGCCTTCACGGTCGTCGCGGCCGGTGACATCGCCGCCCAGTGCACCGCCTCCAGCAGCTCCTGCGCCCACCCGAGGACCGCGGCCCAGGCACAACGGATCAACCCGAAGTTCTATCTGACGATGGGCGACAACCAGTACGACGACGCCCTGCTCTCCGACTTCCGCGCCTACTACGACAAGACCTGGGGCGCGTTCAAGGCGAAGACACGCCCGGTGCCCGGCAACCACGAGACCTACGACCCGGCCGGCCCGCTCGCCGGCTACAAGGCGTACTTCGGCGCCGTCGCCTACCCGCAGGGCAAGCCGTACTACAGCTACGACGAGGGCAACTGGCACTTCATCGCCCTCGACTCCAACTCCTTCGACGACTCCGCGCAGATCCGGTGGCTCAAGGACGATCTCGCCCGCAACACCAAGCGCTGTGTCGCCGCCTACTTCCACCACCCGCTGTACTCCTCCGGCGGCCACGGCAACGACCCCGTCTCCAAGCCCGTCTGGCAGATCCTGTACGGGGCGAAGGCCGACCTCGTCCTCAACGGACACGACCACCACTACGAACGGTTCGTCCCCCAGGACCCCTCTGGGCGGGCCACCCCCGACGGCATCGTGGAGATCGTCGGCGGCATGGGCGGCGCCGAGCCCTACCCGATCGAGACGGTCCAGCCCCACAGCCAGAAGCGGATCAGCGGAACGTACGGCGTACTGAAGCTGGACCTCACCGACACGACCTACACCTGGCAGTACGTCGGCACCGACGGCCAGGTCAAGGACTCCGCTCCGACCTACACCTGCCACTGATGTACCTGGCGACCACCGGTCGCCCGGACGCGCCGCCGCCCCCTCCAGGGGAGCGCCGGCGCGTCTCCGGCACCGTTCTCGCGCTGGGCGCGGTCAGCCTCGTCACCGACATCTCCTCGGAGATGGTGACGGCCGTCCTGCCGCTCTATCTCGTGGTCGGGCTCGGCCTCTCCCCGCTCCAGTTCGGCCTGCTCGACGGCCTCTTCAACGGCGCCACCGCGCTCGTCCGGCTCGTCGGCGGTCACGCGGCCGACCGGGGAGGGCGCCACAAGCGGGTCGCCGGGATCGGGTACGCGCTCTCCGCCTGCTCCCGCCTCGGACTGCTCCTCGCGGGCGGCGCCACGGGCTGGATCGCGGCCGCGCTCGCCGGCGACCGGCTCGGCAAGGGAATCCGTACCGCACCCCGCGACGCGCTGATCACCCTCAGCAGCCCGCCCGACGGCCTGGGCCGCGCCTTCGGGGTCCACAGGGCGATGGACACGACCGGCGCCCTCCTCGGCCCGCTCGCCGCGTTCGCGCTGCTCTGGGCGACGGCGGACGCGTACGACGCCGTCTTCGTCGTCAGCTTCTGCACGGGCGTCGCCGGAGTGCTGCTCCTCGTGGTCCTCGTCCCCGACGGGCCGGCGGCCGGCCGCACGAGCCGGAGCCCACGGCCGCGCGCGGCCGTGCTGCTCGCGCCGCTGCGCTCCGCGCGCTACCGGAGAGTCCTCGGCGCCACCGCGCTGCTCGGCGCCGTCACCGTCGGGGACGCGTTCGTCTACCTGCTGCTCCAGCGGCGGCTCGACCTGGCCGTCACCTGGTTCCCGTTCCTGCCGCTGGGCGCCGCGGCGGCCTATCTGCTGCTGGCCGTCCCGGCCGGCCGGCTCGCCGACCGGATCGGGCGCCGCCGCCCCTTCCTGTACGGGCACGGCGCCCTGCTCCTCGCCTACGTCCTCCTCCTCGCCCCCGGCCCCGACCTGGTCGTGCTGGGGCTCGTCCTCGGCCTGCTCGGGGTCTTCTACGCCGCCACGGACGGGGTCCTGATGGCGCTGGCCGGCCCGCTGCTCCCGGCCGGGCGAAGGGCGTCCGGGCTCGCCCTCGTCCAGACCGTCCAGGCGCTGGCCCGCCTGCTCGCCGCGGCAGGCTTCGGGGCCGCCTGGACGGTGTGGGGGCCGTCCACGGCTCTCCTCCTCGCCGTCGCCGGGCTGGTGGCGGCAGTCGCGGGCGCCCGGTGCCTGCTGTCCGACACCCTGCTGCCCGACACCCTTCCGTCCGAAAGGCCCCCGTCCTCCGAAAGGCCCCCCACATGAACGGCTCTCCTCCCCGCGCGCGTCGCATCCGGGCACTCGTCGTCGCCGTCCTCCTGCTCGCCTGCGGAGCCACCGTCTACACCCTCCGGGCCGCCGAACGGACCTCCGCGCGCGTGGAGGCGTCCGGGGCCGCCCCGGCCTTCGGTCTCGACGGCCCCCGGGGACGGCTGTACGTCCGCGACACCGCCACGGGCCGCGTCGCCCGCCACGACCCGGCCTCCGCCCCCGACTCCCGGCTGCTCGGCGGACCCGCGTGCGACCGGTTCCACGCCGCCGGCGGCACCGCTCTCTGCCTCCAGCGGCGGCCCGGGGTCCCGCCCCGCTCGTACGCCCTCGTGCTCGACCGGCGGCTGCGCGAACTGCGCCGGATCGCGCTGCCCGGCATCCCCAACCGGGCCCGGGTCTCCGCCTCGGGACGCATGCTCTCCTGGACCATGTTCGCCACCGGCGACTCGTACGCCACCTCCGCCTTCTCGACCAGGACCGCACTCCTCGACCTGCGCACCGGCTATCTGGTCAAGAACATGGAACAGATCCCGCTCACCCTCGACGGCCGCCGCTACCACGCCCCTGACGTCAACTACTGGGGCGTCTCCTTCGCCCGCGACGACAACCGCTTCTACGCCACCGTCGCCACGAAGGGCCGTACCCATCTCGTCGAGGGCGACCTGCGGACCTGGTCGGCCAGGGCCCTGCGGGAGAACGTCGAATGCCCGTCGCTGTCACCGGACGACACCCGGATCGCCTTCAAGAAGAAGGTCTCCGCCGACCCCGAGGCCCCATGGCGGCTGTACGTCCTCGACCTGCGCACCCTGCGCGAACACCCGGTCGCTGAGCGGCGGAGCATCGACGACCAGGCGGTCTGGACCGACGACGCCACCCTTGCCTACGGGCACGAGGGGGCCGTATGGACCGTTCCCGCCGACGGCACGGGCGCGCCGCGCCTGCTGCTGTCCGGCGCGACGTCCCCGGCGCTGCCGCGCTGACCCCGCTGGTGCCGCCCCGCGTGGGATCCGTCAGGCGCGCCGTACCGATCCCCGTACCGCCAGCGCCGCCATCGGCAGCAGCAGGCACGCGCCCACCGCGTTGAGCCAGCCGTAGCCGGCCTGGGCGACGATCAGACCCGCCGTCAGGCCACCGACGCCCGCCGCCGTGTTCATGGTGAAGTCCGAGAGGCCCTGGACCGCCGCCCTGGCCGCCCGGGGGACCGAGTCCGTCAGCAGCGCCGAACCCGACACCAGGCCCGCGGACCAGCCGAGTCCCAGCAGGAACAGACCCGCCGTGGTCCGGGCGTGGCTCGCCCCCGCGGTGCCCGCCAGGAGCGCGGCCGCCGAGAGCAGACCGACCGCCAGGCCGATCACGGAGAGCCGGCCCAGCCGGTCCGAGAGCCAGCCCATCACCGGTGAGAAGGCGTACATGCCGGCGATGTGGACGCTGATCACCAGACCGATCAGCTGGAGGCCCGCGCCGTGGTGGCTCAGCGCCACCGGCGTCATCGACATGATCGAGACCATGGCGGTGTGCGAGGCGGCCACGGTGACCAGGGCGAGGCGGGCCCGCGACGATGCCCGGACGGCCCGCATCCCCGCCCTGAGGGATCGGGCGCCGGCCTCCTCGCTCTCCTCGGGACCGGCCAGGGCGCGGGCGGTGAGCAGCGGGTCGGGGCGCAGCAGCAGGGCCACCATGGCGGCGGCGATCAGGAACACCCCGGCCGCCCAGACGAACGGCCCCGCCGTCGCCGGAATGCCGAGGCCCGCGACGCTCTCGCCGGCCGGCGCCGCGACGTTCGGGCCGAGGACGGCTCCGATCGTCGTCGCCCACACCACCGTGGAGATGGCGCGGCCCCGGCGGTCCGGTTCCGCGAGGTCGGCGGCGGCGAAGCGGGCCGCCAGGTTGGCCGAGGACCCGGCGCCGAAGCCGACCAGACCCACCAGGAGCAGCGGGAAGTTGCCCACGACCGCACCCAGGACGACGATCCCGGCGCCCAGCACCGCCACCAGATAGGCGAGCACGAGCCCGGAGCGGCGTCCCCGCGAGGCCATCAGCGCGGCCAGCGGCATGGCGAGCAGGGCCGGACCGGCCACCGACGCGGTCGACGCGAGTCCCGACAGGGCCTCCGTGCCGCTGACCTCCTTGGCCAGCACGGCGGCGAGCGAGACGCCGATGGCGATGCCCAGCCCGCCGAGTATCTGGCTGGCGATCAGGACCGCCTGGATCCGTCGGCGCACCGCCGGCAGTCCGGCGGCCGTGACGGAGGCGGACATACCGCCGACAGGGGCGGTATCGGGCGTGTCAGGGGCGTCGGGCGTCCGGGTCATTACGCGAGTGTGCCAGCCGCCTCGCGGGAGGGGAACGCCACCACCGGACACCCGAGGGGGACGCGCCTCGTCCGGGCTCCCCGGCCGCTCAGAACAGCGGCTGCGGCAGTACGCCCTCCAGGGCCAGCAGCGTCCGCTTCGTCTCCAGACCACCGCCGAACCCGCCGAGACCGCCGTCGCTCTCCACCACCCGATGGCACGGCACGAGCACCGGAAGCGGATTGGCTCCCATCGCCGCCCCGACCGCCTGCGCCGCGCCCGGCTGCCCGACCCTCCGGGCGAGCTCGCCGTACCCCACGACCGTCCCGTACGGCACCCCCTCCGCCAGCTCGCGCAGCACCTGCCGGTGGAACCCGGTCGTCAGCGCCCAGTCCAGAGGGGCCCGGAACTCCCGCCGCCCACCGGAGAAGTACTCCGCGAGCTGCCGTATCGGCTCGGCCAGCCGGCCCGTTGCACTCTCCACCGGCTCCGCCCCGAGCTGCCCCGCCAGCCGCTCCAGCGCCCTCTCGCGCACCGCCTCGCGGGCGTGGAAGACGACGCTCACCAGGCCGCGATCGGTCGCGGCCAGCAACAGCGGGCCGATGCCACTGCCGACCACCGCCCATTCCACCGTGGAGTCCATGCCGCTCACGGTACGACCCGCCACTGACATCACGGCTCGGTCTCACCGCGGTCTCACCCCCGCCAATTCCCGGACCTCATGGTCGCCGTGCCGCCCGCGCGCCATAATCTCGCCCCAGCACTACTCAGCGGTACCGACTGTTTTCGGACGACGTTGCGCCACGGGTGGAGGACACACGCTCATGCAGGGCACGGTCGACGGATTCAGTTACGGCCTCGTCACGCCGGTGGCCGCCTATCTCATGGCCTGCCTCGGCGGCGCCCTGGGGCTGCGCTGCACCACCAGATCGCTCCGCAACCGGGACACCTTCAAGGCCGGCTGGCTGGCGCTGGGAGCCACCTCGATCGGCAGCGGCATCTGGACGATGCACTTCATCGCCATGATGGGCTTCACCGTCCGGCAGGCGCCCGTCAGCTACGACAAACCCCTCACCTTCGCCAGCCTGGGCGTCGCCGTCCTGATGGTCGGCATCGGCGTCTTCATCGTCGGCTACCGCGGCGCCGCCCCCCTCACCCTGGTCACCGGCGGCACGATCACCGGCCTCGGCATCGCCACGATGCACTACCTCGGCATGGCGGGAATGCGGCTCCAGGGGCGCATCGAGTACGACACCCCCACCGTCGCCCTCTCCGTCGTCATCGCGGTCGTGGCCGCCACCGCCGCCCTCTGGGCCGCCGTCTCGGTGCACGGATTTCTGGCCAGCCTCGGCGCCAGCATGGTGATGGGCCTCGCCGTCAGTGGTATGCACTACACCGGCATGGCGGCGGTCAACGTCCACCTCCACGACACGGTCGCCCTCTCCGGCTCCGGCGACCCCGCCACCTCGCTGCTGCCGATGCTGATCGGTCCCGCCGTCTTCCTCCTCCTGGCCGCGGTCGTCGTCATGTTCGACCCCCTGCTCGTCATGGGCGAACCCGACTGGCAGCGGCCCGCGGCCCCGCGCGGTCCCCGCCCCGGTGTGCCCGCGCCGCGCCGCCCCGCCGCCTACGGCGAGCCCGCCAACTGGTCGTCCCGGCCGCCCTCCGGCCGACAGGCGCGCCGGGGAGCCCGCCGCGGAGCCCGCCGGGGCGCCCACCACTCGCGGGAGTGGTGAGCGGAAGATCCCCGCGGCCGGCCCCGTCGACCGTTCACCGCCCGACTGTCAGTGGGGGGTCGTACGGTGGTTGCATGCGGCCCGTTTCCCAGATCGAACGTACGGTGGCGCCTTTCGAGGTCGTCAGCCCCTACCAGCCCAGCGGCGACCAGCCCACGGCCATTGCCGACCTCGAGCGGCGCGTCCGCGCCGGCGAGAAGGACGTCGTCCTGCTCGGTGCCACCGGCACCGGCAAGTCGGCGACCACCGCGTGGATGATCGAGAAGCTGCAACGCCCCACGCTCGTCATGGCGCCCAACAAGACCCTCGCCGCCCAGCTGGCGAACGAGTTCCGCGAGCTCCTGCCGAACAACGCCGTCGAGTACTTCGTCTCGTACTACGACTACTACCAGCCCGAGGCGTACGTCCCGCAGTCGGACACCTACATCGAGAAGGACTCCTCGATCAACGAGGAGGTCGAGCGGCTGCGCCACTCCGCGACGAACTCGCTGCTCACCCGCCGCGACGTCGTCGTGGTGGCCTCCGTCTCCTGCATCTACGGCCTCGGAACGCCCCAGGAGTACGTGGACCGCATGGTCCCCCTCAAGGTGGGCGAGGAGATCGACCGCGACCAGCTGCTGCGCCGCTTCGTCGACATCCAGTACACCCGCAACGACCTCGCGTTCACCCGGGGCACCTTCCGGGTCCGCGGCGACACCATCGAGATCTTCCCGGTCTATGAGGAGCTCGCCGTCCGCATCGAGATGTTCGGCGACGAGATCGAGGCGCTCTCCACGCTCCACCCGCTCACCGGCGAGATCATCAGCGAGGACCGCGAGCTGTACGTCTTCCCCGCCAGCCACTATGTGGCCGGCCCGGAGCGCATGGAGAAGGCGATCAACGGCATCGAGCGCGAGCTCGAGAGCCGCCTCGCCGAACTCGACAAGCAGGGCAAGATGCTGGAGTCCCAGCGACTGCGCATGCGGACGACGTACGACATCGAGATGATGCGCCAGATCGGCTCCTGCTCCGGCATCGAGAACTACTCCATGCACTTCGACGACCGCGAGCCCGGCTCCGCCCCCAACACGCTCCTCGACTACTTCCCCGAGGACTTCCTGCTCGTCATCGACGAGTCGCACGTCACCGTCCCGCAGATCGGCGCGATGTACGAAGGCGACGCCTCCCGCAAGCGGACCCTGGTCGACCACGGGTTCCGGCTCCCCTCCGCGCTCGACAACCGCCCGCTGAAGTGGGAGGAGTTCCAGCAGCGGATCGGTCAGACGGTCTACCTCTCCGCGACCCCCGGCACGTACGAGCTGTCCCGCTCGGACGGCTTCGTCGAACAGATCATTCGCCCCACCGGCCTGGTGGACCCCCAGGTCGTCGTGAAGCCCACCGAGGGCCAGATCGACGACCTGGTCCACGAGATCCGGCTGCGCACCGAGAAGGACGAGCGCGTGCTCGTCACCACCCTCACCAAGAAGATGGCCGAGGACCTCACCGACTACTTCCTCGAACTCGGCATCCAGGTCCGCTATCTGCACAGCGACGTCGACACCCTGCGCCGTATCGAGCTGCTGCGCGAACTGCGCTCCGGCGAGTACGACGTCCTGGTCGGCATCAACCTGCTCCGTGAGGGCCTCGACCTGCCCGAGGTGTCGCTGGTCGCCATCCTCGACGCCGACAAGCAGGGCTTCCTGCGCTCCGGCACCTCGCTGATCCAGACCATCGGCCGCGCGGCGCGCAACGTCTCGGGCCAGGTCCACATGTACGCGGACACGATGACGCCGGCGATGGAGAAGGCCATCGACGAGACGAACCGGCGCCGCGAGAAGCAGATCGCGTACAACACCGCCCACGGCATCGACCCGCAGCCGCTCCGCAAGAAGATCAACGACATCGTCGCCACCATCGCCCGCGAGGAGGTCGACACGGAGCAGCTGCTCGGCACCGGCTACCGCCAGACCAAGGACGGGAAGGGGGCCAAGGCCCCCGTACCCTCCCTCGCCGCGCACGGCACCACGGGCAGGACCAGGGGCAAGGCCGGCAAGGCGGGCGCGGCCGGTTCGACGGTTCAGCTCGGCGACCGCCCGGCCACCGAACTGGCCGCCATCATCGAGGAGATGACCGACCGGATGCGCGCCGCCGCGGCGGAGCTGCAGTTCGAGGTGGCCGCCCGGCTCCGGGACGAAGTAGGAGAGCTGAAGAAGGAGTTGCGCCAGATGCGGGAGGCGGGACTCGCCTGACGGCACGCGGGCCCCTGCGCGGTCCGGTGTGTTGCAGGACCGACACAAAACCGGACCGCGTCTGCTGCGCTGTCAGTGCCCCTGCGTAGGGTGCTGGTCAACCGCACGCACAGCAGGACGGCCGCGGGGACAGCGACGAGAGGGGACAGCGCGTGACGGTCAACATGACCAAGGGGCAGGCCATCAGCCTGGAGAAGCAGGGCGGAGGGTCCCTTACGTCGGTACGGATGGGGCTCGGCTGGCGGGCGGCGCCGCGCCGCGGCCTGTTCGGCTCGCGCACCCGGGAGGTCGACCTGGACGCCTCCGCGGTGCTCTTCGCCGACAAGCAGCCGGTGGACGTGGTCTTCTTCCGTCATCTGGTGAGCGACGACGGCTCGGTCCGCCATACCGGTGACAACCTGGTCGGCGGCGCCGGCCAGGGCGGCGACGACGAGTCGATCCTGGTCGACCTCGAGCGCCTCCCCGTCCACATCGACCAGATCGTCTTCACGGTGAACTCCTTCACCGGCCAGACGTTCCAGGAGGTGCAGAACGCCTTCTGCCGGATCGTCGACGAGACCAACGGCCAGGAGCTCGCGCGCTACACCCTGGACGGCGGCGGCCAGTACACCGCGCAGATCATGGCGAAGGTGCACCGCGCCGGTTCCGGCTGGCAGATGACGGCCCTGGGCAACCCGGCCAACGGCCGTACGTTCCAGGACCTCATGCCCGCGATCCTGCCGCATCTGTAGGCGGGGCACCGCAGGCGCACCCACAGCTCCCGGAGGCAGCAGGCCGCCGGGAGCTGTCCTATCCGCACACCCGAGGGGACAGAGTCGATGACGGCCGAGCTGGTCCGGGGGCAGAACCACCCCCTGCCCGACACCCGACTGGAGATCAGGGTGTCGGCCGGCCATCCGGTCGTCGCCGGTGCCACCCTCTGCGACGAGCGGGGCAGGATGGGCGGGGCCGAGTGGATCGCCCACCCCGGCTCGCCCTCGCTGCCCGGCGTGGAGGTCTCGCAGCAGGCCGCCGCCGAGCACCGCCTCGCCCTCGACCTCGAAGCGCTTCCGGCCGGCGTGCACCTGGTCTCGGTCCTCCTGGCGCTGCCCGTCGGCGTCGGCGGCCCGGCCCGCTTCGGCGCCGTCGCGGCGCCCTTCGTCGCGGTGACCGGCCTCGACGGCACCGAGATCGCCAGCTACACGATCACCGGCCTCGACCGTGAGTCCGCCGTCGTCGCCCTGGAGCTGTACCGCCGACAGGGCGCCTGGAAGGTCCGCGCCATGGGCCAGGGGTACGAAGGCGGCCTCGCGGCCATGCTCGGCGACCAGGGCATGGAGCGCCCCGCCGAACTCGCCGCCTCGATCCTGGACGCGGTCGCCCGGGGCCTGGCCCGATCGGTCTCCGCCCCGCCCCCGCGCGTCCCGGAGACGGAGCGCGTCCGGCACACGGCCCCGGTCGCCGCCGACCACCAGGACGCACCCCCGCCCCCCATCGGCGACGGGCCCGTCGACTACGCGCACCCCCGCCGTCAGGCGCCTCCGAAGCCCGCACCGGAGCCGGGGCCCGCGCTCCCGCCCACCGGGTACCCCGTTCCCGTCGCCGGCGACGCCTCCGGCTGGTCCATGGAGGAGCGGCTCTACAACCAGGTGTGGGGCATGTTCGAGGACCTGGCCCGCACCACCGCCGCGTACCGCAGCGCCTGCGACTTCGCCGAGTCCCGTCTCGACCAGGAGCTCGACCGCGCCCTGTCCGACCCGCGGAGCCGGATCGGCGGCGCCGGGGACGCCGCCCGCGAGGCGGCTCGCGCCAAGCACGACGAGCTCACCGCCCGCGCCCAGGAGGCCCTGGACCGGGACCTCGCCCAGCTGGCCGCCGAGGCCCAGGTCGTCGAGCCCGCGCTGCCCGCCGCCTTCGCCCGCTGGGACAACCCCGTCTGGCACGCCTACCGCGTCCCGATGGAGGCTCCGTCGGCCGTCCGCCTCGGCGACCTGCATCTCCCCGAGCGCCCCGACCTGCGCATCCCCATGCTCGTCCGGCTCCCCCTGGAGCGGGGCCTGTGGGTGGACAGCGGGCGCGGCCGCTCCGAGACCGCGGGCCTCCTCGACGCGGCCGAGCTGCGCCGCCTCGCCATGGACGCCGCCGTCGCCCATGCCGCCCGGCTGCTCGCCGTGTACCCGTCCGGCGAGTTCGCCGTCCATGTCATCGACCCGGCGGGCTCAGGCTCCGCTTCCCTCGCGCCGCTCGTCGAGGCGGGGGTCCTCGCCGGACCGCCGGCCGCCGGACCCGCCGGGGTCGACGCCGTCCTCGCGCAGCTCACCGAGCGGGTCGACCTGCTCCAGATGGCGGTCAGGGCCGACGCCGCCGACGCGCTGCCGCCCGGCATGGACACCGCCGAGCGGTTGCTGATCGTCCACGACTTCCCGCACGGCTTCGACGACCGGGCGGTCACCCGGCTCCGCTATCTCGCGGACGAGGGCCCGGCGGTCGGAGTCCATCTGCTGATGGTCGCCGACCGCGAGGACGCCTCGGCCTACGGCCCCGTCCTCGACCCGCTGTGGCGCTCGCTGCTGCGGCTCACCCCCGTGGTGGACGACCACCTCGCCGACCCCTGGGTCGGCCATGCCTGGACGTACGAGCCGCCCCGGCTTCCGCCCGGCGGCGACGTGCTGCGCCAGGTCCTGAGGCAGGTCGCCGACGCCCGTCGGCAATGGGGCTGACCTGCCTGTTTGAGGCTTCTTTATCCTTCGCTTTACCTTCTCTTGGTTCTTCGGGTAATCTTCTCGGCGCGGAGGGGAGTACTCCCCTGGTGCGGCGTTCCCGTCAATACGGACAGATCGTGAGCGGTCTGATCCCGGGGCGTCGGCCCGGTCGCCCCCAAGGGGCCCGGGTGGAAGAGACCTCCGGCAGCGACGACGCTGATCAGTAGCCGTACGACGCCGGAGGCGCAGTGGACGTTTCAATGAGCCTGTGGGTGCTGACCATTCTCGGTCTGACCGCCCTCATCGCTATCGACTTCTTCATCGGGCGCAAGCCCCACGACGTATCGATCAAGGAAGCCGGGACCTGGACGGTCGTCTGGATCGTCCTCGCCGTGCTCTTCGGCCTGGGGCTGCTGTTCTTCGGCAACAGCCAGGCGTCCGGAGAGTTCTTCGCCGGCTTCATCACCGAGAAGTCGCTCAGTGTCGACAACCTCTTCGTCTTCGTCCTGATCATGGCGAAGTTCTCGGTGCCCTCCCACCTCCAGCAGCGCGTGCTGCTCATCGGTGTGCTGATCGCCCTCGTCCTGCGCGCGATCTTCATCGCCGCCGGCGCCGCGATCATCGCCAGCTTCTCCTGGGTGTTCTACATCTTCGGCGCGTTCCTGATCTACACCGCCTGGAAGCTCATCCAGGAGGCGCGCTCCCACGACGAGGAGGACGAGTTCGAGGAGAACCGTCTCCTCAAGTCCATCGAGAAGAAGTTCGGCGTCGCCGACAAGTACCACGGCACGAAGCTCTTCCTGAAGGTGAACGGCAAGCGGGTGCTGACCCCGCTGATGGTCGTCATGCTGGCCATCGGCACCACCGACGTGCTCTTCGCCCTCGACTCGATCCCGGCGATCTTCGGCCTCACCCAGGACCCGTACATCGTCTTCACCGCCAACGCCTTCGCCCTGATGGGTCTGCGGCAGCTGTACTTCCTCATCGGCGGCCTGCTGAAGAAGCTGGTCCACCTCAGCTACGGCCTGTCGGTGATCCTCGGCTTCATCGGCGTGAAGCTGGTGCTGCACGCACTGCACGAGTCCGGGGTGCACGTCCCCGAGATCTCCATCCCGTTCTCGCTCACCGTCATCTGCGGCGTTCTGATCATCACGACGATCACCAGCCTGATCGCCTCCAAGAAGCAGGCGGAGCGCGAGGCGGCCGAGGCCGCGGCGTCCACGAAGTCGGTGGATTCCGGCGAGACCGAGAAGGACAGCGTCGGGGCCTGACCGCCCCGTTCGGACACAGCGCACCGCGGCCGGTGCGGGCGGCACACCACCGCCCGCACCGGCCGCGGCGCGTTCCGGGACCCGTCCCGACCGGCTAGAGCCCCTCTGGGACCCGCGCCTTCTCCGGAGCCATGGTCCGGGCCGGAAGCGTCTCCGGAAGCAGGGCGAAGCACCCCAGGCTCACCAGCGCCACCACCGTCAGGTAGGCCGCCACGCCCCAGGGCGCGCCCGTGCCGCCGGCCGAGACGGCCGTCGCGACGATCGGCGTCAGGGCTCCGCCCAGCACGCCGGCGAGGTTGTAGCCGACCGCCGCGCCCGTGCACCGCACCCGAGGCTCGTACAGCTCCGGAAGGTACGCGGCGACCACCGCGAACATCGTGATGAACGCCAGCAGGGCGCCCGTGAACCCGAGGAACATCGGCACCGGCCGGGCGGTGTGCAGCAGCCCCACCATGGGGAACATCCAGACCGCGGAGGCGGCGCAGCCCACCAGGCACAGCGGCCGTCGGCCGTAGCGGTCGCCGAGCAGCGCGACGAACGGCGTCACCACGCCGCTGATCGCCACCGCCCCCATGACGCAGACCAGCATCACGGTCCGGTCGACCCCGAGCCGCTCGGTGCCGTAGGCGAGGGCCCACGTGGAGACGGTGTAGAAGACGGCGTACCCGACCGCGAGCGCACCCGCCGTCAGCAGCACCAGACGCCAGTGGCCGCGTGCCACCTCCGCCAGGGGCGCGTTCGCCCGTCGGCCCGACGCGGCCAGCTCCTGGAACTGAGGGGTCTCCGCCAGCGACGAGCGCAGCAGCAGGCCGCCCGCGGCGAGCAGCCCGGCCGCCCAGAACGGCACCCGCCAGCCCCATTCCCGGAACTGCGCGTCGCTCAGCCCGGCCGAGAGCGCCAGCATCACACCGTTGGCCAGCAGAAAGCCCACCGGCGGGCCGATCTGCGGAAAGCTCGCCCACAGCGCGCGCCGCCGCTCCGGGGCGTGCTCGGCCGTCAGCAGCACCGCCCCGCCCCACTCGCCGCCCAGGCCCAGTCCCTGCAGAAAGCGCAGGACGAGCAGGAGGACGGGAGCGGTGATGCCGAGGGTCGCGTACGAGGGGACACAGCCGACCGCGACCGTGGCGCAGCCGGTCAGCACCAGCGACGCGAACATGACCGGGCGCCGCCCGTAGCGGTCGCCGATGTGGCCGAAGAGCGCGGAGCCGAGCGGGCGGGCGACGAAGCCCACGGCGAAGGTGCCGAAGGCGGCCAGCGTCCCGGCGAGGGGGGAGAAGGTCGGGAAGAACAGCGGGCCGAGGACGAGCGCGGCGGCCGTTCCGTAGACGAAGAAGTCGAAGAACTCGATGGCCGTGCCGACGAGCGAGGCGGCGGCGAGCCGCGCCATGGACGGGGCGGACGGCGGCCGTGGAGGGGGTGGGGAGTGACTGTCGTGCATGCCGCGCCAACTACGCGGCGCGCGAGTGGGTTACGGGTGTGCGGAAGCGCGCGGCCCGATGCCGCGCGCCTCACCTCCGGCGGCCCCGCGCAGCCGCTACCAGCCGCGCTCGCGCCACTCGGCGAGGTGCGGCCGCTCGTCGCCGAGGGTGGTGTCCCTGCCGTGGCCGGGGTAGACCCAGGTCTCGTCCGGCAGTACGGCGAAGAGCTTGGTCTCGACGTCCCGGAGGAGGCCGGCGAAGGCCTCCGGGTCGTCCCAGGTGTTGCCTACGCCGCCCGGGAAGAGGCAGTCGCCGGTGAACACGTGCGGGTGGCCGTGCGGGTCGTCGTAGACCAGGGCGATCGAGCCGGGGGTGTGCCCGACCAGATGGCGGGCGGTCAGCTCGACCCGGCCGACCCGGATCGTGTCGCCGTCCTCGACCCGCACGTCGGTCGGGACCGGGATCCCGTCGGCGTCGTACGCCCCGGCGTACGTCCGGGCGCCGGTCGCGGCGACCACCTCGGCCAGCGCCTGCCAGTGGTCGCCGTGCTGGTGGGTGGTGACGACGGAGGCGATGCCGTCGTCACCGATCAGCGTCAGCAGCGTACGGGCGTCGTCGGCCGCGTCGATCAGCAGCTGCTCGCCGGTGGCCCGGCAGCGCAGCAGATAGGCGTTGTTGTCCATCGGGCCGACCGCGACCTTGGAGATCATCAGGTCCGACAGCTCATGTACGTCCGCCGGTCCGCCGACCTTCACCACTCCGCTGTACGTCATGGGCTCAGACTATCGCCGGGCACCGACACCGGGGGTCACAACGGCGGGAGCTGCGGAAGCGGGCCGCCCTCCACCTTGAGGGCGGAGCCGTCGCGGCGGCCGGCGAGCCAGCCGAGTACCTCGGGCGCGGGGCCCGAGACGGCGACCGGGCCGCCCTCCGCGCCGCCGCCCGTCGTCCACACCTGACCCCCCTCGGCCCGAATGCCGGTCGACGGCACGTCCTTGTGGCCCGCGAACCGCTCCGCCAGGAAGTCGATCTCCCGCAGGACGAAGTCCTCGGGCAGGTCCTCCAGCTCGTAGCCGACCCCGAGGTCGACATGGTGCAGGGCGACCTCCACCCAGCGGCGGAAGGGGACCCGCGCCGCGCGGTCGGTGACACCGTTGCGGAGCTCCACGACCCGGTCCCAGTCGGCGGGCTCGCGTCCCACGGCGTCGAAGCGCTCGGCGGTCGCCCGGACGTCGTCGAGCTGGACGTCGAGGGGCCGGCCGGCGTCGCGCTCGATGTCGGCGTCGCGCGCCTCGGCGGAGGCGTACATGGGCCGGCCCTGGAGGACGTTCACCAGGGCGTCGGCGTTGCGGGCGAGGTGGGCGAGGAGATGGCCGCGGCTCCAGCCGGGGAGCCGTGACGGCTGGGTCACCGTCGCGTTGTCCCATGAGGCGGCAGCGTCGAGCAGCCGGTCGGTCGCTTCACGTACAGAGGCCAGGTCACGCACAGGATCGATCATGGCGCCGACCCTAGCGCCGCCACTCGTTCGGGTGAAGCGGGCGGGGAGAGGCTCGAAATCGAATGTGCGTGCTATAGGCTCGGTGGAAGCATCCGGCATCCTTGGTTGTTGGACATTCAGACACATCCAGGCATATCTGCGACCCGCACTCCTGTGCCTCCGCTCTCTCAAGAAAGGTGCGGACCGGCGTGGCCGACCGTCTCATCGTTCGTGGCGCTCGCGAGCACAACCTCAAGAACGTCTCGCTCGACCTCCCGCGTGACTCCCTCATCGTCTTCACCGGGCTCTCCGGGTCGGGCAAGTCCTCCCTCGCCTTCGACACGATCTTCGCCGAGGGCCAGCGCCGGTACGTCGAGTCGCTCTCCTCGTACGCCCGGCAGTTCCTCGGCCAGATGGACAAGCCGGACGTCGACTTCATCGAGGGCCTCTCGCCCGCCGTCTCCATCGACCAGAAGTCGACCTCGCGCAACCCGCGCTCCACGGTCGGCACCATCACGGAGGTCTACGACTACCTCCGCCTGCTCTTCGCGCGCATCGGCAAGCCGCACTGTCCCGAGTGCCGCCGGCCGATCTCCCGGCAGTCGCCGCAGGCCATCGTCGACAAGGTCCTGGAGCTGCCCGAGGGCAGCCGCTTCCAGGTCCTCTCCCCGCTCGTGCGCGAGCGCAAGGGAGAGTTCGTCGACCTCTTCGCCGACCTCCAGACCAAGGGCTACAGCCGGGCGCGGGTCGACGGCGTGACCGTGCAGCTCAGCGAACCGCCGACGCTGAAGAAGCAGGAGAAGCACACCATCGAGGTGGTCGTCGACCGCCTCACCGTCAAGGACAGCGCCAAGCGCCGGCTCACCGACTCGGTCGAGACCGCGCTCGGGCTCTCCGGCGGCATGGTCGTGCTCGACTTCGTCGACCTCGCCGAGGACGACCCCGAGCGCGAGCGGATGTTCTCGGAGCACCTGTACTGCCCGTACGACGACCTGTCCTTCGAGGAGCTGGAGCCTCGCTCCTTCTCCTTCAACTCGCCCTTCGGAGCCTGCCCGGACTGCACCGGCATCGGCACCCGCATGGAGGTCGACCCGGAGCTGATCGTCCCGGACGAAGATCGGTCCCTCGACGAGGGCGCGATCCACCCCTGGTCGCACGGCCACACCAAGGAGTACTTCGGCCGGCTCATCGGCGGGCTCGCCCAGGCGCTCGGCTTCCGCACGGACATCCCGTACGCCGGGCTGCCCGCGCGCGCCAAGAAGGCCCTGATGTACGGCCACAAGACCCAGGTCGAGGTCCGCTACCGCAACCGGTACGGGCGCGAGCGGGCGTACACCACCCCCGCCTTCGAGGGGGCCGTCTCCTTCGTCAAGCGGCGCCACAGCGAGGCCGAGAGCGACTCCAGCCGGGAGCGCTTCGAGGGCTACATGCGCGAGGTGCCCTGCCCCACCTGCGAGGGCACCCGCCTCAAGCCGATCGTCCTCGCGGTCACGGTCATGGAGCGGTCCATCGCCGAGGTCTCCTCGATGTCGATCAGCGAGTGCGCCGAGTTCCTCGGCCGCCTCAGGCTGAACGCCCGCGACAAGAAGATCGCCGAGCGCGTCCTGAAGGAGGTCAACGAACGGCTGCGGTTCCTCGTCGACGTCGGCCTCGACTACCTCTCCCTCAACCGCGCGGCCGGCACGCTCTCCGGCGGCGAGGCCCAGCGCATCCGGCTGGCCACGCAGATCGGCTCCGGCCTGGTCGGTGTGCTGTACGTCCTGGACGAGCCGTCCATCGGGCTGCACCAGCGCGACAACCACCGGCTGATCGAGACCCTGGTCCGGCTGCGCGACATGGGCAACACCCTCATCGTCGTCGAGCACGACGAGGACACCATCAAGGTCGCCGACTGGGTCGTCGACATCGGCCCCGGCGCCGGCGAGCACGGCGGCAAGGTGGTCCACTCCGGCTCCCTGGCCGAGCTGCTCGCCAACGAGGAGTCCATCACCGGCCAGTACCTGTCGGGCCGCAGGGCCATCGCCACGCCGGACATCCGCCGCCCCGTGGACCCCTCGCGCCGCCTCACGGTGCACGGCGCCCGCGAGAACAACCTCCGGGACATCGACGTCTCCTTCCCGCTGGGTGTGCTCACGGCCGTCACCGGAGTCTCCGGCTCCGGCAAGTCGACGCTGGTCAACGACATCCTCTACACCCACCTGGCGCGCGAGCTGAACGGCGCCAAGTCGGTGCCCGGGCGGCACACGCGCGTGGAGGGCGACGACCTCGTCGACAAGGTCGTCCATGTCGACCAGTCGCCGATCGGCCGCACCCCGCGCTCCAACCCCGCGACGTACACCGGCGTCTTCGACCATGTCCGCAGGCTGTTCGCCGAGACGATGGAGGCGAAGGTCCGCGGCTATCTGCCTGGCCGGTTCTCCTTCAACGTCAAGGGCGGCCGCTGCGAGAACTGCTCCGGCGACGGCACCATCAAGATCGAGATGAACTTCCTCCCGGACGTGTACGTCCCGTGCGAGGTCTGCCACGGCGCCCGGTACAACCGGGAGACCCTGGAGGTCCACTACAAGGGCAAGTCCATCGCCGAGGTGCTGGACATGCCGATCGAGGAGGCCCTGGACTTCTTCGAGGCCGTCCCGACGATCGCCCGTCATCTGCGCACGCTCAACGAGGTCGGGCTCGGATACGTCCGCCTCGGCCAGTCCGCGCCGACGCTGTCGGGCGGTGAGGCACAGCGCGTCAAGCTCGCCTCCGAGCTGCAGAAGCGCTCGACGGGCCGCACGGTCTACGTCCTGGACGAGCCGACCACGGGTCTGCACTTCGAGGACATCTCGAAGCTGATCAAGGTCCTGTCCAATCTGGTCGACAAGGGCAACTCCGTGATCGTCATCGAGCACAACCTCGATGTCATCAAGACCGCGGACTGGGTCGTCGACATGGGCCCGGAGGGCGGCAGCGGCGGCGGTCTGGTGATCGCCGAGGGCACGCCCGAGGAGGTGGCGTCGGTCCCGGCGAGCCACACCGGCAAGTTCCTCCGCGAGATCCTTGGCGCGGACCGGATCAGCGACGCCACCATCCCGGCGGCGCGCGGCGCGTCCAAGGCCGCGAAGAAGGCGGCGACGAAGACCCCGGCGAAGAAGGCGGCGGCCAAGAAGACGGTGGCTCGCGCGCGCAAGGCGTGACGGCGACGGGGGGCAGGAGCGCCTGCGGCGGGCTTGCCCCCACCCCACCCCGCCCCCCGGACCGGGGCTCCACCCCGGACGGGCTGGGGCTGCGGGCGCTTCCCCCGCCGGACGGTTGCGGCTTCCGGTGGGTCGACGGGGCGGCGTCAGGCGGTCAGTTCGGCGGCGTACGGCGGCTCCGCGCCCACGCGGGTGCACGTGACCGCCGCCGCCCTCGCCGCGTACGTCAGAAGCTCCTTCCAGGCGCCGGAGTCCAGCGAGTCCACCGGGCGGTCGGCCAGGCCGTGCAGAAGCGCCGCGTTCACCGTGTCACCGGCGCCGATCGTGTCCGCGACCCGTACGCCGACAGCGGGCACCGACACCTCACCGGCGGCGCTGAACACCGTCAGGCCCGCGGCGCCCCGGGTCAGAACCACCGCCGAAGGGCCCCGCCGGAGCCACTCGGCCGGGGTGCCGCCCAGCCAGGACGCGTCCTCCTCCGAGAGCTTCAGGAGCGAGACGTACGGCAGCCAGCCCGCGAAGCGCTCCCGGTAGCCCGCCGCGTCGGGGATGAGACCGGGCCGGATGTTCGGGTCCAGGAGCGTGAAGGCTCCCCGCCCCGCCTCACGCCGCAGCAGCGCCTCGTAGGCGCTCGCGCCCGGCTCCAGGGCCAGGGAACACGTCCCGAAGGCCAGCGCGCGCACGCCCGCCGGAAGGCGCTCGGGAAGGGCGAAGAGACGGTCGGCCGTGCCCTCGACGTAGAAGCCGTACCGCGCCGAACCGTCCGGACCGACCGAGGCGACCGCCAGCGTCGTCGGCTCGGGCCCGCGCTGGACGAGCGCGTCCGAGACACCCGCCGCCCGCAGACCCTCCACCAGCGCCTCGCCGAAGGCGTCCGTGGAGACCCGCGAGCAGAAGGCCACGTCCGCCCCGAGCCGGCCCAGTGCCACGGCCGTGTTGTACGGGCCGCCGCCCGGCCTCGGCACCAGCGGGGCAAGTGGGGACGGCGGTACGGCGCCGGCCCCCTCCGGGACCAGGTCGATCAGGGACTCACCGGCGACGACGATCACGCCCGTGAACGTAACCCATGCCCGGCGGCCGGCACACCCCGCAGGGGCCTCGCGAAACCGCGCGGAACCGCGCCGGTATCGTCGGTTCGGTCACCTCATGCCCCGATCGCACCGTGGAGCCCTCATGCCCGGCCAGACCCCCCGCCGCACCGTACTGAAAGGCGCGGCCCTGGCCGGCGCCGCGGGGCTGGGTGTCGCCGCCTGCTCCACCGAGTCCAAGCTCGGCCACGCCCAGGTCCCCACGCCGACCGCCCCGGTCGACCTCGGCGCCCCCGAGGAGGTGCCGGTCGGCGGCGCCAAGCTCTACCGCGAGCAGCGGGTCCTGGTGAGCTGCCCGGCCGAGGGCCGCTACAAGGCGTTCAGCGCCCAGTGCACCCACGCCGGCTGCGTCCTCGACAAGATCGAGGACAACGAGGGCAACTGCCCCTGCCACGGCAGCCGCTTCGACGTGACCACCGGCAAGGCCCTCAAGGGTCCGGCCACCGTCCCGCTCCCCGAGGTCCCGGTCCGGGTCGAGAACGGCAAACTGATCGCGGGCCCCGAGGCGTGAACCCGGGCCCCGAGGCGTGAACCCGGGCTCCGAGGCGTGACCGGGGTCCCAGGGCCTCACCGCGTGCCCCCGCCCGGCCCCCGGGCCGTGGTACCCCCGGTGTCACGCCCAGTCCCAGTCGATCCCCAGAAGCCCCGGCCGTATCCCCTGCTCCACCAGATGCACCGTGCGGTGCCGCCCGCTCAGCGTGAGCTGCGAGCGGCCGCCGCGCGGCGCACCGGCCGAGGTCTGCGTGAAACGCCGGCAGCGCACGGGCAGCGCCGCCTCGTCGAACCGGACCTGCAACACGTACTGCCCGCCCGCGTAGGTGAACCCCCGGACGTACTCACCGCTCGCGCCGGCCGTCCCGTCCTCGAAGCCGTACCCGAACAGATACGTCTCGCCGGCCCGCAGCCGCGCGTCGAACAGCAGCTCCGCGACCAGCACCCCCGTCTCACGGTCCCAACGCACCCGGCCTGTACGGCAGTTCTCCGTCGCCCGCACCTCCACCCGGGACGGATCGCAGCCCGGATCCCCGTGGTGGATGGCCACATAGCGGTCCACCCCGTCCCGGTGGGCCCGCACCACCTGCTGAGAGTCGCGCCCCACCATCTCCCGCCCGGCACCGATCCGCACCCGCTCGTGATGGCCGACCGTGTGCAGCCCGCCGTCCACCGGTGACTCCAGACCGGCGATCAGCTCCTCCACCACGCCCGACACCTCCACCAGCGAGCGGTACGAACGGGCCGCCGGCCGCTCGACGTCACCGCGCGCGGCGGCGCCCTCGGCCAGCAGCCGGACGAGGGAGTTCCCCGGCAGCTGGAGCACCTCCTCCAGGGCGCGGACCGCCTTCATGGACTCGGGCCGCTGCGGCCGGCGAGCACCCTGCTGCCAGTAACTGAGGCTGGTCACCCCGACCTTGATCCCGCGGTGCGCGAGATGGTGCTGGACACGCTGGAGCGGAAGACCACGCACCGCGAGCGCCGTGCGCAGCGCCAGATGGAACGGTCCGGTGCGCAGCAACTGCGCCAGATCCGCCTCGGTGTGTCCCATGGGGACTCCTCAGTGAACGTTCACGACGGTGGGGCGGACCGCTGCTCCGCCGGTGGGGGGACCGCAGGTGACGCAGGGGCACCCGTTCACACTCGGGTCGCACCGTTCACAGCGTGCCGTCACCCCGCATTGAAGCGTGTTGACCCGCTCCCGACAACGTCCGATGCTCCTCACCAGCGTCCGGACGCGCTCCTCCGACTCCCCACATCCCCACACCCCCCGCCACGGGAGGAACGCGATGCGCAGAAGAAGGCTCTCCCTCGCGGCACTCGCCGCCGCCGCACTCTTCCTCATCCCCACCACCGCCTCCGCCGCACCCGCCCCCGACGACGCGTCGGCACTCGCGGCCAAGCGACTGAACATCACCATGCAGGCGCAGCAGAAGAGCAACTGGTGCTGGGCCGCAGGAGGCAACACCATCGCCACCTGGTTCGGGCGCAACTACTCGCAGAACCAGTTCTGCAACGCCGCCTTCAACCGCCAGCAGGGCTACGACTGCCCCAACAACCAGGCCACCCTCGGCAACGTGCAGACCGGACTGCGCTGGGCGGGCGTCAACCCCGGCTCGTACGTGAACGGCTGGCTGCGCTACTCCACCGTCCAGACGGAGATCAACGCCGACCGCCCGATCGAGACGCGGATCCAGTGGTCGAGCGGCGGCGGCCACATGCATGTGATCTACGGCTACGACGACGCCGACAGCTGGGTCTACTGGGGCGATCCCTGGCCCTCCAGCAACCGCTACAACTGGGCCTCGCACGCCTGGTACGTGGACAACAGCTCCTTCTCCTGGACCCACTCGCTGTACCGGATAGGGGCGTGACGACGATGAGCCGCATACGTGCCGTGAGCGCCGGTCTCCTGTCCGCCGCCGCCCTCGTCGCCCTCGGCGCGGACCCGGCCGCCGCCGCCGACGCGCCGCCCACGGCGGCCACACCCGAGAAGGCGGCCTCCGCGCCGGCGACCCTCGACACGCTCTCCCGGTTCTTCGCCCGCGACGGCGCCGTCGCCCGTACCGCCGCCCGCCCCCGCGTCGAGGGAGCCTCGGTGCCGGTACGGGTGCTGTCCCCGGAGTTCGTGGCCGGGAAGCCGGGCGCGCCGGTGGCACGGACGGAGTTCCACGCCAGCAAGGCGGTCTCCTCGGACGGACGAACGGCCTCGCTGTGGACCGTGCGCCGGGCGGGCGGCTGGCAGGTGGTGAACATCGCCACCGGTGACGACGAGATCCGCTACACCGCGCAGGGGGCGCGGGCACTGCCGGGCGGGACCGTCTTCCGCGAGCCGCAGATCGACGCCTGGTACGTCCACAAGGGCACGAAGGTGCTCCCACTGGACGAGGACGCGGTCCGCGCGATCGGGACGAACGGGACCAGCCTGGCCGCGTACCGCGAGCGGGTCGCCGAGGCGTACGGCGACAAGCTGCCCGGCTCCGGCTACGCCCGCAAGGGCGCGGCAGGCGGCTACGACACCCACGCCGCCCCCGCGCCCCAGGAACCCCTGGTCACGGCGGCCTCCGCCACCGCCGGGGCGGGCGCCGTACTGGTCCTGGGCCTCCTCGGAGCGGCGGCCCGTCGCCGTCGGCGGGCACCGGCGACAGCGCAGTCCGCCTCCTGACACCGACGCCCCGCCGGGCCGGCCGCCTCCCCACGACGGCCCGGCGGGGCTAGGGTCTTTCGTTCGGATCAGGCCGGATCAGGGAGCGGGGTCTGGTGCATGGGGTCTCCCCAGGCCCGCCAGGGCCGAGGGGACGGATCGCGAGGCGGAGGAGGGAGTCAACGCGGAGCGTTGGCGACCGACGACAACGCGGCGAGGCGCGGTGCCAGGGCACGCGAGCCCGGCATGATCCGAACGAGAGGCCCTAGGGGCGTCCCCTGACGGACGCCCGGACTGTCAGTTCCCGCCAGTAGGGTGGGGAACATGGCCGACCCCTCCAGCTACCGCCCCGAGCCGGGGCAGATCCCCGACTCGCCGGGGGTCTACAAATTCCGCGACGAGCACCGCCGGGTGATCTACGTCGGGAAGGCGAAGTCCCTGCGCCAGCGGCTGGCCAACTACTTCCAGCCGCTGGCGAGCCTGCACCCCCGCACGGCCACGATGGTCACCACGGCCGCCTCCGTGGAGTGGACCGTCGTCTCGACCGAGGTCGAGGCGCTCCAGCTGGAGTACTCCTGGATCAAGGAGTTCGACCCCCGGTTCAACGTCAAGTACCGGGACGACAAGAGCTATCCGTACCTCGCGGTGACCCTGAACGAGGAGTTCCCGCGCGTCCAGGTCATGCGCGGCCACAAGAAGAAGGGCGTGCGCTATTTCGGGCCGTACGCGCACGCGTGGGCCATCCGCGAGACCGTCGACCTGATGCTCCGCGTCTTCCCGGTCCGTACGTGCTCCGCCGGCGTCTTCCGCAACGCCGCCTCCGCCGGACGCCCCTGCCTCCTCGGCTACATCGGCAAGTGCTCCGCCCCCTGTGTGGGCCGGGTCACCCCCGAGGAGCACCGGGAACTGGCGGAGGAGTTCAGCGACTTCATGGCCGGCCGCACCGGCACGTACATCCGCCGACTGGAGAAGCGGATGATGGCGGCCGCCGAGGAGATGGAGTACGAGAAGGCGGCCCGGCTCCGCGACGACATAGGGGCGCTGCGGCGGGCCATGGAGAAGAACGCCGTCGTTCTCGCCGACGCCACCGACGCCGATCTGATCGCGCTCGCGGAGGACGAGCTGGAGGCCGCCGTCCAGATCTTCCACGTCCGCGGCGGACGCGTGCGCGGCCAGCGCGGCTGGGTCACCGACAAGGTCGAGGCCGTGTCGACGGCCGGGCTCGTCGAGCACGCGATCCAGCAGCTGTACGGCGAGGAGAGCGGCGACGCCGTCCCCAAGGAGGTTCTCGTCCCGACCCTCCCCGAGGACCTGGAGGCCGTCGGCCAGTGGCTCACCGGCCGCCGCGGCTCGGCCGTCTCCCTGCGCGTACCGCAGCGCGGCGACAAGAAGGACCTGATGGAGACGGTCGCGCGCAACGCCCAGCAGGCGCTCGTCCTGCACAAGACCAAGCGCGCCAGCGACCTGACCACGCGCTCCCGGGCCCTGGAGGAGATCGCCGAGGCCCTGGACCTGGACTCGGCCCCGCTGCGGATCGAGTGCTTCGACATCTCGCACCTCCAGGGCGACGACGTCGTCGCGTCCATGGTCGTCTTCGAGGACGGACTGCCGCGCAAGAGCGAGTACCGCCGCTTCCAGATCAAGGGCTTCGAGGGCCAGGACGACGTCCGCTCGATGCACGAGGTGATCAGCCGCCGCTTCAAGCGCTACCTCGCCGAGAAGGAGAGGACGGGGGAGTGGGGCCCTGAGGGTGTCGAGGACACCGAGGCCGTCGAGAGCGCCGGTGCGAACGGCACCGCCCCGGCCGTCATGAGCGCCGTGGGAGGCGCCGGAGCCGCCCCGCACGCCACCGGAGCCGCCTCGGAGGCCTCCGGAGAGACCGCGGCCGCCGTGGAGGCCGACGGCGGCGGCCCCGCCCGCTCCGGGGAGGTGCCCGCCGACGACGGCCGCCCCAGGCGCTTCGCCTACCCGCCCCAGCTCGTCGTCGTCGACGGCGGGCAGCCCCAGGTGGCCGCCGCCCGGCGGGCCCTCGACGAGCTCGGCATCGACGACATCGCCGTCTGCGGCCTGGCCAAGCGCCTCGAAGAGGTCTGGCTGCCCGGTGACGACGACCCCGTCGTGCTGCCCCGCTCCAGCGAGGGTCTGTACCTCCTTCAGCGGGTACGTGACACGGCTCACGACTTCGCCATCCGCTATCAGCGCTCCAAGCGGAACAAGCGCATCAGGACCAGCCCCCTGGACGCCGTCCCCGGTCTCGGCGACACGCGCAAGCAGGCCCTGATCAAGCATTTCGGCTCGGTCAAGCGGCTCCGGCAGGCGACAATCGAGCAGATCTGCGAGGTGCCCGGCCTGGGCCGCAAGACGGCCGAAGCCGTGGCCGTGGCCCTCGCCCAGGCGGCCCCGGCCGCGCCCGCCGTGAACACGGCAACAGGAGAGATCATGGAAGACGACGGGGGCAGCACCGCATGACCGCGCACGACCGGCAAGAACCGCACCACCGAGAAGACGGAGCAGGACACGTGAGTACGGGCACGAAGGAGGCCACCGGCGACAACGGCGCCGACGCGGCCATCCCCGAGCTGGTGATCATCTCCGGCATGTCCGGCGCCGGCCGGTCCACCGCGGCGAAGTGCCTGGAGGACCTCGGCTGGTTCGTCGTCGACAACCTGCCGCCCGCGCTGATCCCCACCATGGTGGAGCTCGGCGCCCGTTCCCAGGGCAACGTGGCCCGGATCGCCGTCGTCGTCGACGTCCGCGGCCGGCAGTTCTTCGACGCCCTGCGGGAGTCCCTCGCCGCCCTCGACGCCCAGCAGGTCACCCGGCGGATCGTCTTCCTGGAGTCCTCCGACGAGGCCCTGGTCAGGCGCTTCGAGTCGGTCCGCAGGCCGCACCCCCTCCAGGGCGACGGCCGGATCACCGACGGCATCGCCGCCGAGCGCGACCTGCTGCGCGAGCTGCGCGGCGACGCCGACCTGGTGATCGACACCTCCAGCCTCAACGTCCACGAACTGCGCGCCAAGATGGACGCCCAGTTCGCCGGCGACGAGGAGCCGGAGCTGCGCGCCACCGTCATGTCGTTCGGCTTCAAGTACGGGCTGCCCGTCGACGCCGACCTCGTCGTCGACATGCGCTTCCTGCCCAACCCGCACTGGGTCCCCGAGCTGCGCCCGTTCACCGGCCTCAACGAAGAGGTCTCGGCGTACGTCTTCAACCAGCCGGGCGCCAAGGAGTTCCTCGACCGCTACACCGAACTGCTCCAGCTGATCGCCGCGGGCTACCGCCGCGAGGGCAAGCGGTACGTGACCATCGCCGTCGGCTGCACCGGTGGCAAGCACCGCTCCGTGGCCACCTCCGAGAAGCTCGCCGCCCGCCTTGCCTCGGAAGGGGTCGAGACCGTCGTCGTCCACCGGGACATGGGGCGCGAGTGAAGCCGTACCGCCGGCGTACGTCCACCCTTTCGGTGCGTACGCTCCGCAGGCGCGGCGCCCAGCCCAAGGTCGTCGCGCTGGGCGGCGGCATGGGCCTTTCGGCCTCCCTCGCCGCCCTGCGCCGGATCACCGGTGATCTCACGGCCGTGGTCACCGTCGCCGACGACGGCGGCTCCAGCGGCCGGCTCCGGGAGGAGCTGGGCGTCCTGCCGCCCGGAGACCTGCGCAAGGCGCTCGCCGCGCTGTGCGGGGACGACGCCTGGGGCCAGACCTGGTCCCGGGTCATCCAGCACCGCTTCCAGTCGAGGGGCGAGCTGCACGAGCACGCGGTCGGCAACCTCCTGATCGTCGCCCTCTGGGAGCAGCTCGGCGACCACGTCCAGGCGCTGGACCTGGTGGGCAGGCTGCTCGGCGCGCACGGCCGGGTGCTGCCCATGTCCGCCGTGCCCCTGGAGCTCCAGGCCCTGGTCAAGGGGCACGACCCGGCGCGCCCGGACGACGTGGACACCGTCCGGGGCCAGGCCACGGTGGCGCTCACCCCCGGCGAGGTGCAGTCCGTGCACCTCGTCCCGCACGACCCGCCCGCCGTGCCCGAGGCCGTCGCCGCGGTGCTCGACGCGGACTGGGTGGTCCTGGGCCCCGGTTCCTGGTTCTCCTCGGTGATCCCGCACCTGCTCGTGCCCGAGCTGCTCGACGCCCTCATGGTGACCAAGGCCCGCCGGGTGCTCTCGCTCAACCTCGCGCCGCAGCCGGGAGAAACGGAAGGGTTCTCTCCGCAGCGTCATTTGGAGGTTTTGGGACGACACGCCCCTAAACTCGCCCTGGACGTGGTGCTGGCCGACGAGGCCGCCGTGCCCGACCGCGAGTCCCTGTCCGACGCCGCCAAACGGCTCGGCGCCGCGGTCGAGCTGGCGCCGGTGGCCCGGGCGGACGGTACTCCGAAGCACGACCCGGAGCTGTTGGCCGCCGCGTACGACCGTATTTTTCGGATGCATGGAAGGATCGGCCCATGGCGATGACGGCAGCGGTGAAGGACGAGATCTCCCGGCTTCCCGTCACCCGGACCTGCTGCAGGAAGGCAGAGGTCTCGTCGATCCTGCGGTTCGCGGGCGGGCTGCACCTGGTGAGCGGGCGGATCGTGATCGAGGCGGAGCTGGACACGGCGATGGCCGCCCGGCGCCTCAAGCGGGACATCCTGGAGATCTTCGGGCACAGCTCCGAGCTGATCGTGATGGCCCCCGGCGGTCTGCGCCGGGGCTCCCGGTACGTCGTACGGGTGGTGGCGGGCGGTGACCAGCTGGCCCGGCAGACCGGCCTGGTCGACGGCCGGGGCCGCCCGATCCGCGGGCTGCCCCCGCAGGTCGTCTCCGGCGCCACCTGCGACGCCGAGGCGGCCTGGCGCGGCGCGTTCCTCGCCCACGGCTCCCTGACCGAGCCCGGACGCTCCTCCTCCCTGGAGGTGACCTGCCCCGGCCCGGAGGCCGCCCTCGCCCTGGTGGGCGCGGCGCGCCGGCTCTCCATCGCCGCGAAGGCCCGTGAGGTACGGGGCGTGGACCGGGTGGTCGTCCGCGACGGCGACGCGATCGGCGCCCTGCTCACCCGGCTCGGCGCCCACGAGTCGGTGCTGGCCTGGGAGGAGCGGCGGATGCGCCGCGAGGTCCGCGCCACCGCCAACCGCCTGGCCAACTTCGACGACGCCAACCTGCGCCGCTCGGCCCGCGCCGCGGTCGCCGCGGGCGCCCGGGTCCAGCGGGCCCTGGAGATCCTCGGCGAGGAGGTGCCCGAGCACCTCGCCGCCGCGGGCCGCCTGCGCATGGAGCACAAGCAGGCCTCGCTGGAGGAGCTGGGCGCGCTCGCCGACCCGCCGCTGACCAAGGACGCCGTCGCGGGCCGCATCCGCCGCCTGCTCGCCATGGCCGACAAGCGGGCCCAGGACCTGGGCATCCCGGGGACCGAGTCCACGCTGACGGAGGAGCTGGACGACAGCCTCGTCGGCTGAGCCCCGCCCCCGCTCCCTCCAACCCCTCGCTGCCGGTGCCTCTCTGAGGCGCCGGCAGCTTTCGTCGTACGGGCCGGAGGCGTTCTTGACATGATCACGGGCTCCCCCGAGCCTGTCGTCTGTTCACCTTGCGGCAGACCACGACACGGGCGGGTCATGAGACGTAGCGATATCGACTCCCGCCGCGGCCGGGCACGCGTCCGGCGGCGCGGTGCACGGCTGAGCGACCACCCGCACCTTTGATCACAGTCAGTGATCGGGACGAAAGCCGCACTGTGGCGTGAACCCGTCGGTAGTAACGGGCCACGGCGCATTCACCGGCACTTACGGCTGCGCACGATGTCACTCTGAGGCGATGGGAGAGGTAGGGTCGTAAGCGGTCGGGGACATCCCTAATAGAAACTCGCCGGCGTCGAAAACCGGCGTACTCTCACGAGGAGATCGGTTCGTGACGATCCGCGTAGGCATCAACGGCTTTGGCCGCATCGGTCGCAACTACTTCCGCGCGCTCCTTGAGCAGGGTGCTGACATCGAGATCGTGGCTGTCAACGACCTGGGTGACACTGCGACCACCGCCCACCTGCTGAAGTACGACACGATCCTGGGGCGCCTCAAGGCCGAGGTCACCCACACCGCCGACACCATCACCGTCGACGGCCACACCATCAAGGTGCTCTCCGAGCGCAACCCGGCCGACATCCCCTGGGGCGAGCTGGGCGTCGACATCGTCATCGAGTCGACCGGCATCTTCACCAAGAAGGCCGACGCCGAGAAGCACCTCGCCGGTGGCGCCAAGAAGGTCCTCATCTCGGCCCCGGCCAAGGACGAGGACATCACCATCGTGATGGGTGTCAACCAGGACAAGTACGACGCGGCCAACCACCACGTCATCTCCAACGCCTCCTGCACCACCAACTGCGTGGCGCCGATGGCGAAGGTCCTCGACGAGAACTTCGGCATCGTCAGGGGCCTGATGACGACGGTCCACGCGTACACCAACGACCAGCGCATCCTGGACTTCCCGCACTCCGACCTGCGTCGCGCCCGTGCCGCCGCGGAGAACATCATCCCGACCACGACCGGTGCCGCGAAGGCCACCGCCCTGGTCCTCCCGCAGCTCAAGGGCAAGCTCGACGGCATCGCGATGCGCGTCCCGGTCCCGACCGGCTCGGCCACCGACCTGGTCGTCACGCTGCAGCGCGAGGTCACCAAGGACGAGGTCAACGCCGCCTTCAAGAAGGCCTCCGAGGACGGCGACCTCAAGGGAATCCTGTACTACACCGAGGACCCGATCGTGTCCTCGGACATCGTCAGCGACCCGGCCTCCTGCACCTTCGACTCCTCCCTGACGATGGTCCAGGAGGGCAACTCGGTGAAGATCCTGGGCTGGTACGACAACGAGTGGGGCTACTCCAACCGCCTCGTCGACCTCACCGTCTTCGTCGGCGGCCAGCTCTGATCCCAGGCAGGCACCCCTTGATGTGAGCGCAGGGCTCGGACAGCGTAACGTCGCGCTGTACGAGCCCTGTCTCGTGTGCTCCACCGCGTTCCTAGGAGTCAGTAAGAGATGAAGACGATCGACGAGCTTCTCGCCGAAGGCGTCGCCGGCAAGCGGGTATTCGTCCGCGCCGACCTCAACGTGCCGCTGGACGGCACCACCATCACCGACGACGGCCGGATCCGCGCCGTCCTCCCCACGGTCGAGGCGCTCGCCGCGGCCGGTGCCCGGGTCGTGGTCGCCTCGCACCTGGGCCGTCCCAAGGGCGCCCCGGACCCGGCGTTCTCCCTCGCCCCGGCCGCCGCGCGCCTGGGCGAGCTCCTCGGCGCCGACGTGGCGTTCGCGACCGACACGGTCGGCGAATCCGCCACCTCCACCGTGGCGGGCCTCGCCGACGGCCAGGTGGCCGTCATCGAGAACCTCCGCTTCAACGCCGGTGAGACGTCCAAGGACGACGCCGAGCGCGGTGCCTTCGCGGACCGGCTCGCCGCCCTCGCCGACGTCTACGTCGGTGACGGTTTCGGCGCCGTGCACCGCAAGCACGCCTCGGTCTTCGACCTCCCGGCCCGCCTTCCGCACGCCGCCGGCTACCTCATCGCCACCGAGGTCGGCGTCCTGAAGAAGCTGACCGACGAGGTCAAGCGCCCGTACGTGGTCGTCCTGGGCGGCGCCAAGGTCTCCGACAAGCTCGCCGTCATCGACGCGCTGCTCGGCAAGGCCGACCGTCTGCTGATCGGCGGCGGCATGGCGTACACCTTCCTCTACGCCAAGGGCTACGAGGTCGGCATCTCCCTGCTCCAGAAGGACCAGGTGGACGTCGTCAAGGAGTACATGAAGCGCGCCGAGGCGAACGGCGTCGAGCTCGTCCTCCCGGTCGACGTGCTCGTCTCCACGGACTTCCCCGACCTCAAGACCAAGGCCCCGGCCGACTTCGAGACCGTCGACGCGGACAAGATCCCGTCGACCAAGGAGGGCCTCGACATCGGCCCGAAGACGCGCGAGCTGTACGCGTCGAAGATCGCCGACGCCGAGACCGTCTTCTGGAACGGTCCGGTGGGCGTCTTCGAGCACCCCGACTACGCCGGTGGCACCACCGCCGTCGCACAGGCCCTGGTCGACAGCAGCGCCTACACCGTCGTCGGTGGTGGCGACAGCGCCGCCGCCGTACGGATCCTGGGCTTCGACGAGAACGCCTTCGGCCACATTTCCACCGGTGGTGGCGCCAGCCTCGAATACCTCGAGGGCAAGACGCTCCCCGGCCTCGCCGCTCTGGAGGACTGAGCAAAAGTGAGTTCGCGTACCCCGCTGATGGCGGGCAACTGGAAGATGAACCTCAACCACCTCGAGGCCATCGCGCACGTCCAGAAGCTCGCCTTCGCCCTCACCGACAAGGACCACGACGCCGTCGAGGTCGCCGTCCTGGTGCCCTTCACCGACCTGCGGTCCGTGCAGACCCTGGTCGACGGCGACAAGCTCAAGATCAAGTACGGTGCCCAGGACATCTCCGCGCACGACTCCGGTGCCTACACCGGTGAGATCTCGGGCGCGATGCTGGCCAAGCTGAAGTGCTCCTACGTCGCCGTGGGCCACTCCGAGCGTCGCCAGTACCACGCCGAGTCGGACGAGATCTGCAACGCCAAGGTGAAGGCCGCGTACAAGCACGGTCTGACCCCGATCCTCTGCGTCGGGGAGGGCCTGGACGTCCGCAAGGCGGGCCGGCAGGTCGAGCACACCCTGGCCCAGGTCGACGGCGGCCTGAAGGACGTCACGGCCGAGCAGGCCGAGTCCATCGTGATCGCCTACGAGCCGGTGTGGGCCATCGGCACCGGCGAGGTGGCCACCCCGGAGGACGCGCAGGAGGTCTGCGGGGCGATCCGCGGCCGTCTCGCCGAGCTGTACTCGCAGGAGCTGGCCGACAAGGTCCGCATCCAGTACGGCGGCTCGGTGAAGGCCGGGAACGTGGCCGCGATCATGGCGCAGCCCGACGTCGACGGCGCCCTGGTGGGCGGCGCGGCGCTGGACGCGGACGAGTTCGTCAAGATCGTCCGCTTCCGCGACCAGTGAGTATGCGGTAGCGGCGATCCGTCGTACCCTTGCGGGGGCCGAGCAGGCTGTGTGAGCCTGTCGGCCCCCGTCGTTCGCACTTTTCCGAGAATTGCCAGGAAGTAGGGTCCAGCCGTGGTTATGGGGTTCTCGATCGCCCTGATCGTCTTCAGCGCGCTGCTGATGCTGCTCGTGCTGATGCACAAGGGGAAGGGCGGCGGCCTCTCCGACATGTTCGGCGGGGGTATGCAGTCGTCCGTCGGCGGCTCGTCGGTCGCCGAGCGCAACCTGGACCGGATCACCGTCGTGGTCGGTCTGCTGTGGTTCGCGTGCATTGTCGTACTTGCACTTCTGATGAAGGTGAACGGCTGAACGCTCGTTCCGGCGTTGCGGGGTTCTGTGTAACTCCAATCACTGGACGCGCGTTGGGCCTTACGTAGACTGGGGCATCTTCGAGCACCATCACGCAGGGAGTTACGACCGTGGCAAGTGGCAACGCGATCCGGGGAAGCCGGGTCGGAGCGGGGCCGATGGGGGAGGCCGAGCGGGGCGAGTCGGCACCGCGCCTCCGCATCTCCTTCTGGTGCTCGAACGGGCACGAGACGCAGCCGAGCTTCGCCAGTGACGCGCAGGTTCCGGAGACGTGGGACTGCCCGCGCTGCGGTTTCCCGGCCGGTCAGGACCGGGACAACCCGCCGGACCCGCCGCGCACGGAGCCGTACAAGACGCATCTCGCCTATGTGCGCGAGCGGCGCAGCGACGCGGACGGCGAGGCGATCCTCGCCGAGGCGCTCGCCAAACTGCGCGGTGAGATCTGAGCGTGGTGTGAAGGTGTGACGAACGGGCCCTGCCCGCGAACTCGGTTCGCGGGCAGGGCCCGTTCTCCGTCTAATCCGCCGCCGCCACGGACGACCCCACGCGTTCACGGCGCCGCCGCGCCGTCCGCCCCGGCGATCAATTAGGTTGGAGTGGCAGCGGGGCAAGCAGGCAGTACGAGAAGAAGTGGGCGATGTCCGAGATGACTACCGAAGGCCGTGTGAGGCTCAATCAGCTGCCCGAGTGGGCGGCCCTCGGCAAGCACCGTGAGCAGCTGGGCGACACCCATCTGCGGCAGCTGTTCGCGGCCGACGCCGACCGGGGCAGCGCATACACCCTGCGGGTCGGCGACCTGTATCTGGACTACTCCAAGCACCTGGTGACCGACGAGACGCTGGCGCTGCTGCGCGAGCTGGCCACCGCGACCGGCGTGGCCGAGCTCCGCGACGCCATGTTCCGCGGCGAGAAGATCAACACCACCGAGGACCGGGCGGTGCTGCACACCGCGTTGCGCGCCCCCCGCGACGCGGTGATCGAGGTCGACGGCGAGAACGTCGTCCCGGCCGTCCACGCCGTCCTCGACAGGATGAGCTCCTTCGCCGACACGGTCCGCGCGGGCGGGTGGACCGGCCACACCGGCAGGCCGATCAAGAACATCGTGAACATCGGCATCGGCGGCTCCGACCTCGGCCCGGCCATGGCCTACGAGGTCCTGCGCTCCTACACCCAGCGGGACCTGACGTTCCGTTTCGTCTCCAACGTCGACGGCGCCGACCTCCACGAGGCCGTCCGCGACCTCGACCCGGCCGAGACGCTCTTCATCGTCGCCTCGAAGACCTTCACCACCATCGAGACGATCACCAACGCCACCTCCGCCCGCGACTGGCTCCTCACCGGGCTCCGGGCCGGTCAGGACGCCGTCGCGAAGCACTTCGTGGCCCTGTCGACCAACGCCGAGAAGGTCGAGGAGTTCGGCATCGACACGGCCAACATGTTCGAGTTCTGGGACTGGGTCGGCGGCCGCTACTCCTACGACTCCGCCATCGGCCTCTCCCTGATGATCGCCATCGGGCCGGACGGCTTCCGCGAGATGCTCGACGGCTTCCACCTCGTCGACGAGCACTTCCGCACCGCACCCGCCGAGGAGAACGCGCCCCTGCTGCTGGGTCTCCTCGGCGTCTGGTACGGCGCCTTCTTCGACGCCCAGTCGCACGCCGTCCTGCCGTACTCGCACTACCTGTCGAAGTTCACCGCCTACCTCCAGCAGCTCGACATGGAGTCCAACGGCAAGTCCGTCGACCGGGACGGCAAGCCCGTCGACTGGCAGACCGGCCCGGTCGTCTGGGGCACCCCGGGGACCAACGGCCAGCACGCCTACTACCAGTTGATCCACCAGGGCACCAAGGTCATCCCGGCCGACTTCATCGGCTTCGCCGAGCCCGTCGCCGACCTGCCGCCGGGCCTGGTCCCCCAGCACGACCTGCTGATGGCCAACTTCTTCGCCCAGACCCAGGCGCTGGCCTTCGGCAAGACCCCCGACGAGGTACGGGCCGAAGGCGTGGCCGAGGACCTGGTCCCGCACAAGACCTTCAAGGGGAACCACCCCACGACCACCATCCTCGCCAGGGCGCTCACCCCCTCCGTCCTCGGCCAGCTCATCGCGCTGTACGAGCACAAGGTGTTCGTCCAGGGCGCGATCTGGAACATCGACTCCTTCGACCAGTGGGGCGTCGAGCTCGGCAAGGTCCTCGCCAAGAAGATCGAGCCCGTCCTGACCGAGGGAGAGGGCGGCGAGCGGCTCGACGGCTCCACCGCCGGCCTCGTCGCGACCTACCGCTCGCTGCGCGGACGAAGCTGATCCCGTGAGGGGGGAGGAGGCGGAGCGGGCCGAGGTGCGGCTGCGGCCGCCGAACAACCCGCTGGACGAGCGGGCCGTCACCTGGTGGCGGACCCAGTGGCTGGTGACCACCGCCGTGCCGGTGGCCGTCCTCGGTGTGCTCGGCGCCCTCGTCACGCCCGCCCGGTTCTGGCTGCTGCTCGCGGCCGGGACCGTGGCGGCCGTCGGCCTCGCCTGCACCGCGTTCCTCCCCCGCTGGTGGTTCCGGGTCCACCGCTGGGAGGTGACCGACGACGCCGTCTACGTCCGTACGGGAGCCTTCTGGCAGGAGTGGCGGATCGCCCCCATGTCCCGGATCCAGACGGTCGACACCGTACGCGGCCCGCTGGAGCAGGCGTTCGGGCTCGCCACGGTGACCGTGACGACCGCCTCCTCCAAGGGCGCGATCCGGATCGAGGGCCTGGACCACCAGCTCGCCGCCGAACTCGCCGAACGGCTGACGCACATCACCCAGGCGACCCCCGGGGACGCGACATGACACCCCCGCCGACGCCGTCCGAGGACTGGCGGCGCCTGGACCGCCGTACGGTCCTGGTCACCGCCGCCGTCCTCGCGGGCGTCGCCGGCGGTGCCGGGCTGCCCACCGTGCTCGGCCTGGCCGGCTCCATGCCGCTGTGGCAGGCCGTCGGCTGGGTACTCGCCGGGGCGGTCCTGCTCGTCGCCGGGGGCTCGGCCGCCGACTACGTCCGCTGGCGCCGCACCCGTTACCGCGTCGGTGCCGAGCGCGCCGAACTCCACACCGGGCTCCTCCTGGTCAAACGACGCTCGCTGGCCCGCGAACGCATCCGCAGCGTCGATCTCACCGCCAACCTCCTGCTGCGCGTCCTCGGTCTCGTCAAGGTCCGCATCGGCACCGGCGAGAACACCGGCGGCAGCGAATCCACCCTCGAACTCGACCCGGTCAGCAGGGCGGAGGGCGAACGGCTCCGCCGCGAGCTCCTCGACCGCCGGGTCTCGGACGCCCACGACACCCGGCACGACGGCGCGCTGGCCGTCCTCGACCCCCGCTGGATCCGCTACGCCCCCGTCTCCTTCCTCGTCCCGCTCTTCGGCGGCGCGGCGGCCGGTGTCGTGATGCAGGTCAGCCAGTGGTTCGGCGCCCAGGGCGAGGTCATCGAATGGGTGGGCGACCGGTTCCGGGACACCTCCCTCCTCTGGACGGTCGTCGTCCTCGTCCTGCTCGCCGCCCTCGCCGGAACCGTCGGCGCGCTCGGCCTGTGGGTCGAGATGTGGTGGAACTACCGCCTGGAGCGCGAGCCGGGCGGCACCCTGCGGGTGCGCCGCGGACTGTTCACGGGCCGCTCGATCTCCATCGAGGAGCGCCGGCTGCGCGGCGTCGAACTCGTCGAGCCGCTCGGGGTGCGCGTGTGCCGCGCCGCCCGCGTCGACGCCGTCGCCACCGGCCTCGTCAAGGACGACGACGACAAGCACGCCGACCACAAGACCCTGCTGCCGCCCGCGCCCCGTGCGATCGCCGACCGGCTCGCCGCCCAGGTACTGCGCGAGCCCGCGGCCCCCACCGGTGCCCCGCTCACGGCCCACCCCCGGGCCGCCCGCACCCGCAGGTTGCGCTGGGCCCTGGGTACCGCCGTCGCCCCGGTCGCGCTCCTCGCCGCCTTGGGGGCCGCCCTCACCCCCGTACTGCTTCTCGCCGCGGCGGTCTGCGCCCTCGTCCTGATCCCGCTCGGCGTGCTCCTCGCCCGGGACGCCTACCGCAACCTCGGACACGGTGTCACCGGCGCCTACCTCGTCACCCGGTCCGGCACCCTCCGCCGCACCACCGTCGCCCTCCAGCGGGCCGGCGTCATCGGCTGGACCGTCAAACAGTCCGTCTTCCAGCGCCGTGCCGGTGTCCTGACCCTGACCGCGACGACGGCGGCGGGCGCCGGGGCGTACGACGTGTACGACGCCGACGAGAGCGAGGGCCTGACCTTCGCCGCCGACGCGGTCCCGGGTCTGCTCGCGCCGTTCCTCGAACCCGCGGCCACGACGAAGGAGGCCCGGCCCACCTCGCGGTGAACCGGGCCTCCTTGAGACGACGTCAGGCGGACGCCGCCGGATACAGGTCGCGCGGCAGCTCCGAGGCCGCCGCCGCGTCCAGCAGCCAGAGCGTCCGGGCACGGCCGCGGGCACCGGCCACCGGGGCCTGGATCTCGCCCGCGCCCGACAGCCCGATCGCCGCGGCCTTCGCCTTGTCCTCTCCCGCCGCGAGCAGCCAGACCTCCCGGGCGGCACGGATCGCCGGCAGCGTGAGCGTGATCCGCGTCGGCGGCGGCTTGGGCGCGCCGTGCACGCCGACCACCGTCCGCTCGGTCTCACGGACCGCCGGAAGCTCCGGGAACAGCGACGCCACATGGGTGTCGGGCCCCACACCCAGCATCAGCACGTCGAAGGCCGGCACCGCGCCATGGTCCTCCGGACCGGCCGCGGCGGCGAGTTCGGCCGCGTACGCGGCGGCCGCGGCGTCGACGTCGTCGCCGTACGGGCCGTCCGATGCCGGCATCGCGTGCACCCGCGCCGGGTCCAGCCGGACGGTGTCGAGCAGCGCCTCGCGGGCCTGCGTGACATTGCGTTCGGGATCACCGTCGGGCAGGAACCGCTCGTCGCCCCACCACAGATCCAGCCGCGACCAGTCGATCGCGTCCCGGGCCGGGGCCGATCGCAGCGCCGCGAGCAGCCCGTTGCCGTTCCGGCCGCCCGTGAGCACCACGGACGCCGACCCGCGGGCGGCCTGCGCGTCCACGATCCGGGTGATCAGCCGGGCCGCCGCGGCCTGCGCCATCAGCTCCTTGTCCCGGTGCACCACCAGCTGGGGAGCGCTCACTTGGCCGCCGCCTTCTTGGCCGGGGACTTCTTCGAGGACGCGTTCGAGGACGAAGGAGCGGGGCCGGCGGCCGCGACCGGAGCCTGCTCTTCCGGCTCGGGAGCCGTCACGGCGGCCGCCTCGTCCAGCCGGTCGACGCCGTACCGCAGCGCGGACGCGTAGGTGTCGTCCGGGTCGAGCCGCCGCAGCTCCTCGGCGATCAGCTCCGCCGTCTCGCGGCGCTTGAGCGCCACGGCACGGTCGGGCTGTCCCTGGATGGAGAGCGTTGCCAGGGAGCCGTCCGGCCGGTCGAGCACGATCGGCCCGCAGGTGGACTCCATCCGTACGGACGTGAGCCCCGGACCCGCCGACGTGCACCGCCGGACCGGCACCTTCAGCCGGTCCGCCAGCCACATGGCGAGCAGTTCGACGCTCGGGTTGAACTCCTCGCCCTCCACCTCGGCCGAGGTGACCTCGCACACGACCTGGTCGAGCGCGGCGGCCAGCATCGAACGCCACGGGGTGATCCGGCTCCACGCCAGGTCCGTGTCGCCAGGGGTGTAGGTCTCCGCGCGGCCCATCAGCTCGTGGATCGGCTGCTCGGCGGCGTAGGTGTCGGTGACGCGGCGCTGGGCGAGCGCGCCCAGCGGGTCGTTCGCCGGGTCCACCGGGGAGTTGACCGGCCACCA
Source organism: Streptomyces sp. NPDC003027 (assembly GCF_053591435.1). Taxonomy (NCBI): domain Bacteria; kingdom Bacillati; phylum Actinomycetota; class Actinomycetes; order Kitasatosporales; family Streptomycetaceae; genus Streptomyces; species Streptomyces sp. NPDC003027. The sequence continues at coordinate 128,978 of NZ_JBSFTU010000013.1, forward strand.
GACGACGACGGGCGCGTCCGGAAGGAGCAGCGGAAGCACCACCGACTGGGCGTGGTCGGCGACCTCGCCGTACAGCCGCAGGACGACCGTCTCGCCGGTGCTGGCGTCGGCCCCGAGGCGGACCTCGGCGTCGAGCCGCGCCTTCGCGCGGTCGCGCGGCGAGCGCGCGGCCCGCTTGATGACCACCAGGGTCCGCGAGGGGTGCTCGCGGGACGCGTCGTTGGCGGCCTTCAGGGCGTCGTAGGCGTTCTCCTCGTCGGTGACGATGACGAGGGTGAGCACCATGCCGACGGCCGGCGTGCCGATGGCCCGTCGTCCGAGCACCAGCGCCTTGTTGATCTTGCTGGACGTGGTGTCCGTCAGGTCGGTCTTCATGGCCGGCGCCAGCTCCGTCCGTCTCGTGCGAGCATTTCGTCCGCCTCGACCGGCCCCCACGTGCCCGCCTGGTACTGCGCGGGCTTGCCGTGCTTGTCCCAGTACTGCTCGATCGGGTCGAGGATCTTCCAGGACAGCTCGACCTCCTCGACCCGCGGGAAGAGGTTGGAGTCACCGAGCAGCACATCGAGGATGAGCCGCTCGTACGCCTCGGGGCTGGACTCCGTGAAGGACTCGCCGTAGGCGAAGTCCATCGACACGTCCCGGACCTCCATCGAGGTGCCCGGCACCTTGGAGCCGAACCGCATGGTCACGCCCTCGTCCGGCTGCACCCGGATGACCAGGGCGTTCTGGCCCAGCTCCTCCGTGGCCGTGGAGTCGAAGGGGGAGTGCGGGGCGCGCTGGAAGACGACCGCGATCTCGGTGACACGGCGGCCGAGCCGCTTGCCGGTACGGAGATAGAAGGGGACGCCCGCCCACCGGCGGTTGTCGATCTCCAGCTTGATGGCCGCGTAGGTGTCGGTCTTCGACTTGGGGTCGATACCGTCCTCCTGGAGATAGCCGACGGCCTTCGCGCCGCCCTGCCATCCGGCCGCGTACTGGGCCCGCACGGTCGAGGTGCCCAGGTCCTTCGGCAGCTTCACCGCGCCGAGGACCTTGGTCTTCTCGGCCGCGAGCGCGTCCGCGTCGAAGGAGGCGGGCTCCTCCATCGCGGTCAGCGCGAGCAGCTGGAGGAGGTGGTTCTGGATGACGTCACGGGCGGCCCCGATGCCGTCGTAGTAGCCGGCGCGACCGCCGATGCCGATGTCCTCGGCCATGGTGATCTGCACGTGGTCGACGTAGGACCGGTTCCAGATCGGCTCGAAGAGGGTGTTGGCGAAGCGGAGCGCCAGGATGTTCTGGACGGTCTCCTTGCCCAGGTAGTGGTCGATCCGGAAGACCGCCTCGGGCGGGAAGACCTCGTGGACGACCTCGTTGAGCTCCTTGGCGGAGACGAGGTCGTGACCGAAGGGCTTCTCGATGACCGCGCGGCGCCAGGAGCCGTCCTTCTGGTCGGCCAGGCCATGCTTCTTCAGCTGCTGGACGACGAGCGGGAAGAACTTCGGCGGCACGGAGAGGTAGAAGGCGAAGTTGCCTCCGGTGCCCTGCGCCTTGTCCAGCTCCTCGATGGTGGACTTCAGCTGCTCGAAGGCGTCGTCGTCGTCGAAGTCGCCCTGGACGAAGCGCATCCCCTGGATCAGCTGCTGCCACACCTCCTCGCGGAACGGGGTGCGCGCGTGCTGTTCGACCGCGTCGTGGACCTCCTGCGCGAAGTCCTCGTTCTGCCACTCGCGCCGGGCGAAGCCGATGAGCGCGAAGCCCGGCGGCAGCAGACCGCGGTTGGCCAGGTCGTAGACGGCGGGCATCAGCTTCTTACGGGACAAATCGCCCGTGACGCCGAAGATCACCAGGCCCGACGGCCCCGCGATGCGCGGGAGCCGTCGGTCTGCGGCGTCACGGAGCGGGTTGGCTCCGTGGACTGCGCTCAAGGTGCTTACGCCTCCGAAGGTGCGAGGCGCTCAAGCTCCGCCTCGGTCGACTTGAGCAGGTCGTTCCAGGACGCCTCGAACTTCTCGACGCCCTCGTCCTCGAGCAGCTGCACCACGTCGTCGTAGGAGATGCCGAGCTTCTCCACGGCGTCCAGCTCGGCGCGCGACTGCTCGTAGGTGCCGCGCACGGTGTCACCGGTGACCTCGCCGTGGTCGGCGGTGGCCTCCAGCGTCGCCTCCGGCATGGTGTTGACCGTGCCGGGCGCGACCAGGTCCACGACGTACAGCGTGTCCTTGTACGCCGGGTCCTTCACACCGGTCGAGGCCCACAGCGGACGCTGCTTGTTGGCGTGCGCCTTGTCGAGCGCGGCCCAGCGGTCCGAGGAGAAGACCTCTTCGTACGCCTGGTAGGCGAGGCGGGCGTTGGCGAGAGCGGCCTTGCCCTTGAGCGCCTTGGCCTCGTCCGTACCGATGGCGTCCAGACGCTTGTCGATCTCCGAGTCCACCCGGGAGACGAAGAAGGACGCCACGGAGTGGATCTTGGAGAGGTCCAGGCCGCGCTCCTTGGCCTTCTCCAGACCGGCGAGGTAGGCGTCCATGACCTTGCGGTAACGCTCCAGCGAGAAGATCAGCGTGACGTTGACGCTGATGCCGAGGCCGATGACCTCGGTGATCGCCGGGAGACCCGCCTCGGTGGCCGGGATCTTGATGAGCGTGTTGGGCCGGTCGACCAGCCACGCCAGCTGCTTGGCCTCCGCGACGGTGGCCCTGGTGTGGTGCGCCAGGCGCGGGTCGACCTCGATGGAGACCCGGCCGTCCTGGCCGTCGGTCGCGTCGAAGACCGGACGCAGGATGTCGGCGGCGTCACGGACGTCCGCCGTCGTGATCATGCGGATGGCCTCTTCGACGGTCACCTTGCGGGCGGCGAGGTCGGCCAGCTGCTGGTCGTAGCCGTGCCCCTCCGAGATGGCCTTCTGGAAGATCGACGGATTGGTGGTGACACCCACCACGTGCTGCTGGTCGATCAGCTCGGCCAGGTTGCCGGAGGTGATCCGCTGACGCGAGAGGTCGTCCAGCCAGATCGCGACGCCTTCGTCGGAGAGGCGCTTGAGAGCGTCTGTCATGAGAGTTGCATCTCCATTAAGTCGTACGTATGGGCGTCAGCGCGTGGCGGCGGCGAGGGATTCCCGCGCGGCGGCGGCGACGGCCTCGGGGGTGAACCCGAACTCGCGGAAGAGGACCTTGGCGTCCGCCGAAGCGCCGAAGTGCTCCAGCGAGACGATCCGGCCGGCGTCACCGACGTACTTGTGCCAGGTGAGACCGATACCGGCCTCGACGGCCACCCGCGCCTTGACGGACGGCGGCAGGACGGCGTCCTTGTACCCCTGGTCCTGCTCCTCGAACCACTCCACCGAAGGCATCGAGACGACCCGCGTCGGGACCCCCTCCGCCTGGAGCCGCTCCCGCGCCTCGACGGCCAGGTGCACCTCGGAGCCGGTGGCGATCAGCACGACCTGCGCGTCGCCGCCGTCCGCGTCGACCAGGACGTAACCGCCCTTGGCGGTGCCCTCGTTCGGCGCGTACGTCGGCACACCCTGGCGGGTCAGCGCCAGACCGTGCGGGGCGCCCTTGCCGAACTCCCGCGTGTGGCGCTTCATGATCTCGCGCCAGGCGATGGCGGTCTCGTTGGCGTCCGCCGGGCGCACGATGTTCAGCCCGGGGATGGCGCGCAGCGAGGCCAGGTGCTCGACCGGCTGGTGCGTCGGACCGTCCTCGCCCAGACCGATGGAGTCGTGCGTCCACACGTACGTCACCGGCAGGTGCATCAGCGCGGACAGGCGCACGGCGTTGCGCATGTAGTCGGAGAACACCAGGAAGGTGCCGCCGTAGATACGGGTGTTGCCGTGCAGCGCGATGCCGTTCATCTCCGCGGCCATGGAGTGCTCGCGGATGCCGAAGTGGATCGTGCGGCCGTACGGGTCGGCCTCCGGCAGCGGGTTGCCCTCGGGGAGGAACGAGGACGTCTTGTCGATCGTGGTGTTGTTCGAGCCCGCCAGGTCGGCGGAGCCGCCCCACAGCTCCGGGATCACCGCGCCGAGCGCCTGGAGGACCTTGCCGGACGCGGCACGGGTGGCCACACCCTTGCCCGCCTCGAACACCGGGAGCTTCGACTCCCAGCCCTCGGGCAGCTCGTTGGCCTGGATCCGGTCGAAGTCGGCGGCCCGCTCCGGGTTGGCCGTACGCCACTCGGCGAGCGACTTCTCCCAGGCGGCCTTCGCCTCGCGGCCGCGGTCGCCCAGCGCCCGCGTGTGGCCGATGACCTCGTCGGAGACCTCGAAGGTGCGCTCCGGGTCGAAGCCGAGGACGCGCTTGGTGGCCGCGACCTCCTCGTCGCCCAGCGCCGAGCCGTGCGCGGCCTCGGTGTTCTGCGCGTTCGGGGCCGGCCAGGCGATGATCGAACGCATCGCGATGAACGACGGACGCTCGGTCTCGGCCTCGGCGGCCTTGATCGCCGCGTACAGGGCGGCCGGGTCCAGGTCGCCGTCGGCCTTCGGCTCGACGCGCTGGACGTGCCAGCCGTAGGCCTCGTACCGCTTCATCGTGTCCTCGGACACGGCCGTCTCGGTGTCGCCCTCGATCGAGATGTGGTTGTCGTCCCACAGCAGGATCAGGTTGCCCAGCTTCTGGTGGCCGGCCAGCGAGGACGCCTCCGCGGAGATGCCCTCCTGGAGGCAGCCGTCACCGGCGATCACGTAGACGTGGTGGTCGAAGGGGGAGGTGCCGGGGGCCGCCTCCGGGTCGAACAGACCGCGCTCGTAGCGGGCGGCCATCGCCATGCCCACGGCGTTGGCGACACCCTGGCCGAGCGGGCCGGTCGTCGTCTCCACGCCCGCGGTGTGGCCGTACTCCGGGTGGCCCGGCGTCTTCGAGCCCCAGGTGCGGAACGCCTTCAGGTCGTCCAGCTCAAGACCGAAGCCGCCCAGGTACAGCTGGGTGTACAGGGTCAGGGACGAGTGCCCGGCGGACAGGACGAACCGGTCGCGCCCCACCCACTCCGGGTCGGCCGGATCGTGGCGCATCACCTTCTGGAAGAGGGTGTACGCGGCGGGGGCCAGGCTCATGGCCGTACCAGGATGGCCGTTGCCGACCTTCTGTACGGCGTCCGCGGCCAGGATGCGGGCGGTGTCCACGGCCCGCTGGTCCAATTCGGTCCACTCGAGGTCTGTGGTGGTCGGCTTAGTGCTCACCCTGAGTCAGGGCTCCTCTCCACATGTCTGCATAAGCCGGTGACTGAGGGTGTACCGGCGCTGTCGAGCCTACCCCCGACAGAACGCCCATCTTTTCGAGTGCAGCCCCTCAAATGAGCGGATACGACAAGAGTGCGGGTGACTCTGTCACTTCGCCTCCCCACAGCCGTCCACAGCGTGGGACGGACGGCCGGAACAGCGGGGAACGAGCGTCCTCAACACGACCCCACCCCCGCGAAGATCGGCGTATGGGCAACGTCTAGAGTGGCGTGGTACGCGCAAGTCTTCACCCCGCCTTCACCGGGGAGCTTGCTGGGAAAACTCTCTGTCAGGGGTGTGCGTGACGGCCGTCGAGTCCCGACCCGCAGGGGTCGTCTTGACTCCCAGCCCGGGGGGCCATCGGCCGTTCGGAGCTCGCGTCAAGGCATTCGTGGCGCTGACCAAGCCGCGGATCATCGAGCTGCTGCTCATCACCACCGTCCCGGTGATGTTCCTCGCCGAGCAGGGCGTGCCGAACCTGTGGCTGGTGCTCGCCACCTGCCTCGGCGGTTATCTGTCGGCGGGCGGCGCCAACGCGCTGAACATGTACATCGACCGCGACATCGACGCGCTGATGGACCGCACCTCCCAGCGCCCCCTGGTCACCGGCATGGTGTCGCCGCGTGAGGGCCTGGTCTTCGGCCTCACCCTCGCCGTCGTCTCCACGCTCTGGTTCGGCCTCCTGGTCAACTGGCTCTCCGCCGCCCTCTCGCTCGGCGCGCTGCTCTTCTACGTCGTGGTCTACACGATGATCCTCAAGCGGCGGACCGCGCAGAACATCGTCTGGGGCGGCATCGCCGGCTGTCTGCCGGTCCTCATCGGCTGGTCGGCCGTGACCGACTCGATGTCCTGGGCCGCGGTCATCCTCTTCATGGTCATCTTCTTCTGGACGCCGCCGCACTACTGGCCGCTGTCGATGAAGGTGAAGGAGGACTACGCGCGCGTGGGCGTGCCCATGCTCCCGGTGATCGCCTCCAACAGGGTCGTCGCCAAGCAGATCGTCCTCTACAGCTGGGTGATGGTCGCCGTCTCGCTGCTGCTCACGCCGCTCGGCTACACGGGCTGGTTCTACACCGCCGTGGCGCTGCTGACGGGTGGCTGGTGGCTCTGGGAGGCGCACGCGCTGCTGAACCGCGCGAAGGCCGGCGCGACGGGCGCGAAGCTCAAGGAGATGCGCCTCTTCCACTGGTCGATCACCTATGTCTCGCTGCTCTTCGTGGCGGTCGCGGTGGACCCCTTCCTGCGGTAGCGGCACCGGGGCCGCGGGCCCCTTCGACAACGGCCGGAGCGCGTGGGCAAGACCACGTGCCCGGCCGTCGCCAGTGTCTCTACCGCTCGGTAGCATCCTGTTCATGGCAGACACCAAGCAGGCAGAGCGCAAGGCGGCCAAGCTCGCCCGGCAGATCCAGGCGTTCTCGCGGAAGCACGGCGGCGCCGAGGGGCAGCTCGCCTACATCGGCCAGATGGGCACCCGGATCGTCCTCGTGGGCGAGGACGGCGGCTGGGGCGACCTCGTCGCCCCCTCGTACCCCGTCGCCCAGCAGGCCGCCGAGAAGGCCGGTCTCACCCTTCACGACGAGTTCGACGGCGAGTTCGCCGCGAAGGTCGTCACCGGCCCCTACGAGTGGACCCGGATGGCGGGCATCCAGATCGGCGGCCCGTCCAACAAATGAGCGGGCCCCCTCGCTTGTCACAAAAGCAACAACCTTGCGCGGGGCTCACCCGTTAGGACGTGTGGAAGCACGTCCACACAGGGAGCCCCCGAATGATCGAGACCCCGAACCTGGTGGACCAGCACTGCCACGGGGTGCTCCGCACGGAGCTCGGCCTCGGCACCTTCGAGGCCGGTCTCGCAGTGGCCGCCGGGCCCGCCGCGCCCGGCACCACCTTCTTCGACACCCAGACCGGCTTCGCGGTACGCCGCTGGTGCCCGCCGCTGCTCGGTCTGGAACCGCACTGCCCGCCGGCCCGCTATCTCGCCCGCCGCCGGGAGCTGGGCGTTCTGGAGACCGGGCGCCGACTGCTGCGCGCCTCGGGGATCTCCACCTATCTGGTGGACACCGGGCTGCCGGGCGACCTGACAGGGCCCGCCGAGATCGCCGCCGCGGCCGCCGCCGACGCCCATGAGATCGTCCGTCTGGAGCCGCTCGCCGAACAGGTCGCCGACACCTCGGGGACCGTGGACGCGCTGCTGGCCAACCTCTCCGAGGCCGTCCACGGCGCGGCCGCGACCGCCGTCGCCTTCACCTCGGTCGCGGCGGTGCGCGGAGGGCTCGTGTACGCGTCCGATCCGCCGGGGCCCGGAGAGGTGCGCGGGGCGGCGGGCCGGTGGCTGGCCCGGCGACCGGCCGGGGGCCGGCTCACCGACCCCGTACTGCTGCGCCATCTGCTCTGGATCGCCGTCGCCTCCGGGCGTCCGCTCCAGTTGCAGGCGGGGGCCGAGGACCCGGCCCGGCTCGCCGGCTTCGCGGCGTCCACCAGCGGCCTCGGCACCGACCTCGTGCTGCTGCACGGATACCCGTACCACCGCCAGGCGGCGCAGCTGACCCAGGCCTTCCCGCACGTGTACGCCGACCTCGCCCCCGTCCTCGCCCGGACCGGGGCCCGCGCCGCCGCCCTGCTGGCCGAGATCCTGGAGCTGGCGCCCTTCGGCAAGCTGCTCTTCTCCAGCGGCGCCCAAGGCCTGCCCGAGCTCCACGTCGTCGCCGCGAGCGTCTTCCGCGGCGCGCTCGACCGCGTGCTCGGCGAGTGGGTGGGCGACGGCGCCTGGTCCCGTACGGACGCGCAGCGCGTCGCCGCCATGATCGCGGCGGGCAACGCGCGGCGGGTGTACGGACTCGCCTAGGGTCTTTCGTTTGGATCAGGCCGGATCAGGGAGCGGGGTCTGGTGCATGGGGTCTCCCCAGGCCCGCCAGGGCCGAGGGGACGGATC